>NZ_KV818854.1:75028-121832 GCF_001815045.1 Streptococcus sp. HMSC065E03 | reverse complement strand
TTCCAAAAAATTTTATTTTTTTGAAAGTTTTTTTGAAAGTAATAAAGAAAAGCCTGTAAAAAGGCTTTTCTATTAGTCTAGTTCTTTGGTAATGATAAGAAATTTTTCTTCCTTGTAGCCTCTTTTCATTAAACCTGCTTCAGCTATGTCTAGAAGATCTTTTGAAAAGGATTGGATCGCTTCTTTTTCTTCTTTACTTAGAATTTTCTTTGAATATTTCTTTCTAAGTTTTCGATAATCCAGTTCTTCATTGTTAATGAATGAAGAATCTTCTAAATAGTCTTCTAGTTTTTCTAACTGTACAAATAAGCCCAACTCAAAGGCAATCGGGGCAAAGGTGGTTTCTAACGGTTGCGTACAAACACTTCTAAATTCCACAGTCCCACGAGCAGTTAAATCTTGAAATTGGTAACTTCGATGTTGTTTTAGATCTTCTTTTACAGGCTTAATGATCTTCTCATTTCCATCAGCCGTATAGGCTGTAATTTCTTTTTGATCTAGATAATCTTCCACTCGAATTGGTTTAAAATAATATGATTTGCCCCCTCTAGTTGCCGTAAAAATAGCCGTTTTAGCGAGATTATTAAAAAACTCTTCTTCGCTTTGGTAGTCCTTAGGATAAATCCCTACATTCTCCTTATAATAACCATGTAAGGATTCTTCCCAGAAAATATCTCTGGCAATTTTTGTATCCCAAGCTTCTGCAGAAAATTCTGAGTTGGAAAACAAATATGCTTTTGCTGCTTCAATTTTATTAAATGCATTAATGATGCGAAGATAGTTATCGCGCCTTACATCCAATTGAACCTGATTTCCGCATATAAATGCTCCGTATGAAGGATAGGAGTGTGTCCTCATCCCTGTACCATTCATTGCAAGGAAAGCCATTAACATCTTGTATCGTTCGATTTTCACTGGGCTATTATCATTTTCTTTCCACAAAGGATGGATTCCGTGCCCTTGGATTTCGTGATTATTTTCTTGCAAAATCGGTTGAATGATCTTCAAATAAGCCTCAAAACGTTTGGCTACCTCATTTATAGAATGAGCTCTCTCAAATGCAAATTCAATTGTATTGTAACTCAACTCGAATAGAATACGATCTTTAGAAGAACAGTGAATCAATTGAATGGGATTTTGATTGTCATCTCTTTTTTCGACTTCAAAATCTGATAAGTTGGCTAAGGTTTGAAAAAGATTTTTCGTCACCTCTATATTTGTTTTGTTTCCATTTGTTTCTACAATCGGAAACTCTAATTCAACTCCGACAAAGAGTTCCGAATCCTCTTTCATATTACTAAGGTACTTCTCTTTTAGTAATTTAATTGCTTGTTGTTTTGTCATTGAATCCTTTTTCTTCTATTGGAGATATGGGTTCCATTATATCATTTTTTGCTATTCTCGACTACTCACGAAAACAAGACAAAACGCCTGCTTACGAAATTGTTTTAAATTAAAGCAATTTCGTAAACAAGCGTCTACCATTCATTCAATATGATGAGTGTTCCCGCTGGGGAAAATCCCCAGCGGTAGACCAGAGCTAGACTAAGAATAACAGTGTATTCCATCATCATAACACTCAACAAAATTGATGATATTATACCAATTCGATGATAGCCATTGGCGCAGCATCACCACGACGTGGTTCAGTTTTAAGGATACGAGTATATCCACCATTGCGCTCAGCATAACGAGGTGCTAATTCAGAGAACAATTTTTGAAGTGCAGTTGTTTCTGAGTATTTACCTGTTTCTTCATCAAAGTTTTGTGATGCAACTTCGTTACGTACGAATGCAGCAGCTTGACGACGTGCATGCAAATCACCACGTTTACCCAAAGTAATCATTTTTTCAACTGATTTACGGATTTCTTTCGCACGTGCTTCAGTTGTTACAATTGCTTCATTGATGATAAGATCTGTAGTCAAATCGCGAAGCATCGCTTTACGTTGTGAGCTAGTGCGTCCTAGTTTACGGTAAGCCATGTATTCCTCCTCTATTTATCGTTTTTTAACCCAAGGCCTAAGTCGGCAAGTTTGATTTTAACTTCTTCAAGACTCTTACGTCCCAAGTTACGAACTTTCATCATTTCTGCTTCTGATTTTTCAGTCAAATCGTAAACAGTATTAATGCCAGCACGTTTCAAACAGTTATATGAACGAACTGAAAGATCTAATTCTTCGATCGTACGTTCTAAAATGCGATCATCAGAAGTTGTATCTACTTCCTTCATAACGTCTGTTGCAATAGCAATTTCAGTTAAGTTTGTGAATAGATTTAGGTGTTCTGTCAAAATACGAGCAGACAAACCTAAGGCATCTTCTGGAATGATTGTCCCATTTGTCAAAATTTCAAGGGTTAGCTTGTCAAAGCCATCGTTGCTACCAACGCGTGCTGGTTCAACTTGGTAATTGACTTTAGTCACTGGCGTATAGATTGAATCTACAGCAAGTGTTCCCACTGGTGCATCATCTTTTTTGTTTTGATCAGCTGGAACATAGCCACGTCCACTGTTTACAGTAAGCGTTGCTTTCAAAGATGCTCCTTCTCCGATTGTAAATAGATAATGATCAGGGTTTACAATTTCGATGTCACTATCAGTAAGAATATCTCCAGCAGTTACTTCTGCAGGTCCTTCTACATCAAGTTCAATAATCTTTTCGTCTTGGACGTAAGATTTAACGGCGATTCCTTTAACGTTAAGAATAATTTGCATAACGTCTTCACGGACTCCTGGAACGGTATCAAATTCGTGGAGTACACCTTCAATGTTGATTGAAGTGACAGCTGCACCTGGAAGTGAAGCCAGAAGTACACGACGAAGTGAGTTTCCAAGTGTTGTACCATAGCCACGTTCAAGTGGTTCTACGACAAACACGCCATAATCTTTGTTTTCATCAATTTTTGTTATATTTGGTTTTTCAAACTCAATCATTTGCTATACTCCCTCTTAAACGAAAAGCTGTGTAATTGTTGATGATTATACACGGCGACGTTTTGGAGGACGAGCACCATTGTGTGGTACAGGAGTTACATCGCGGATTGCAGTTACTTCAAGACCAGCAGCAGCAAGTGCACGAATAGCAGACTCACGACCTGAACCAGGACCTTTAACAGTTACTTCAACAGATTTAAGTCCGTGTTCTTGAGCAGCTTTTGCAGCAGCTTCTGATGCCATTTGAGCAGCAAATGGTGTAGATTTACGAGAACCTTTAAATCCAAGTGCACCTGCAGATGACCAAGCGATTGCGTTACCATGCACATCAGTAATCATAACAATTGTGTTGTTAAATGTAGCGTGAATATGAGCAATACCAGATTCGATATTCTTTTTCACACGACGTTTACGTGTTGGTTTAGCCAAGATTTTTACCTCCTTATTTTATTTTATTTTTTCTTACCTGCAATCGCAACAGCTTTACCTTTACGAGTGCGAGCATTGTTTTTAGTGTTTTGTCCACGAACTGGAAGTCCACGACGGTGACGGATACCGCGGTATGAACCGATTTCCATCAAGCGTTTGATGTTC
This sequence comes from Streptococcus sp. HMSC065E03, assembly GCF_001815045.1. NCBI lineage: Bacteria > Bacillati > Bacillota > Bacilli > Lactobacillales > Streptococcaceae > Streptococcus > Streptococcus sp. HMSC065E03. The sequence continues at coordinate 118,304 of NZ_KV818854.1, read as the reverse complement.
AAGTTTACTTCACGACGAAGGTCACCTTCAACTTTGATTGCGTCAACTTCACGACGGATAGCATCTTCTTGATCTGGTGTAAGATCGCGAACACGAATATCTTCAGAAACGCCTGCAGCAGCAAGGATTTTCTTAGATGTTGGAAGTCCGATACCGTACACATAAGTCAATGAAATTACTACACGTTTGTCATTTGGAATGTCAACTCCAGCAATACGAGCCATGTTTTCTCCTTTCTATCTTATCCTTGACGTTGTTTGTGTTTTGGATTTGCTGGGCAAATTACCATAACACGACCATTACGACGAATTACTTTACAGTATTCGCAAATTGGTTTGACCGATGGTCTTACTTTCATTTTTATCCCTCCAAGTTTTTCGATTATTTAAAGCGGTATGTGATACGTCCACGTGTCAAATCGTACGGACTCATCTCCACTGTAACACGATCTCCCGCTAAAATACGAATATAGTTTTTACGAATTTTACCAGAAACTGTTGCTAAAATCTGATGTCCATTTTCAAGTTCAACCGTAAACATAGCATTCGGCATAGTATCAACTACTTTACCTTCTACTTCAATCACATCGTCTTTTGCCACGCAAAAGTACCTCCATAAATTTCGATTCATTCCTCTGAGCACAGAGGTAACAATTATAAGTCAGACTAACTAATTGTATCACTTGTCGTCAAATATTGCAAGTGACTAAAACGTTTTTATTTTAAATTCTCCAAGACCTTTTGGATATCTTTGAAGACGTCGTTGATGTCTTGATTTCCTTCAATATCATGGACCAATCCTTTTGCACGGTAATGAGCAAGAATTGGCTCACCTTGAGCAATATTCACATCCAGACGGCGTTTCACTGTTTCTGGTTTGTCATCTTCACGTTGGTAATAGTCTTCTTCCTTGTAGTCAGCTGGTGGGTTGAATACTTTATGGAAGGTTTCACCTGTTTCACGATGGATGATGCGACCACTCAAGCGCTCGAGGAGACATGATGGATCCACTTCAATGTTGATCACTCCTTCAAGCTCCAAACCAAGGTCTACCAAGATTTGATCCAAGGCATGAGCTTGTTCAATCGTGCGAGGAAAACCGTCCAAAAGGAATCCTTTTTCCTTAATGTCGTCTTGAGCCAAACGTTCTTTTACAATCCCATTTGTCACATCATCGGGCACCAATTCACCTTTGTCGATGAATGATTTTGCCAATACACCCATTTCAGTTTGGTTAGCCATTGCTGCGCGGAACATATCTCCAGTGGAGATGTGCGCTACGTGAAACTCTTCAACGATTTTAGCTGCTTGAGTTCCTTTACCTGCTCCAGGCAACCCCATAATTAAAAGATTCATGATGAATTCTCCTTATTTTGTTTTTAAATGGAAGCAGGAGCGAATTCCTATTTCCATTTAAAAACAAAATAGAAGGCTGACAAAGTCAACCTTATTCTATTCTGTTGTTGTGTCCATAAATCCGACATACTTACGTTTTAATAAGTAGCCTTCTAATTGTTTCATTCCCTCAATACCTGTTGAAATAATGATTAACAAACTAGTTCCTCCAAGAGCAACTGCATCTGTCAAACCAAATAAATCTCGAGCTAGGATTGGAATGATGGTAATAAAGCCAAGGAATACTGATCCGACGCTTGCTAAACGACGTAGCAAACGAGACATAAACTCTTCTGTCCCCTTACCAGGGCGGACGCCTGGGATATAGGCACCACTCTTTTGAAGGTTTTCTGCCGTTTTTTCAGGATTGATCTGAACAAACGTGTAGAAGAAGGTGAAGAGAATGATCAATAAGGCATACATTGCCACACCAGTTGGTGTGTTTGTAGCCAACATGGCTTGAGCTGTTTTCACCCATCCTGCATTGTAACCCATAGCGCTAATCACTTGGAAAATCGCAGCAGGCGCTGCTGTAATCGAACTAGCGAAGATGACAGGAATAACCCCTGCTGGGTTTACTTTCAAAGGAAGGTAAGAACTTGATGGAGCTCCTTGTGCAATCTTTGTATATTGGATTGGAATCTTGTATTGTGCTTGCTCTACAAAGGTTGTAAAGTAAACAATAACCAAGACAGCAAGGATTAATACCCCAACAAAAATGAGGGAATTGGTCATTTGACCAGAACGAACGTTCACAAATGCATTTTCATAGATTTCTTTAATCATCTCAGGAATTGATGACACAATCCCTGCAAAGATAATCATTGAAACACCATTACCATACCCTTTATCTGTGATTTGCTCTCCAAGCCAAGTCACAATCATGGAACCGGTCGTCAGAATTGCACCGATTAATAGATAGGTTTTGGTATTTGGAGTTGCGACTAATTTCGCCTGAGACAAGGTGTGGAAGGTTGCTGTAATCCCGATGGATTGAACAAAGGCTAGAACCAAAGAAATATAGCGTGTTGCTTGGTTGAGCTTTCTTCGACCAACTTCCCCTTGTTTGCCCCATTCAACAAACTTAGGTAACAGATCCATTTGCAAAAGTTGTACGACGATCGAAGCTGTGATGTATGGGCTAACCCCTAATGCGAAAACTGAGAAGTTCCTCATGGCATTCCCAGAAACCAAACTGAGCATGTTCAAGAAGGACACATCTTGAAGGTTGTTCAGAATTTTCGCATTTACACCAGGCACTGTAATCGTGGTCCCAATGCGGAAAACAAGAATGATGAAGATCGTAAATAAAATCTTCGACCGTACTTGTTTCACCTTAAATGCATCTTTTAATAATTTAAAAAACATAGGTCACCTCACTTAGATGACTTCAACTGAACCACCTTTAGCAGTGATAGCTTCTTCAGCTGATTTAGAGAATTTAGCTGCTTTAACAGTCAACTTCTTAGTCAATTCTCCGTTACCAAGAATTTTGATACCTGATTTTTCAGCTTTTACAATTCCTGATTCTACAAGTACTACTGGAGTTACTTCAGCACCATCTTCAAAGGCGTTCAATTGATCAAGGTTCACAATAGCATATTCTTTAGCGTTGATGTTTGTAAATCCACGTTTTGGAAGACGACGGAACAATGGAGTTTGTCCACCTTCAAAACCAAGACGTACACCGCCACCGCTACGAGCTTTTTGACCTTTTTGACCACGGCCAGAAGTTTTACCATTACCAGATGAAGTACCACGACCAACACGGTTGCGGACTTTACGTGAACCTGTAGCAGGTTGTAATTCATGAAGTTTCATTATTTATTTTCTCCTCTTTTGTAAATTGCTAACGCATGTAATCAGGAAAAGGTGTCCTAACTACAAACTCGCCTATACTTATATTTAGTTTTAGGGGATGAGAACCTCTCATACCCCTGAAAACTTTGTTTCTATCTTAAATAGATTATTTTACTTCTTCAACTGTTACCAAGTGAGATACAGCAGTGATCATACCACGTACTGCTGGGTTATCTTCTTTAATAACAGAGCTGTTCAATTTGCCAAGTCCAAGTGCTACAACAGTTTTACGTTGTGACGGGATGCGTCCGATTGGAGACTTAGTCAAAGTAATTTTAATTTGAGCCATTTGAATCTCCTTTCTTAAGCCAAGTCAGAAACTGAAATACCACGAAGGGCAGCAACTTCATCAGCGCGTTTCAATTGTGCCAAACCGTTAACAGTTGCACGAACGATGTTGATTGGAGTGTTTGATCCAAGTGATTTAGATGTAACATCTGCAATACCTGCCAATTCGACAACGGCACGAACTGCTCCACCTGCAGCAACCCCAGCCCCTTCGATAGCTGGTTTCAACAATACACGAGCTCCACCAAATACTGATGTTACTTCGTGTGGAATTGTTGTTCCAACCATAGGAACTTCGATCAAGTTTTTCTTAGCATCTTCAACAGCCTTACGGATTGCTTCTGGAACTTCTTGAGCTTTACCAGTACCAAATCCAACACGGCCATTACGGTCACCAACAACTACAAGAGCTGCAAAACGAAGACGACGTCCACCTTTAACAACTTTTGTTACACGGTTGATGGCAACTACGCGTTCTTCAAGTTCAACTGCATTATCTTTAAATGCCATTTTCTAGTGTCCTCCTATTAGAATTTCAATCCGTTTTCACGAGCTGCATCAGCCAAAGCTTTAACACGTCCGTGATATAGATATCCACCGCGGTCGAACACCACTTCAGAAATACCTTTAGCAACTGCACGTTCAGCAACAAGTTTGCCGACAACAACGGCTTGTTCAGTTTTAGTTCCTTTTGAAACTTCTTTGTCAAGAGTTGAAGCGCTTGCGAGCGTTACACCCGCTACGTCATCAATCACTTGAGCGTAGATGCCTGTATTAGAACGGAATACGTTCAAACGTGGGCGATCAGCAGTTCCAGAGAGTTTTCCGCGAACGCGACGGTGGCGTTTTTGACGGATTTTGTTTTTATCTGGTTTCGAAATCACAATTTTCACCTCTTAATTTTAAAATCATGTGCTAAGCACTGAGTTGGTAAGATGAAGGTTGGTTGAAAAACAACCAAACTACATTATTTACCTGTTTTACCTTCTTTGCGGCGAACGTATTCACCAACATAACGGATCCCTTTACCTTTGTATGGTTCAGGTGAACGAAGGCTACGTACATAAGCAGCTGTTTGACCAACTACTTCTTTTGAAATTCCGCTAACAACGATTGTTGTTGGGTTTGGAAGTTCAAAAGTAATTCCTTCTGGAGCTTCAACTTCATCTGGGTGTGATTTACCAACAGCCAAAACAAGTTTTGATCCTTGAAGTTGTGCACGGTATCCAACCCCGCGCATTTCAAGTTCTTTCTTGAATCCTTCTGATACACCAGTAACCATGTTGTTCAAAAGGGCACGAGTTGTTCCGTGGATTGTTTTCATTTCTTTTGAATCGTTTGGACGGTGAAGAGTTACTTCAGTACCTTCCACACGGATTTCAATATCTTTTGAGAACGTACGAGTAAGTTCTCCTTTAGGTCCTTTTACAGTTACAACGTTGTCATTGTTAGTGATTTCAACACCAGCAGGCAACACGATAACTTTATTACCAATACGTGACATGTTTTCTATTCTCCTGTTAAATTGTCAGGCCTTTGCGGGCCAGTTTTCACGGGGTTTAAATCTTTTTTGATTTAAAAGTTAATGTTTAGGTCTCAATTTCTAAGTGAATCAAGGCATCGTCTCGCAGACATAACTTTGGGTTAGGCAAGAGACAATAACGAAGAGTCACAACGAAATTGGGAGCTAAATATTACCAAACGTAAGCGATAACTTCTCCACCAACGTTCTTTTGGCGTGCCTCTTTATCAGTAAGCAAACCTTCAGAAGTTGAAAGGATAGCAATTCCAAGTCCGTTAAGAACTTTTGGAAGATCTTCACGTTTTTTGTAAACACGCAAACCTGGTTTAGATACACGTTTCAAGTTTGTGATAACTTTTTCACCGTTTTGTCCGTATTTCAAGAATACACGGATGATGCCTTGTTTGTCATCTTCGATGAATTCAACGTTTTTTACAAAACCTTCGCGTTTAAGGATTTCAGCAATCCCTTTTTTGATGTTTGATGCAGGTACTTCAAGTACTTCGTGTTTTGCTTGGTTAGCGTTACGAATACGTGTAAGGAAGTCTGCGATTGGGTCAGTCATAACCATTATAATTTCTCCTCTTACTAGTAGTTTGCAAGTTGCACTTGCTAGTTAATACATGATACAGAGAGCGTAACAGCGAGAGCAAAAATAGGCAATTTGATGCAGGAGCGATGCTCCAAAGAAAATTGGTCTTTTTTGCCAAAGCTGTAGCTCGTGTTCAAATTGGCAAGCCCAACTGAACCCGGGCTAAACTCTGTGTGAAAAAGATAAACTTTCCTAGAAACTAAAGTTTCTTCGTCAAGTTTCCTATTTTCACTTGGAGTTTTAACGCCCTTGATATCTTAAATTACCAAGATGCTTTTGTGACACCTGGGATTTGACCTTTGTATGCCAATTCACGGAAGCAAACACGGCAAAGTTTAAACTTGCGGTAAACTGAGTGTGGACGTCCACAACGTTCACAGCGAGTGTATGCTTGAGTAGAGAACTTCGCTGGGCGTTTGTTCTTAGCAATCATAGATTTTTTAGCCATTAGTTTTACCTCCTATATTATTTTGCAAACGGCATACCGAGGCCAGTAAGCAATGCACGTGATTCTTCGTCTGTGTTCGCTGTAGTTACGATTACGATATCCAAACCACGAGTTTTATCAACATCATCAAAGTTGATTTCTGGGAAGATCAATTGTTCTTTCACACCAAGTGTGTAGTTTCCGCGTCCATCAAATGATTTTGTTGGAACACCATGGAAGTCACGTACACGTGGAAGTGAAACTGTTACCAATTTATCTAAGAATTCGTACATACGTTCACCACGAAGGGTAACTTTTGCACCGATCGCAACACCTTCACGAAGACGGAAGCCGGCGATTGATTTTTTAGCCTTAGTGATCAATGGTTTTTGACCTGAGATCAAAGCAAGCTCTTCAGCAGCTTTTTCAAGGTTTTTAGCATTTGATACTGCATCACCAACACCCATGTTCAAAACGATTTTATCAACTTTTGGCACAGCCATAACTGATGAATAGTTGAACTGTTCAGTCAATGATGGTACTACTTCATTAAGGTATTTTTCTTTTAAACGATTAGCCATTATACTTCTCCTTTCCTTCGTGATTAGTCAAGCACTTCGCCTGATTTTTTGTTGTAGCGAACTTTTTTGCCGTCTACAAATTTGTAGCCAACACGTCCAGCAACACCGTTTTTGTCCAAAACTTGAACGTTAGAAGCATGGATTGGAGCTTCTTTTTCAACGATTGCACCTTGAGGGTTTTCGTTATTTGGACGTTGGTGTTTCTTGATGATGTTTACACCTTCTACAACAACTTTATTTACTTTTGGAAGAGCAGTAAGAACAACAGCTTCTACGCCTTTGTCTTTACCAGCGATAACGCGAACTTTGTCGCCTTTTTTTACAAACATTTTATTCTCCTTTTATTCTTACGCCCGATGGGCACCCTGGCTGAGCCAGGGGACTGTGTTTGTTTTTGATTGATTAAAGTACTTCTGGAGCAAGTGATACGATCTTCATGAATCCACCGTCACGCAATTCACGTGCAACTGGGCCAAAGATACGAGTTCCGCGAGGAGTTTTGTCGTCACGGATGATCACTGCTGCATTTTCGTCGAACTTGATGTACGAACCATCTTTACGACGAGCACCTGATTTAGTACGAACGATAACAGCTTTTACAACGTCACCTTTCTTAACCGCACCACCAGGAGTAGCTTGTTTTACAGATGCAACGATTACATCACCGATGCTCGCGAATTTACGTTTTGAACCACCAAGAACTTTGATTGTCAAGATTTCGCGTGCGCCACTGTTGTCAGCGACTTTCAAACGAGTTTCTGTTTGAATCATTTACGTTTTCTCCTTTCAGGTATGATTAGATGATGACCGCTTTTTCAACGACTTCTACAAGACGGAAGCGTTTTGTAGCTGAAAGCGGACGAGTTTCCATGATACGAACGATATCGCCTTCTTTAGCAACATTGTTTTCATCATGAGCTTTGTATTTTTTAGAATAGTTGATACGTTTACCATAGACTGGGTGGTTACGTTTAGTTTCAACTACAACTGTGATTGTTTTGTCCATTTTGTCAGACACAACGCGTCCAACAAGAACTTTACGATTATTGCGTTCCATTGAAATTCTCCTTCCCTAGTCTATTATTTAGCTTCTGATTGAACAGTTTTGATGCGAGCGATTTGTTTTTTCACTTCTTTCAAACGTCCAGTTTGTTCCAATTGACCAGCGGCTGCTTGGAAACGAAGTTCAAACAATTCTTTCTTCAATTCATTTTCACGCTTCGCGAGTTCTTCTTGAGAAAGACCACGAAGTTCTTTAACAAATTCTTTTACTTCTGTAAGTTTCATGACCTCTCCTTATTCTGCTTCACGTTTCACAAATTTAGTTTTAACTGGCAATTTGTGGCTAGCAAGACGAAGCGCTTCGCGTGCGATCTCTTCAGATACACCAGCGATTTCGAACATCACTTTACCACGTTTAACTGGTGCTACCCAACCTTCAGGAGCCCCTTTACCAGATCCCATACGTACCCCGATAGCTTTAGCGGTGTATGATTTGTGTGGGAAAATCTTAATCCAAACTTTACCACCACGTTTCATGTAACGAGTCATGGCGATACGAGCAGCTTCGATTTGACGGTTTGTGATCCAGTGGCTGGTTGTAGCTTGAAGACCGTATTCACCGAATGCTACTTCTTTTCCACCTTTTGCTTCACCGCGCATTTTACCACGGAATTCGCGACGGTGTTTTACACGTTTAGGTACTAACATTGGTTATTTACCTCCTTTAGCGTCTTTACGAGCTGGAAGAACTTCACCACGGTAGATCCATACTTTAACACCAAGTTTACCGTAAGTAGTGTCTGCTTCTTCCCAAGCGTAATCGATATCAGCGCGAAGTGTGTGAAGTGGAACAGTTCCTTCAGAGTATCCTTCTGCACGGGCAATATCTGCACCGTTCAAACGACCTGATACTTGAGTTTTGATTCCTTTAGCTCCAGCACGCATAGCACGTTGGATTGCTTGTTTTTGTGCACGACGGAAAGCAACACGTTGTTCCAATTGACGAGCGATTCCTTCACCAACAAGGTGAGCGTCCAAGTCAGGACGTTTGATCTCAATGATGTTGATGTGTACTTGTTTACCAGTCAATTTGTTAAGAGCTGCACGAAGTGCATCAACGTTTGCTCCACCTTTACCGATAACCATACCTGGTTTAGCAGTGTGAAGAGAAACGTTAACTTTGTTTACTGCGCGTTCGATTTCAATAGTTGAAACGGCTGCGTCAGCCAATTCTTTTTGAATGAATTTACGGATTGCAAGATCTTCATGAAGGTAATCCGCGTATTCTTTTTCAGCATACCATTTGGCATCCCAATCACGGATGATACCAACACGCATACCAATTGGATGTACTTTTTGACCCACGAGTTTACCTCCTTATTTTTCTGCAACAGCTACTGTGATGTGAGCTGTACGTTTGTTGATTGGTGAAGCTGAACCTTTCGCACGTGGACGGAAACGTTTCATTGTTGGTCCTTCGTTTGCGAATGCTTCAGATACTACCAAGTTAGCTTTTTCCAAACCAAAGTTGTTTTCAGCGTTTGCTACTGCTGAGTTCAACACTTTAAGGATGATCCCTGCAGCTTTGTTTGGTGTGAATGTCAAAATAGCGATGGCATCGGCTACGCTTTTACCACGGATGTTGTCAAGAACAAGACGTGATTTACGAGGTGAAACACGCACTGTACGAGCCATTGCTTTAGCTGAAGTAATTTCTGCCATTTATGTTCTCCTTATTTTCTACGTGTCTTCTTGTCGTCTGCCGCGTGACCTTTGTAAGTACGAGTTGGTGCAAATTCACCAAGCTTGTGACCTACCATGTCTTCTTGGATGTAAACAGGTACATGTTTACGTCCATCATAAACTGCGATAGTGTATCCGATGAAACTTGGGAAGATCGTTGAACGACGTGACCAAGTTTTAATTACTTTTTTCTTTTCGTCGTTTGCTTGAGCTTCAACTTTTTTCATCAAATGCTCATCGACGAAAGGTCCTTTTTTAAGACTACGTCCCATTTTGTAATTTTCTCCTTTAAAATTTAGTACCACAGCGGCTTGCGCTGCTATGCAGCGCTACCGAGCTGGCGGAAAGTGTAAGCTAGTTGCTTATGATTATTTTTGGTTGCGACGACGAACGATAAGTTTGTCAGATTTCGCTTTCTTGTTACGAGTTTTAAGACCAAGCGCAGGTTTACCCCAAGGAGTAGATGGCGCTTTACGTCCAACTGGTGCTTTACCTTCACCACCACCGTGTGGGTGATCATTCGGGTTCATTACAGAACCACGAACTGTAGGGCGAACACCTTTCCAGCGGTTACGTCCCGCTTTACCAAGATTTACAAGTCCATGTTGTTCGTTTCCGACAACACCAACTGTAGCACGGCAAGTTCCAAGAATCATACGAACTTCGCCTGATTGAAGACGAACAAGTACATATTTACCTTCAGAACCCAATACTTGAGCAGAAGCTCCAGCAGCACGTACCAATTCTCCACCTTTACCAGGTTTCAATTCGATGTTGTGGATCAAAGTACCAACTGGGATGTTAGCAAGTGGAAGAGCGTTTCCGACTTTGATATCTGCTTCTGGTCCTGATACGATGCGTTGACCTACTTCAAGACCTTTAGGGGCAATGATGTAAGCTTTCACACCGTCAGTGTAGTGTACAAGCGCGATGTTAGCTGAGCGGTTTGGATCGTATTCGATCGTTTTAACGACTGCTTCAACTCCATCTTTGTTACGTTTGAAATCGATCAAACGGTAATGACGTTTGTGTCCACCACCTTGGTGACGAACTGTGATACGACCGTTGTTGTTACGACCTGCTTTGTTTTTAAGAGAAACAAGCAAAGTTTTCTCAGGTGTGTTTGTTGTGATTTCAGCGAAATCCAAAGAAGTCATATTACGGCGACCGTTTGTTGTTGGTTTATAAACACGAATTCCCACGATATTTCCTCCTTAGATTATTCAGCTTCAGTAGCAAACAACTCGATTGCTTTAGAATCAGCTGCAAGCGTGATGATAGCTTTTTTAGTTTTTGAAGTAAAACCAGTGTAACGTCCAACGCGTTTTGCTTTAGGTTTTACGTTTACAGTGTTCACATTCGCAACTTTTACACCTTCAAACGCAGCTTCAACAGCTTGTTTGATCAAAAGTTTGTGAGCGCGAGTGTCAACTTCGAATACATATTTGCCTGCTTCAAGTTGAGCCATTGACTTTTCAGTGATAACAGGTTTTTTGATAACATCATACAAATTCATTATGCAAGAACCTCCTCGATTTTAGAGATAGCTGCTTGAGTAACAAGAAGTTTGTCACTATTTGCGATGTCAAGAACACTTGCAGTTGTAGCAGTCGCAACTTTCACGTTTGGAAGGTTACGAGCTGAAAGAGCTGCGAATTCGTTTCCTTCTTCAAGAATAACAAGGACTTTAGAATCGATGCTCAAAGCTGCAAGAACTTTTGCAAATTCAGCAGTTTTTGGAGCTGTAAATTCAAGAGAATCAACGGCTACAAATTTGTTTTCAGCAACTTTTTCTGAGTAAACAGATTTAAGTGCAAGGCGACGAACTTTTTGAGGAAGTTTGTACGCATAGCTACGTGGAGTTGGTCCGAAGACGATTCCACCACCACGCCATTGTGGAGAGCGGATAGAACCTTGACGAGCACGTCCAGTTCCTTTTTGACGCCATGGTTTGCGTCCGCCACCTGAAACGGCTGAGCGGTTTTTAACTGCGTGAGTCCCTTGACGAAGGCTAGCACGTTGGCTGATGATCACATCAAATACAACTGCTTGGTTTGGTTCGATACCAAAGATCGCATCGTTAAGAACAACTTCGCCCGCTTGTTTACCAGTTTGGTCGAATAATGTTACATTTGCCATTTTGACTGTATTCCCCTTTCCTTATTATTTACCAGCTTTAACTGCTGACTTGATAGTGATAAGAGATTTCTTAGCACCTGGCACGTTACCTTTGATAAGGATAACGTTCTTTTCTGGAACAACTTGTACAACTTCAAGGTTTTGAATAGTTACACGATCGCCACCCATACGTCCTGCAAGGTTTTTACCTTTGAATACGCGGTTAGGTGCAACAGGTCCCATAGAACCTGGACGACGGTGGTAACGAGAACCGTGAGCCATAGGTCCACGTGATTGTCCGTGGCGTTTGATAACACCTTGGAAACCTTTACCTTTAGAAGTACCAGTTACATCAACAATGTCTCCAGCTTCGAAAGTGTCAACTGTGATTTCAGCACCAACTTCCAAGCCTTCAACGTTTTTGAATTCACGAATGAAGCGCTTAGGAGCCGTGTTAGCTTTTGCTACATGTCCTTTAGCAGGTTTGTTGCTCAATACTTCGCGTTTGTCATCGAAACCAACTTGGATAGCGTTGTAACCATCTGTTTCAACAGTTTTAACTTGAAGAACAACGTTTGGAGTTGCTTCGATAACTGTTACAGGGATCAATTCGCCAGCTTCAGTGAAGATTTGAGTCATTCCCACTTTTTTCCCTAAGATTCCTTTTGTCATGAGAAAATAGTTCCTTTTCTATAGTTTTTTATTCAAAAAGTTTTTAACGAGCGTTTTTCATGCTCTTGATCAAGCTTTAGATTAAAGTTTGATTTCTACGTTTACACCACTTGGAAGATCCAATTTCATCAAAGCGTCAACTGTTTTTTGAGTTGGGTTGATGATATCGATCAAACGTTTGTGTGTACGCATTTCGAATTGTTCGCGAGAATCTTTGTATTTGTGAGTCGCACGAATGATTGTGTAGAGGCTACGTTCAGTTGGAAGTGGGATTGGACCCGCAACTTGTGCACCTGTACGAGTAGCTGATTCTACGATTTTTGCAGCCGCTGTGTCAAGTGTACGGTGTTCGTATGCTTTCAAACGGATGCGGATTTTTTTGTTTGCCATCTTTTTCTCCTTTTCGTCTATTTAAGATAATAGGCTAGCTCCACAAGAAAACCGACGCGCGTTGCGTGGCAATGCAACCGAGCGTGTCGCAACCTCTTGCATCAAAGCTAATAGCTGTTTTTCACAGCACCATAGTAGTTTAACACAAACAAAGGCCCAATGCAAGGGATTTGAGAAGATTTTTTTCGTTTTTTTAATGAAAGTGTTTTCGTTAAGAAAAGAGCGCAAAAAAAGTTGCTATTATATAGAAAAAAGGGAGCGAGACAGAACAAATTTATATCCAATTTGTTCGTCGTCTCGCCCCCGCACAGTTGATTAGGTTATCTTTGGAGCTTAACAAGCTCCAAAGATACCAATCAACCACTGCGTCTCGCAGTTATTCCTATTATTCTCAGATGGCTGCAATCTTTGTTCTTGCTATTTAGCTCTTTCTAGAAATTCCGTCCTGATTTGTTATAGCCATATTTTTCGACGAAATGCTCGCGGAATTCCAAGAGATTGTCATCCATGATGGCTTGACGGACCTGCTTCATAAGGTTGATCAAGAAATAGAGGTTATGGTAGCTGGTCAAGCGAATACCGAAGGTCTCATCTGCCTTGAGGAGGTGGCGAAGATAAGCTCGGGTATAGTTTTTACAAGTGTAGCAATCACATTCAGGATCCAGCGGTGTAAAATCTTCTGCAAATTGCGCATTTTTCACTACCAGGCGTCCTTGACTAGTCATACAGGTACCATTTCGCGCAATCCGCGTCGGCAAGACACAGTCAAACATGTCCACTCCACGAATAACGCCATCAATCAGACTGTCTGGAGCTCCTACTCCCATGAGATAGCGTGGCTTGTTCTCTGGTAAGAGCGGAGTTGTGAAATCCAGCACGGCATTCATCTCTTCATGGCTTTCCCCAACAGCTAAGCCACCGATGGAATAGCCTGGAAAGTCCATGCTGACCAAATCTTGAGCAGACTGACGGCGCAAGTCTTCAAATCCAGCCCCTTGAACAATCCCGAAAAGACCTTGATCATGAGGACGACGGTGAGCCTTCAGGCCACGTTCTGCCCAACGACTGGTCCGTTCGATTGATTTTTTCACATAATCATAGGGCTGATAGAACTGAGGGCATTCATCAAAGGACATCATGATGTCGCTCCCTAGATTGTTTTGGATGGAGATGGCCTTTTCCGGAGAGAGGAACATCTTCGAGCCGTTGAGGTGATTTTTAAAGGTTACCCCTTCTTCAGTGATATTGCGGGTATCCGCTAATGAATAGACCTGGAAGCCTCCACTATCTGTTAAAATGGGCTGATCCCAGTTCATGAACTGGTGCAGTCCTCCTGCTTTTGCGACTAGATCATCCCCCGGACGAAGCCAGAGATGGTAGGTGTTGGCCAAGATAATTCCGGAGCCCATTTCCTTGAGTTCTTCTGGCGATTGGGTCTTAACGGTTGCCTGAGTCCCTACAGGCATAAACATTGGGGTCGGGAAGGTCCCGTGAGGGGTGATAATTTCTCCCAGACGAGCACCTGTATGCTTTTCTTTTTTGATTAATCGATATTGAATCGGTGAATCTGTCATGGTTACCTCCGTACTGGGAAAAACAGTCCCAGCCTTCTTATTCCTGTCACAGTTTTCCTGTGAGCACCTGTACGATTGTACCAAATTTTACCGGCTCTGTCACGGACTTATGTTATAATAAAAAGTACTACTATGAAGAGAGTATCATCTATGAACCTTAAACTGATTCGCCTCCGGGCACGTACCATGCAAGTCCAGCAACCGGGCTTAGCTATCCTTTTTGCTCTTCCGGTCCTGTTGACCATTCTTGCTAACTTTCTCTTAAGCGGGCAAGATCTGGTCGATCTACTACCGGACATGACCTTGCAGCAAGCAAGTATTTACATGATCCAGCGACAGCTCTTTCCTTCCGTCGTCTCCTTTGTCATCTCCATTTTAGTTGTTGGTGCGACTTTTAGCTATTTAGATACGATAAATCCCAAGATCGAACACCGAACACGCGTCTTAGATATCTTTAAACAAGATCGCTTTACCTCTGTATTTGCCACCTTGATTTTGAAGCAAGCCGTCCTCTTTTTATGGGGACTCATCCTCTATGTGGGGAGTCTCATCAGCACCTACGCCAGCATTCGATTTTTGGCGATCTACGATAAGGTGAGCAACCCAAGCACTTTGAGTGCTTCTAGTCCTGAATTCCAATCTCTCATGCAACAAATGCCTCTGATGACTGCTGGTGTTGTGTTGGGCCTACTCGGCCTCCTCTTTTACCTGCCACAATACTACAGTCTCAGCCTGGTCGAATTGATCCTCTATGAGCAATTACGAGACGGCGACTACAAGGGAGCCTTTGGAGTCCTTCGCCAAAGTCGTGAAACCATGAAAGGGTTCCGCAGCAATCGCTTGGTGCTCGATCTAACCTTGATTGGTTGGTACTTCCTGAATTACTTCACGCGCGATGTCATCGGCTTTTACACCATGCCTTACTTTATCAACTGCCAAATTGCCTTTTATGATCAAATCAAGCAGATTAAACAAGGGCCACGTCATTTTACAGGCCATCCAAGCCATGAAACTGAATAAGAGTAAGAAGAAAACCCCAGCAAGCTGGGGTTTTCTTCTATGATCAATTGTTTATCATTTATAAACCGTATAGGGAGTCTCCTAAGATCAGTCGGGTGTGTTCCCGTTTGATACAGCGGTTCATGACGATATCTTCTCGTCCAGCTCCACGAAGGATTTCTTCTGCTTCTTGATTTTCCAGCTCCAATTGTGCCCAGAAAATGTTCGCATCCGTCTCAATAAAATCACGTGCCACATCTGGTAAAAACTCACTGCGTCGGTATACATCGACGATATCTACTGGGAAAGGAATCTCCTGCAAGCTAGCATACACCGTTTCTCCAAGAATCTGGCCACCAGCTGCACGAGGGTTGACAGGAATAATCCGATAGCCCCGCTCTTGCATCTCTTTGCTGACACGATGACTGGTTGTGTCTTCACGATCAGATAATCCAACTACAGCGATGATCTTGCTCGTTTCTAGGTAATGTTTGATAATGCCATCACTAGGATTGCGAAATGAATAAGCCATAAGAATCTCCTTTTGTATGCGTTTCCTTTCTTTAAATAGTATAACAATACGGAAGGCATTGCAAGTGTTTGTCATTAAAAGCGGTAGGAAACTAAAAAGTCTCCTACCGCTTTCTATTTTGAATAAACTCAATCTTATTTGGCTTCATACCATGTTTTGCCTGCATTCTCATCGGCTTCTAGTGGTACCGCAAGCTCAATAGCAGATTCCATGGTCTCTTTGACGAGTTCTTTGATCGCTGCCAGTTCATCACTTGGCACTTGCAGAACGATTTCATCGTGCACTTGAAGGAGCATCTTGGTCTTGTATGCTCCTCTTTCTAGCGCTTGGTCCAAGTGGATCATGGCAATTTTCAAGATATCTGCTGCAGATCCTTGGATTGGTGAGTTGATAGCCGTCCGCTCCGCAAAGCCTCGAACATTGAAGTTGCGAGAATTGATATCTGGAATCTCCCGACGACGCTTGAAGAGGGTTTCTACATAGCCTTTATCACGCGCTTCCCGTACCACTCTCTCCATATAGTCCTTGATGCCAGGGTAGCGTTCGAAGTAGGTCTCAATGTAGGCCTTGGCTTCTTTTCGACTGATCCCTAAGTTGTTAGACAGTCCAAAGTCGGAAATTCCATAAACTACACCGAAGTTTACTGCTTTTGCATTGCGACGGTCATTCGGCGTCACATCTTCTGGTTTTTCAATATTGAAGACGCGCATAGCAGTCGATGTATGGATATCTGCCCCATGTTTAAAGGCGTCAATCAAATGCTCATCTCCCGAAATATGGGCCAAGACGCGCAGTTCGATTTGTGAATAGTCCGAACTCAGCAAGACACTGTTTTCCTCTTCTGGGACAAAGGCCTTACGAATAAGACGACCTTGTTCCAAACGGACAGGAATGTTTTGCAGGTTGGGATCCACACTGGACAAACGGCCTGTCTGCGTCAAATCTTGTACATAGCGGGTATGGATCTTCCCATCTTCCAAAATCCAATCTTGAAGACCGATGACATAGGTCGACTGGATCTTAGCAATTTGGCGGTATTCAAGAATCTTAGACACAATCGGTGCAATTGGAGCCAGGCGTTCCAAGACATCAACGGCTGTTGAATAGCCGGTTTTTGTCTTCTTAGTATATTCAAGAGGGAGTCCCAATTTTTCAAAGAGGATGACCCCCAATTGTTTTGGAGAATTGATATTAAACTCTTCTCCTGCAAGCTCGTAGATTTCTTGAGTCAAGCGCTCCAAGACCACTTCGTTTTCCACCTGCATGTCTTCTAGGGTCTGACGCTCTACCTTGATCCCCGCGATTTCCATCTTGGCCAAAACAGCTGCTAGCGGTTGCTCCATATCATAGAGCAAATCTAGTTGGTCATGGGCCTGCAACTGCTCTACCATGGGCTCTTCGGTATCCAGTAGAACAGCGACTTTCCGGGCCAAATGCTCTAATAGGGCGGTCTTTTCTGGGATAGCTTTTTTGGCTCCCTTGCCATAAACGACTTCGTCCAGCGGTAGCGCAATCTGACTATAGAGACTCGCAATGGTTGAAATTTCATTGTCCTCTACGGTCGACAAGAGATACTTGGCCAATCGACTATCAAAAGCCGGCTTTTGCAAGGTAATGTCCAAGTGGCTGAGCAAGACCTTGGCCCGCTTAAAGTCATAGACCTTGAGGGGTGTTTTTTCGAGAAATTCTTTGAAAATCGGTGTTTGTAAAAGAGCAGTATCTGTACTTGCGTAGAGCTGACCTTTGGTCCCCCATGCGAAACCAATGATGGGTTCCGTATGGTAGTTGTCCCCAAAAATCTCGAAATGGAAGAAACTATCTTCCGTAAGCATATCTGGAGTGACTTGCTCGACTTCTGTATAGTCAATGGCTACAGGAGCCGCCTCTTCTCCACTGAGATCCAAGGCCTGACGGAGTTGCTTGAAGCCCATCTCCTCATAAAACTTGGCGAGATTTTCTAGATGAGGACCCGAATAAGTGATATCGTCCAGGCCAATTTCAATAGGCGCATTGGTATCGATGGTTGCGAGAGTCTTAGACAGATAGGCCTGCTCCTTGTCGTTGATGAGGTTTTCCTTCATCTTAGAAGCCTTCATCTCATCGATATGCTCGTAAATACCATCGAGAGAGCCATACTCTAGGAGTAGTTTGATCCCGGTCTTTTCTCCGATCTTAGTCACACCTGGGATATTATCCGACTTATCTCCCATCAAGGCCTTGAGGTCGATAAATTGCTCTGGTGTCAGCCCCATCTTTTCTTTCAGATAGGCTGGAGTGAATTCCTCAAACTCCGCTACCCCTTTTTTAGAGATTTCAACCACCGTATTGTCATCTGTCAGCTGGATCAAATCCTTATCCCCAGAGACAATGGTGACTTCAAAGGGTACTGAGGTAGCTTCTGCCATCTTATCTAGTGTTCCAATAATATCATCCGCTTCATACTGGGCCAGCTCATAATGACGGATTCCCAAATGATCTAATTGCTCACGAATGAAAGGAAACTGCTCACGGAACTCATCTGGAGTTTTTGCACGGCCCCCTTTGTAGTCGGCATACATCTCTGTCCGGAAGGTCGTCTTTCCTGCATCAAAAGCAACGAGGACATGGGTTGGTTGGATGCGCTCCAAGAGATGGCTCAACATGAGATTAAAGCCATAGACCGCGTTTGTATGCAGACCATTGGCATTTTTGAAGCGATCAATTTGATGATAGAGTGCGAAAAAGGCACGAAAAGCGACGGAAGACCCGTCGATGAGTAGTAATTTGTTCTTTTTTTCCATAGGCCTATTATACCACGAATCACAAGGTCTCTGGTACATAAAAACTCTACCCTTTCGGGTAGAGCCTTCTTTAGGAGTTTCTTATGAAAAATGAAGAGAAGTGTTTATTCGCCGTAACAAGAACCTTGTTGTGGCAATTTCTTAAAGCGTTTTGGATAATTAACTGAGATTTTCATTTTCTGTACCTCATTTCTTATTGGATGAGTACAGTATACAAGAGAAACCTAAACGATTCCTTATAGAAAGCTTCAAGAAAACTAAAAGCTGAGGCGAAAAACACGCGGTTGTTTTTTGCTGCAAGCTGGTAACTGAAGATGGAGCCCTGTCTCATCTTGGCTCCAAGAAAGGAGCTGACTTTCTCCAAGGAGTTCCACCTTTTGAATGCGCGCATGAAGGATTCTCGGTTGCTTGAGATCATAGGCGAGAGACGGTAAGGTCAGCTCTTCTATCCTTCCACTTGGTTCCAGCTGGATAGCATAAAGAAAACCATCACGCATGGTATAGCGGAAATCTTGGATGGTATAGAGTGGCGCTTGCCCATCTGAGAAGGAACCTTCCTGGGCCTCGGTCGGTCCGTCTGATGACACCCGCCAAGGCCGACTCTGATAAATGGCTTCTCCATTTACCACCAGCCAGTCCCCGATCTCTGTGAGGATGTCTTGGTCTTGCTCAGGGATCGTGCCATCTGCCTTGGGTCCAATATTGAGCAGAAGATTGCCATTTTTTGCCACAACATCAACTAAATTTTGTAGCAATTCCTTACTGGTCTTGTAGGCTAGATCCTGGGTATAGCACCAAGAATTACGGGCGATCGCGGTATCCATTTGCCACGGAAAGGCTTGCGTCTCTCCGTATCCTCCCCGCTCCATCTCAACGATTCCTGAACCGAAAGGGAGGGCATCCTGTTTGTAACAAACAGCCACCTTGCGATCCTCTTGTGCTGCTAGATTGTAATAATAAGCCAAAAAGCGCATCAAGTAGGGACGGAAACTCTCATGCTGGATCCACCAGTCAAAATATAGGAGCTCTGGTTGGTAGTCCCGCACCAGTTCACAGGTTCGCAAAAGCCAATCTTCCAAGAATTCTTTG
Organism: Streptococcus sp. HMSC065E03; assembly: GCF_001815045.1. Lineage (NCBI taxonomy): Bacteria > Bacillati > Bacillota > Bacilli > Lactobacillales > Streptococcaceae > Streptococcus > Streptococcus sp. HMSC065E03. The sequence continues at coordinate 98,741 of NZ_KV818854.1, read as the reverse complement.
CTTGGATAAGGCTTGGAAGTCAGATCAAAATGATCTTTGGGCTCTGGCTCCGCTGGCCAATAAAGGCTGTCTCTTGGGACTTCTTGCGGAATGTCACTAGTGAATTCCTTGCCATGTGAAAAGAAAAACTGGTGTTCTGCCCGGTGAGAGGACGTACAGAAGTGCAGGCCACGTTTTTCTGCTTCCTCCCTCAGCTCTCCTAAGACATCTCGTCTCGGCCCCATTTCTAAACTATTATAAGGCGAGAGAGTAGAGGCATACATCTGAAAACCATCGTGGTGCTCCGCAACTGGAAAAAGATACTGGGCTCCCGCTTTTTGAAAGAGATCTAGCCAAGATGCCGGATCAAAGCGATCGGCTGTAAAAAGAGGAATGAGATCCTTGTAGCCAAAGCCGGCCTGGTCTCCAAAATGCTCTCGATGATAGTCATAACAAGGATTCCCTTGTATATACATATTTCGCGAATACCATTCTGAACCAAAGGCAGGTACACTGTAGACACCCCAGTGGATAAACATTCCAAATTTGGCATCCCGATACCAATCCGGACAGACTTGATGGCTAAGAGAGTCCCAGGTGGGTTCAAAAGGACCTGACTGGATGACTTGATCAATCTCTTCAAGGCTTATCATTCTCTTCTCCTCTTTTCTTGTTACTACCTCTATTGTAACGAGAAAGCCTCGTTTGTAAAGACCAACGAGGGGAATGTTTAAAATAGTAGACAAAGAGCTTGATCTAGGAGAATCAAGCTGATGATGAATGGAATGAAGCTTCTAACCCTTCACTGCTTGAGAAATAAAACGAGCAATGGCGTCTGTCTCCCCTTGGTGGAGAGCCTTAACGATTTTGGACCCCACAATAACCCCATCTGAGACCTTGTTGAAACGGTGAACATCCTCCATGCTGGAAACTCCAAAACCTGTTAAAACAGGAATAGACGCTATTTCATGTAATTGGGCCAAGTGGTGATCCAAATCATCTCGATAGCTACCAGCTTTCCCCGTCACTCCATTGACGGCAACGGCATAGATAAATCCTTCTGCATCTTGGATCAATTTCTTCTGGCGCTCGATTCCTGTGGTTAAGCTCACTAGCGGCACCAAAGCGATGTCTTTATCCACTAATAGAGGCTCTACCAGATCCGCATGCTCATGAGGAAGATCCGGAATAATCACTCCCTTGACCGCTGTTCCTTCTACATCTCTAAAGAAGTTTTCGAGCCCATATTGGAACAAGGGGTTGAAATAGGTCATGATGACCAAAGGAACACTTGTCTCCAGACGCTGGATCGTTTGCACCAGTTCCTCTGTTGTCGTCCCATGGGCTAAACTTCGTAGCCCCGCCTCTTCAATCACAGGGCCATCTGCCACCGGATCTGAAAAAGGAATGCCAACCTCAATAGCTGAGACACCAAGCTCCTCCAAAAATTGGATGGTTTCCTGCAAACCTGCTAAGCCTTTTTCATGATCTCCTGCCATAATATAAGGAACAAAGATTCCTTGCTGCTGGTCTTTCAGCTTTTGTAAATGCTCTGTTAAGGTCTTTCCCATCTTACTCTCCTCTCTCTTGTTCTAGGCGGTCTTTGACTTGTACCACATCTTTATCCCCACGACCTGATAAGCAAACGATCATGGATTTTTCAGGCCCCATCTCCTTGGCCAATTTCACTGCATAGGCGATAGCATGGCTCGATTCCAGAGCTGGAATGATTCCTTCTACTTTTGAAAGCAATTGAAAGGCTTCTAGGGCTTCTTGGTCTGTCACAGGCACATAGGTTGCCCGCTTGATATCATGGAAATAAGAATGCTCTGGCCCAATCCCAGGATAATCGAGACCTGCTGAAATCGAGAAGGCTTCTAAAATCTGTCCATGGGCATCCTGTAAAACATCCATCAAGGCACCGTGAAGGACTCCCGGACGCCCCTTGGTCAAGGTTGCTGCATGCTGGTCTGTATCTACTCCAAGCCCAGCAGCTTCTGCCCCATACATGGCAACAGATGTATCTTCAACAAAAGGATAAAAGAGGCCAATGGCGTTCGATCCGCCTCCTACACAGGCTAAAACTGCATTTGGTAATGCACCATCATTTTGCTCTGCAAATTGGCGTTTGGCTTCTCGACCGATGACACTTTGAAAATCACGGACAATCTCTGGGAATGGATGAGGTCCTAGAGCAGAACCCATGATATAGTGGGTATCCTCCACATTTGCTACCCAGGCTCTAAGGGCAGCATTGACCGCATCCTTGAGAACACGTGAACCATCTGTTACTGATTGAACCTTAGCGCCCAATAACTCCATCCGAAAGACATTGAGGGCTTGGCGTTTGACATCTTCTTCCCCCATGTAAATGGTACATTCCATATCAAATAAAGCAGCAGCTGTTGCTGTTGCAACACCGTGCTGGCCAGCTCCTGTTTCTGCGATGATCTTCTTTTTGCCCATCCGGTGTGCCAACAAAACCTGTCCTAGGGCATTATTAATTTTATGAGCCCCTGTGTGGTTGAGGTCTTCTCTTTTAAGAAAAATCTTGGCTCCGCCGACATACTTGGTAAGATTCTTAGCGTAATAGAGCGGTGTTTCCCGACCGACATATTGTTTCAAAAGGTGATCCAATTCTGCTTGAAAAGAAGGATCTGCTTGACTTTCTCTATAGGCTTCTTCTAATTCTAAAACTGCTGTCATCAAGGTTTCAGGGACAAATCGTCCCCCGAACCGCCCGTAAAATCCGTTTTTATCTGGTTGTTTATATGCCATGCTTGACCCTTTCTATAAATCGTTTTATCTTTTCTTGATCTTTTATTCCATTTGTCTCGACCCCACTGGATACATCCACCGCATAAGGATGAAAGAAGCGAATGGCATCTGCTACATTGTCTTCCGTCAAGCCTCCTGCAATAAAGAAGGGCTTTGTAACGTTTTGACTTTCGAGTTCTTGCCAGTTAAAAGTCTCTCCACTTCCTGCTACAGGAGCATCAAAGAGCAGATAATCGGCACTGGTCTCAGGAAGAGCTGCATCTTTCCCCACTTGAACAGCACGAATCGTCTGTTGGGGAAGCTCTTGCAAGATGGTATCATCTATCGGCCCATGCACTTGTATCAGATCCAACCCTACAACTTGGCAAGCTTGCTCCACTTCTTCTCTTTGTGGTGATACAAAAACACCGACTTTTTGAACCCTCTTTGGAATATCTGTAGCCAACTGCCGAGCTTGCTCCAGCGTCACTTGCCGTTTGCTTGGTGCAAAGACAAAACCAATGTAGTCCGCACCGGCCTCAACAGCTGTCTGGACAGCTTCCGGAGTGGACAATCCGCAAATTTTAACCTTTGTCAATCTGCAACTCCTTTACTTTTTCAGCCACATTGTCTGCCTTCATGAGGGCTGTCCCAACGAGAATGCCATTAAAATAAGGAGCCAGCATGCGCGCGTCTGCTGCTGCGAAAATAGCAGACTCAGAGATGTAAACCGGTTCTTGTTCAAAATTGGTCGCCAATTCCAGGCTAGTATGAAGATCAGTCTCAAAGGTCACCAAGTTGCGATTATTCACCCCGATGATCTGAGCACCAATCCGGTGAGCTACCTCTAGTTCTGTCAGATTATGGGTCTCCACCAAGACCTCCAGGCCAAGATGGGTCGCAAACTCATAGAGCTCTTGCAGACGAGTCTCTGATAAGGCTGCAACAATCAACAAGATCACGGTCGCCCCTGCGTTTCGTGCCCGAATTATTTGCTTTTCATCCACAATAAAATCTTTATTGAGGGTGGGAATACGCACTTGACTAGATATTTCCCGGAGATACTCGATACTGCCCTTGAAAAAAACTTGATCGGTCAAGACAGAAATCATCACGGCCCCATTTTCTTCGTAAGTCTTAGCCTGCGCGACGATATCCACATCGACATGAATATCTCCCAGACTCGGGCTAGCCTTTTTCACTTCCGCAATGACCTGAAGCTTTTCTGGATGACTCTTTAGGTAATCATACAGGCGGTAGGTCTCGCGCAAAGGTTGGAGTTCCTCTTCTTTCATCGCAGCCACTTCACGCGCCTTTTCCTTTAGAATCTTTGGCAAGAATTCTTGACTCATTTTTGATACTCCTGTAATAATCTCAATTTCTCAAGGGCGGCCCCACTGGCAATCACTTCACGTGCCAAGGCAATCCCCTCCTTGATAGAATCTACTTTGCCGTTGGCATAAAAACCAAGGCCAGCATTCAAGACAGTCACCTCTAAGAAGGGACTCGCTTCATTCTTCAAGACACTGAGCAAAATTTCTGCATTGCGTTTAGCGTCTCCACCACGTACTTGATCAATTTCGATGCGCTCCATTCCCATATCTTCTGGTTGAAAGCTGGATAAGGTAACCTGTCCATTTTCCAAAATAGCGAGCTGGGTTTCTCCATCAAGGCCTGCCTCGTCCAAACCTTGTGGGCCACTCACCACCACTGCGCGTTTCCGACCCAAATTCTTTAGAATCTCTGCCGTACTTTCCAGCATATCCAGACGACTGGTTCCCAATAGCTGTGTTTCTAGAGGAATCGGATTAATGAGAGGACCGGTCAAATTCATCACCGTTGGAACTCCTAGCGCCAAGCGAGCTGGCATAATATAGCGCATGCCAGGATGCAGATTTTTGGCAAATAGAAAGACAATGCCCGCTTTTTCAAACACTCGTCCTAAATCTTCTGGACCCAAATCAAGGTTAATCCCTAGAGCTTCTAGGACATCAGCAGAACCGGATTTAGAAGAGATCGAGCGATTCCCGTGTTTCGCCATCTTGACACCACCACCAGCGAGAACAAAGGCAGCTGTTGTTGAAATATTGAAACTATAAGAACGATCGCCCCCCGTTCCACAATTGTCCATTGCTCCTTGAACTCCTGTAGGAATAGCGATCGCATGGGCCTGCATCACTTTTGCAATAGCCGTCCGTTCTTCAACAGTTTCCCCCTTCATTTTGAGGCCTAGAAGTAGGGCCGTCACCTGCGCTTCTGAAGCACGACCAGCGACAACTTCCTCCATGGCCGCTTCTAATTCTGCGCTGGTTAGATCTATTCTTTCCGCTACCTTTGCAAGCACTTGTTTCATTTTTCGCTCCTTGACTAGTTTGACAAAATTTTCGATGGTCTTAAGCCCATCTGGCGTCCCTATACTTTCTGGATGGTATTGAAAGCCATAAATCGGTAGGCTACGATGCTGAATCCCCATAATGGCTTGATCATCCGTCGTCCGAGAGGTAATGACAAAATCCTCTGGCATGTCTTCAATCGTCAGCGAATGGTAGCGCATGACTGGGACTTCTTTTGCGACACCCGCGTATAGCGGAGAGGGAGCTTCTAGCTGGATCTGGCTTTGTTTGCCATGCATGACCTGTGGCGCCAATCCCAAGCGCCCTCCAAAAACTTCCGCAATCGCTTGATGTCCCAAGCAGATCCCCAAGATTGGTTTGATCCCTGCGAAATCTCGGATCATCTCCTCCATCTTGCCCGCATCCTTTGGCCAACCTGGACCTGGAGAAAAGACCAAGGCATCTGCTTCTTGGGCAACTTGGTACAGATCCGGATCATCATTTCGAAGCACCTGGACCTCATCAAATTTTCCGATATACTGTGCTAAATTGTAAGTAAATGAATCGTAATTATCGACTAATAAAATCATCCTTCTTCTCCAATCCTTGTCATCGATTTTGCCTTATTGACGGTTTCTTGGTATTCATTTTCAGCAATCGAATCATAAACGATTCCTGCTCCGGCCTGCACATAAGCCTTCTTATTTTTGAGGATCATGGTTCGAATCGCAATAGCAAAATCAAGATCCCCCGTCACAGAGAGATAGCCAATAGCTCCCGCATAGACGCCTCGTTTCTCTTTCTCTGCTTCATAGATCCGCTTCATGGCTCGAATCTTGGGAGCACCCGAAACGGTCCCCGCTGGAAGAGTTGCCTTCAGAGCCTCAATGGAGGCTAGTCCAGGAAGTATTTGCCCCTTGACCACACTCGTCAGGTGCATGACATAACGGAAGAATTCCACTTCCATATATTTGGTCACTTCAACCGACCCATTTTGAGCGATACGTCCAATATCGTTTCGCCCTAGATCCACCAACATCTGGTGTTCTGCGACTTCTTTTGGATCCTCTGCCAAATCAGCTGCCAATTTCCGATCACTCTCTTCATCGATCCCTCTTGGACGCGTGCCCGCAATGGGATTAGTCGTCACCACTCGGTCCTTGACCGATACCAGACTTTCTGGACTGGCACCGATAATTTGGTACTCCCCAAAATCATAAAAGTAGAGATAATTCGAAGGGTTGGTCACGCGCAAATTGCGGTAATAATCCAATGGTTTACCCGAAAAATCAGCTGAAAAACGTTGACTGAGCACGCATTGGAACATATCTCCTTTTCGAATATAGTCCCGCGCTAGGGCCACCATTTCCTCAAACTCTTTTTGCTCCAAATGATTGTGGAAATGAAGCACATGCAGGTCCTTGTCCTGAAACTCTTCTTTTGCAGGTCTTGCCAATTGTGCTAACACTTGCTCCAAGCTCGACGCTTGCTCTGCTTCACTCCGTCCACTATAGAGGTTCTCTTCCACCACATAGACCTTTTCCTTTTTGTGATCAAAAATCACATAGCTTTCATATAAGAAAAAGTGAAGATCTGGTGTGCCGATCGTATCTTCAGGAATGGAACCAATGTTCTCATAGAGGCCAATCAAGTCATAGCCGACAAATCCAATCGCCCCACCGTTAAAAGGAAGCTCTTCAGAAGTTCTCGTTTTGACCGTGATGCGATTCAAAAAGTCCAAAGGATCCTCTTCAACAATTTGATCATTGTAATAGAGGACGCCATTTTCAAACTTGACTTCACTGACTGGCCGATAGGCTACAATTGAAAAACGCGCATTCTCTTTTTCACGAGGAATTGACTCTAAGATCATTTTATGGGGCGCATCCAAACGCATATAAGCCAAAATTGGACTCAACACATCAGCAGATAAAACTTTTTTCATATCAGAAACCTCTCTTCTAGAACTCTTTTATTCTAAGGAATTCAGCCGTACCCTACTTCGCTTGCTAAGGCGATCAAGGTTATCCCATCGCTCAATTCTCGCTTTGGGATCAATGTGCCTAAGCTCGCTTCGCTTGCTAAGGCACATAGAAAAGCCCTCACACAAAAACTGTGTGAGGGCGTAGTGTCCGCGGTACCACCTCTTTTATAGGGAAAAATAGCTGGTCTTTCCCTACATCTCTATCTCCTCTATCAAGGAGTTGCACGGTAAGGGGTGCCAACCGAATTCACATGGGTTAGAATTCATTGATCATAACAGTCCAATTTTCATCAGTCGCTATTGCTTGTTCACAATTCCCACAAGCTCCCTGAAAATAGCCGACTCATTACTTTTCTGTTGCTACCATTATAACCCTTTTTCTTAGAAAGTCAATAAAATTTTTAGTCTTTTTTTATACTTTTTTCTACACTTATTTAATAAAATCAGATCAAAGAGCCCTAGGGGCCTGTCCTTTTTATCCCAAAAATAGGATACTCAACAAAGCCAAAATTGCAGGACCACCTTGGGTCAAGATAATCTTTTTATTGGCTGTCATCGCACCGTAGGCCGCAGCTCCAATAATAAAGAGCACGAAAATCGTAACAACTTCACTATTTTTAGAGACAAACAATCCATACAAGAGGAACACCCCAATCAAGGCATTGTATATCCCTTGATTCTTAAATAAAGAGGTCACAGATGGGCGAGCGAGTTCTTCTTTATCCATGTTGAAAACCCGACTTGTGGTATCAGATGTGGTTCTGATGCTCTCCAAATAAAAAATATACAAATGCTCCAGTGCAGCAAGACTTGCTAAAATAATCGTCAGTAATGACATCGTAGATTCCCCTTTTTATTCAACTGTTATTTGTTCAATGCCAGATACTAATTTGTCCAGCAGGTAAGAAAATTGCTCTTGTTCTTGAGCAGTCAAAATCCGACTCATCTGTTCTTTCACCGCCACATGATAGCGAGGGGGATGTTTGACCAAACGATTATAGGCCGTATCCGTCAAATGAATTAAGATTTCCCGCTGATTCTTTGGATTTCGACTCCGATGGACAAATCCTTCCTTTTCTAATATTTTGAAATGTCGGGTTAAAGCCGCTGGATCAATCTGCAAGCGCTCCTGAACCGCGATCTGATTGCAAGGCGCTTGTTCTAACAAATCCTGCAAGATTTGGTAACGTGTTAAGCTAATCCCTAGGCGCTTTTCAAATAACTGTGTAGTTGATTGATCTGCCAAGCGTAGTTGGTAGAGCAAATCATTTATTTCTGCCATGTCCCTTCCTCTATTCATTTTTGATAAATCAATAATTGACTAATCAATTATAAAACATTTCATATCCTCTGGCAAGAAAAAGAGCTTGCACTATTCTTTCACACAAAAAAAGCCGCCTGATTTGGCGACTCTTAGGGAGATTATTATGAAAAAGAAAAGTTTTAGGATTTTTCTAAACAAAGTTAGGAGGTCTTTGTTTATGCTTCTATTATAGCGGACATTTCTTAAAGAAAGCTTACGACTTTATTTCAAAATGAAAACAAATTCTTTACAGATTCTTTTCAGCGTTTAAAATAGCTGGGATATCTAGTAAGGTGTTCATCTGATGATTGCCTTGATAGTCAGACGTCAAGAAATTGATACTCTGAATCTGGCTATTTCTTGCAAAGTCAATATCCAGGCTCCGATCCCCAATATAGTAGGTATTTTCTGGCTCCAACCCGTACTTCTCCATCAGATACATGGCAGCTTCTGGGTCAGGCTTGCGGGCAAAACCACTTTGACTGGTCAAAATCTCTGTAAAAAAAGATTCCAAACCCAAGTCCCGTAGGATGACAAAGGCATTCTCTCCCTTATGGGTATAGACAAACTGCTCAATTCCAGCTTCTTGTCCCCAGGATAGGACATCACGCGCCCCATCCATCAGAAGGACCTGGGCATTTTTCTCTGCTAGACTTTCAGCTCGGCGATGATTCAAGTCAGTCACATCCAGATGATACTCCTCCGCCACGGCTACTAAAAGATCTTGAACCGAATGCTTCAAGATGAAATCTTTAATGCTGGCTCGGTCAAACGGAAGCTGATAAGTTGCATAGGTCTCCTCAAGACCTGCCAGAATAGCATCATAGGAATCCAGCAAGGTCCCATCCAAATCCCAAATAAAGGCTCGTTTTGTCATTTTTTCTCTCCTACTTTTCGTCTATATAGCTGACTCAAAAATAGCCAACGAAAGCCATTGTCGAGCAAGGTCCCAGTCCAGACCCCTGGAAGGGCAAAGCCAAGAGTTACTCCAAGCAGATAACCGGCTCCAATTCGAATGACCCACATGCCAATCGTCGTTGCATAAAATGGAAGCTTCCCATTTCCCAAGCCTTGCCAAACAGCTGTATAGATGACCGTTCCTGCTGTAAAGGGCGTTCCCAACAAAGAAAAGAGGACAACCGACAGGCTAGCTTCTACCGCTTTCACATCTTGTGTGTAGAGATGGGTCAGAAGGGTGCCACCAAAAAAGATACTCAGAGCAATGGGCAACATCAACACAAAGGATAAGCAGTAAGACTGCTTTCGAAGGCGGGCAATCTGCTCAAGATCACCTTCACCCAAGCTCCGTGCTACGAGCATGACCGTCGCTGTGGCCACCCCAAACACAGGCATGTAGTTAAACTGGGTCAAGGTCTCTCCGATGGCATTTCCTGCGACTGCCTCGGTCCCAAAAGCAACCACGATCGCAATGATCACCACATCTCCGGCCCGCATCATCAGCCGCTCTCCGGCAGCTGGAAGTGCTAAGTTCAAGAGCTTACGATCCAATCCCCAACGAAGGGGGGCAAAGGGTAGCTGGACCTTTTGCCACAAGAGGATGACGCCCACCAGACGGGCCAGCACAGTCCCCAAAGCCGCACCAACAATGCCCCAGCCAAAAAGGAAAATGGCCACAGAGGAGAATAAAGCATTCAAAACATTGGTCAACAGGCTCACATACATAGGAATACGTGGATTGTTGGCCACCCGAACCAAGGAGCCCAAGGTCGTCATCAAGCCTAAGAGAACTATGGTCCCGCCGACCAAGGAAAGGTAAATCCCCCCGCTTTCGGCTACTGCAGCTTCAGTCCCCAACAGCGAAATCATCTGGCGTCCAAATAACAGCGAAGCCCCTCCTAAGAGAGCACTCAACAACAAGGTCACCTTCAGTGACTCTGTCGCATGGTAGGCAATGTTGGCTTGATTTTTTTCACCCAAGCTTTTGGACATAACACTGGCAACTGCCGCACCCAGTGCCAAAAAGATGGCTTGATAGATGGTGATGATATTCCCTGCGACGGAAACACCTGAAATGGCAATCAAGCCCAGGTGAGCCACTAAATAAGAGTCCACCATGCCCATCAGCATTTGTAAGAAATTTTCACCCATGGCAGGAAGAGCGATATTTAAGATTTTTTTGTATGAATTCATGAGTATATAAAAGAGCCAAACGGCTCTTTTGATCTTTCTAATACAGAGAATTAAAGTCCCAAGTAGTCTTCTACGGCTGCTTGCATGTCTTTGGCTGCCACGCTTGTACGATGGCGAACCGGTGCAGTTTCAAGGCCGTCTACAGCCGGTGGCACAGGAACACCTGAGAGTGTGTGTAATTTAGCCAAGGCTTCGAAATCGCCTAGACCTGTCTCGCCTGTCACCGCTTCTACTGCCACAACAGGGAATTTGTAAGGACTTGCTGTAGAGGCAATGACTGTTTTAGCAGTATCCCCTGTTTGGCTCCGGTATTTTTGATAAACGGCTGATGCTACGGCTGTATGAGGGTCTTCGATGTAATCAGACGCTTCATAGACCCGCTTGATCTCTGCAGCAGTTTCTGCTTCATCTGCGTATGCAGCCGCAAACAAATCTAAGATGTCTGCATCAAAGTTGGACAATTGGTACTGACCTGTTGCAACGAGGCTTTCCATCAACTCTTTGGTCTTTGTGGCATCATTGCCTACCAAGTGGAAAATCAAGCGTTCCAAGTTTGAAGAGACCAGGATATCCATTGATGGGCTGGTGGTCACCTTGAACTCACGTTTCTTATCATAGACATGTGTTTTGAAGAAGTCTGTCAAGACATTGTTTTCATTTGACGCACAGATCAATTTTCCAACTGGAAGACCGATTTGTTTGGCATAGAAAGCTGCCAAGATATTTCCAAAGTTTCCTGTTGGGACGGTAAAGTTGACTTTTTCTCCCGCTGTGATTTGGCCTGTCTTCACCAATTGCGCATAGGCGTATACGTAATAGACAACCTGAGGCACCAAACGACCAATGTTCATAGAGTTGGCTGATGAGAATTGCATCTTGTTGGCTGCTAATTTTTCACGGAGCGCCACATCATTGAACATGTGTTTGACATTGGTTTGGGCATCGTCAAAGTTTCCATCGATGGCGATGACATGGGTATTGTCCCCAGTCTGAGTCGTCATTTGCAATTCTTGCACCTTGCTGACACCATCTTTTGGATAAAAGACAATGATCTCTGTCCCTGGAACATCGGCAAAACCTGCCATCGCAGCTTTTCCTGTATCTCCAGAAGTCGCCGTCAAGATGACAATTTTATTTTCCAAACCGTGCTTTTTAGCTGCTGTTGTCATAAAGTAAGGCAAGATCGACAAAGCCATATCTTTAAAGGCAATGGTGGAGCCGTGGAAGAGTTCCAAATTGTATTGCCCATCGAGTTTGACAAGAGGAGCAATAGCTGGGGTATCAAACTTGCTGTCATAAGCATGAGAAATACAGTAGTCCAACTCTTCTGCTGTAAAGTCGTCCAAAAAGGCTGACAAAACAAGCTTGGCCACTTCTTGGTAAGAAGCGTCTTTGAGGGTATCAAAATCCAGCTCTACTTGAGGATAAGAGACTGGAGTAAACAAACCGCCATCTGTCGCCAATCCTTGAAGGATGGCTTGACTAGCTGTTACAGTATTTTTTTCATCTCGTGTTGATTGGTAAACTAATGTCATGACTGTTTCATTCCTTTACTAGTAGTCTTCTCATTATATCATAAATGTCAGAAAATTTAACGGCTTTTCGCCAAATCTTGGCAAAGGTCGGCAAATAGAATCCAGATAAAAGAGAGCAGGCGCAACGATTTTGCCCCTACTCTCATGCGAATCTCTTTTACAGGTGTCTGAAAGATTTGATCAAGCCAATCCCAACTCTGCTAAAACAGATGGGAAGTCTTTCTTCAAGCTTTCAAGAGCTACCGTTACTTCTTGACGAGTTTGGTTATTTTTCACAGTAACTTGACCGCTCTCAACTTCACTACTTCCTAAGGTAATCAAGGCTTTGGCCGCAAAGACATCTGCTGACTTAAATTGTGCCTTGAGTTTGCGTCCAAGATAGTCACGTTCTGCCTTGAAGCCTTGGATTCGAAGGGCCTGAACCAAGCTAAGCGCTGCATCATTGACTTCATCTCCTAGGACAGCGATATAGGCATCTAGACCTGTTTCGATCGGTAATTCAATGCCTTTCTTTTCAAGAACGAGAAGGATCCGTTCCACACCGATACCAAATCCAAAACCAGCTGTCGCAGGGCCGCCGAAGTATTCAACCAAACCATCATAGCGACCACCCGCACAGACTGTCAATTCATTACCTTCAATTTCTGTAATGAACTCAAAAATCGTGTGGTTGTAGTAATCCAAGCCACGCACCATATTGGTATCGATGACATAGGCTACCCCTAAGTCTTCTAACATCCGACGAACCGCATCAAAATGCGCTTGGCTTTCTTCATCTAGATAGTCTAAGATGGAAGGAGCCTGTTCAACCGCGGCCTTGTCTTCTTTTTCTTTTGAATCCAAGACACGAAGCGGATTTTCTTCTAAGCGACGTTGGCTGTCCTTAGACAATTGGTCCTTCATTGGCAAGAGATAATCAATCAAGGCTTGACGATAAGCCTGACGACTAGCAGGGCTTCCCAAGGTGTTCAAGTGCAAGGTCACATTGTCAATTCCTAATTCTTTCAGGAATTGCGCTGCCATGGCAATGGTTTCGACATCCGTTGCAGGATTGCTCGATCCAAAGCATTCTACCCCAATTTGGTGGAATTGACGCAAACGACCTGCTTGAGGACGTTCGTAGCGGAACATTGGACCTATGTAATAGAACTTACTTGGTTTTTGTACCTCAGGCGCAAAGAGTTTATTTTCTACATAGGAGCGGACAACAGGAGCTGTTCCTTCTGGACGAAGCGTGATATGACGGTCTCCCTTGTCATAGAAATCATACATTTCTTTGGTAACGATATCTGTCGTATCCCCTACTGAACGGCTGATGACTTCATAATGTTCGAAGATCGGTGTGCGGATTTCATCATAATTGTATCGCGCAAAGACCTTGCGTGCAAAGCCTTCTACATATTGCCATTTCGCCGAATCGCCAGGAAGGATATCCTGGGTCCCTTTTGGTTTTTGTAATTTCATAGCTTTCATCCTTTGTCTTACTTTTGCCTCTATTTTACCACAAATTCGAAGAGAAATGGAGACTGGACCGAATTTCATTCGTTCGACACGTTCAAAACCTCTTTCTCTTCTTGCCTTATCAGCCGAATTATGAGAAAATGGAAGCCATACTACACTGAAAGGATCTTGCGATGAGAGAGGATATCAAAATCAATGACCGCGCCCTGGCACTAGAGAAGTCGTTAATCGAAAAATTGGAGCTTGTATTTGATACCGATGTCGAGTTAGATGTTTATAATCTGGGACTGATCTACGAGATCCATCTAGATGAAGCCGGCACTTGCAAGGTGGTTATGACCTTTACCGATACGGCTTGCAGCTGTGCTGAGAGCCTTCCGATCGAAATCGTCGCTCGCCTAAAAGAAATCGAGGGGATCGAAGATGTCAAGGTTGAAGTGACTTGGTCACCCGCTTGGAAAATTACACGAATCAGCCGATACGGGCGCATCGCCCTTGGTCTTCCACCACGATAATAAGCATTACCTTTTAAAAAATGCATTCAACTAATAAAGGAAGGCCTCTTTGGAAATCCGATCCACAATAAAAACGAGGAACAAACTCTGCCATCAGAGTTTGTTCCTCGTTTTTATAATGTTTGAATCCATTCAAACTTTTTCACTGCCAGAATGGACTAAGCCTCGTCAACTTTTGGTTCTGGAAGGATTTGATACAACACAATTCCAAGAATGGTTGACGTTGCCACACCCGTGATTTGAAGACCACCGAGGTCAATCATCAAACCACCGATCCCTGATACTAGGATCACACTTGCAATCAAGAGATTCTTTTTATTATCAAAATCAATCTTATGTTCAACTAAAATTTTCAAACCGCTAGCAGCGATAACCCCAAAGAGGGCAATAGACAAGCCTCCCAATACAGGAGTTGGAATGGAGTGCAAGAGTGCTGATAGCTTCCCAATAAAGCTCATGACAACCGCAATCACTGCTGCGCCTGAAATAACGTAAACTGAGTAGACCTTACTAAGGGCCATAACCCCAATGTTTTCCCCATAAGAGGTTACCGGAGGAGCTCCAAAGAATCCAGCAATAATCTGTGCCAAGCCATCTCCAGTAAGCGTATGGTCAAGCCCTGGATCCTTGAAGTAATCACGCTCAGTCAAACTATTTAAAACCATGAGGTGACCAAAATGTTCCGTCATGGTCACAAAGGCAATCGGAGCCATGGTCAAAATCGCACTTGGATAGAGTTTAAAGCTATAATCTACAAATGGAATGTCAAAGTTTGGAACTTGAATCCAATGCGCCGCACTTACCTCTGAGAAATTGACAAAACTATGTCCTGTCAGCAAACCAAGAGCCAATGAGAAAATATAGCCCACAATTAATCCAAGTAAAATTGGGACGACACCGACAATCTTCTTGCCATACATGTTAAATAGGATAACCGCAAAGAGGGTCACCATCGAAATCAATAGAGCATAGCCGCTGTAGCTATTATTTAAGGTTGTCGCATCAGTGACGGCATTCTTCGCAAGACTCAAACCAATTACCATGATAATGGGACCAACCACGATTGGTGGAAGGACCTTATTAATCCAATCTTTACCCGCATGCTTAACAATCAGAGCTACAAACAAGTAGACCAAACCGCCCGCCATGGCACCTTGGGCAACCGCTGCGATTCCATCTGTCTTCATCAACATCTGCATAGCAGCAATATAAGCAAAACTAGATCCCATGTAGGCTGGAATCTTATACTTGGTCACGGTTAAGTGAGCCAAGGTCCCCAAACCAGATGAGAACAAAGCAATGGCAGGATCAATCCCAACCAAAATCGGCACCAGCACTGTCGCCCCAAACATGGCAAACAAATGCTGGAAAGATAAACCAATCAATAAACCAGGTTTTGGCATATCATTCACATCATATTTAACGTCATTCACGATCGTAAAAACCTCCTAAAATTAAGATGCGACAAGCTATGGCTGAACAAAAACGTGTACCTTCGATGACCAAATCGTAAGGATGGACTCCCTGCTTCCATCATCGACGATTTCTTTTTTATCAAACCACTTTTCAATATACAAAAAAATCCCCCACAACAAGGAGATACACAAAATATAGGCTGGTCTTCCCAGGCCTTTCATTTCCATAGCTCCTTGCCTGCCTCTCTGGACAGTATTAAAGGATTGATTCGATTAGCCACAATTATAGCAAATTATAGACGGATTTACAAGAAAAATGACAGATGATACACTCAAATCCCCCAAAAAGTAATATTCATACGCTTCAGCGACAGGGTTAAAAATAGCGACTTTGAGCCAAAAAAGGGGCTGGGACAAAAGTCCTAGCCTCTCAATTGTTTTTGGATGTCGAGCAAGATGCAGTGGTTGAGTGGGCTCTAATACGCTGATTTCATCAGCTTTTACAGCCCTACTCAACTGTGCGGATGTGGGACGATGAAATCGAATTCTAACGAATTACCGATTTCTGTCCCACTCTCTCTTTGGACAAAGTCGTCCTTGTAATTACTGTTTACCAGACTGTTCCATATTCCAGAAGTCGGTCACAGCACCACGTGATGCGGAAGAAACGATATGGGCGTATTTACCGAGAACCCCACGGCTATACAGTGGTGGCAAGGTTGTTTCAGCCTTGCGTTTCGCCAACTCTTCGTCTGAGACGTGCATGGTGATTTCTTTAGTATCTTGGTCAACTGTTACCAAATCCCCTGTATGGAGGTAGGCGATTGGACCGCCGACCTGAGCTTCAGGCGCGATATGTCCAACAACGAGACCGTAAGTCCCACCTGAGAAACGACCGTCTGTCAAGAGGGCCACCTTGTCCCCTTGGCCTTTCCCAACGATCATAGATGACAAGGACAGCATTTCCGGCATACCAGGACCACCCTTAGGTCCTACAAAACGAACAACAACAACGTCGCCATCCACGATTTCATCCGAAAGAACCGCTTCAATGGCAGCTTCTTCGGAGTCAAAGACCTTAGCAGGACCCGTGATGTTACGAACTTTCACACCTGATACTTTGGCGACTGCCCCTTCTGGAGCCAAGTTCCCTTTCAAGATGATCAATGGACCATCCGCACGTTTTGGATTTTCAAGTGGCATGATAACTTTTTGACCTGGTGTCAAATCAGCAAAGGCTTCTAAGTTTTCAGCTACTGTTTTACCAGTACATGTGATGCGATCCCCATGAAGGAACCCATTCTTAAGAAGGTATTTCATAACGGCTGGCACACCACCGACATTGTAAAGGTCTTGGAAGACGTATTGACCAGAAGGTTTTAAGTCTGCCAAGTGAGGCACGCGCTCTTGGAAATCATTGAAGTCTTCAAGGGTCAAGTCCACATTGGCTGCGTGAGCAATCGCGAGCAAGTGAAGAGTGGCATTGGTGGAACCACCTAGCGCCATGGTCACGGTAATAGCATCTTCAAAGGCTTCACGGGTCAAGATGTCAGATGGTTTCAGTCCCATTTCCAGCATCTTGACAACAGCACGACCTGCTTCTTCGATATCGGCCTTCTTATCCGCTGATTCAGCAGGGTGAGAAGACGAACCTGGCAAGCTCATCCCAAGGACCTCGATCGCTGTCGCCATGGTGTTGGCCGTATACATCCCACCACAGCCACCAGGGCCAGGGCAGGCGTTACATTCCAGTTGCTTCACTTCTTCAGCCGTCATATCACCGTGATTCCATTTCCCAATTCCTTCGAAAACAGAAACCAAGTCGATATCTTTCCCATCGAGATTCCCTGGAGCAATAGTCCCACCATAAGCAAAGATCGCTGGAATATCCATATTTGCAATGGCAATCATCGAACCAGGCATGTTCTTATCACAGCCCCCGATGGCTACAAAGGCGTCGACGTTGTGACCGCCCATAGCCGCTTCGATAGAATCCGCAATGATATCGCGAGAAGTTAAGGAGAAGCGCATTCCTGGAGTCCCCATAGCGATCCCGTCCGCAACCGTAATAGTGCCAAATTGGACTGGCCAAGCACCTGCATCTTTCACGCCATCTTTGGCCAATTTTCCAAAATCGTGGAGGTGGATGTTACAAGGGGTATTTTCCGCCCATGTCGAAATCACTCCAACAATCGGTTTCTCAAAACTTTCATCGGTCATTCCCGTCGCGCGAAGCATGGCACGGTTGGGAGATTTTACCATGCTATCGTAGACACTACTACGATGGCGTTTGTCTAATTCTGTCATGTCATTCCTCTCGTTTCATTTTTTACCATTATAGCATAAAAGAAGGCCCAAAGACAGAAGAAAATTCTTGAATTTTCAGACAATTCAGCTTGCTCGCTTTCTTGCTAAAATAATTTACAGTTATATCTTGACTTTTGTTAGCAAAGTGATATCATTTAGATATCACAAAGAAAGAAGGGTTCGTCCCATGGAAGAAAAAATTTTAACCCAAAAGAAAAACGGCTTAGCTGCCCTTATAGGCTTGCTAGTTGGGGATCTTGTCTTAGTTTTAGCCTTTATTAGTGCGATTGCTAGTCTACCAGAAGGTTTTCCACTTGCGATTGCAGTTATTACCTGTATTTTTCTCTTTATTGCTAGTCTGGTGTGCTATGCGGGGATCAAAATTATTAAACCGCAAGAGGCCTTGGTTTTGACCTTGTTTGGGAACTATATTGGAACCATTCGAGAAGCGGGTATTTACTTTGTCAATCCCTTCTGTGTCGCTGTCAATCCTGCCAATAACACCCGCTTGGGCCAAAGTGGTGATGTCACCACCAAGTCATCCATGTCTGTCAGTAAAACAGCAGAAGGTAACAATATTTCTATCGAGACAGGTAAAAAGAATATTTCCTTAAAAGTGATGACCTTGAATAACTCTCGTCAGAAGATTAATGACTGTTTGGGAAATCCTGTAGAAATCGGTATTGCAGTCACTTGGCGTGTAGTGGATACGGCTAAAGCAGTCTTCAATGTGGATAACTACAAAGAATATCTCTCATTGCAGTGTGATAGTGCTCTTCGTAATATTGTCCGCATCTATCCTTATGATGTAGCTCCTAATGTCGATACGACAGGAGACGGCCAGGCAGATGAGGGTAGTCTAAGAGGTTCCAGTGAAATTGTGGCCAGTCGTATTCGAGAAGAGATTCAAGCACGTGTAAAAGAAGCTGGGCTCGAAATTCTTGAAGCTCGTATTACCTACTTGGCCTATGCTCCAGAAATCGCAGCTGTCATGCTTCAACGCCAACAAGCTTCTGCCATTATCGATGCGCGGAAGATGATTGTCGACGGAGCAGTTGGGATGGTTGAAATGGCCCTTGAACGCCTGAGCGAAGGAGAGATTGTAGAGCTAGACGAAGAACGGAAGGCTGCCATGGTTTCGAACCTTCTTGTCGTTCTCTGTGGCAATCATGATGCACAACCAATTGTTAATACGGGAAGTCTCTATTAAGAATGGCTGACCAAAAGAAAAAACAGATTCCACTTAGATTGTCAGCCAAGTTATATGCTGCTATCGCATCATGGGCAGAAGATGACTTTCGATCGGTCAATGGGCAGATCGAGTACCTGCTGACAGAATGTGTCAAACAACGAAAAAAGGATGGCAAATACGTTTCGGAAACGATTGATGAGCCATTTGAAATAGACCTTTAAGGAGAACTCCTGTCCCATTTGATGGGGCGGGAGATTTTTTTAACAATTTTTTGTCAAGTAACTTTACTTTACAAAAAAGTTTTGTTATACTGTTAAAGTTGATGAAAATCAAACCTAATTGAATTTATATCTTAAAAGGAGAAAAACGAAATGGCAGTACCTGCACGTCGCACATCAAAAGCGAAGAAAAACAAACGTCGTACGCACTACAAAGTAACAGCTCCATCTGTAAACTTTGACGAAGCAACTGGAGATTACTCACGTTCACACCGTGTATCACTTAAAGGATACTACAAAGGACGTAAGATCGCTAAAGCTGCATCAGCTGAATAATAGAAGGGAGATACCATGCGCGTAAATATTACACTTGAACACAAAGAATCTGGTGAACGCTTGTACCTTACTTCTAAAAACAAACGTAACACTCCAGACCGTCTTCAATTGAAGAAATACTCACCAAAACTTCGCAAACACGTTGTGTTTACAGAAGTTAAATAATTGAGTTTAAAAAGCCTTTGAAATCAACGTTTCAAAGGCTTTTTTCTTTTTTCCAAATGCAGTATATTTCAGCTCAATCACTACCTTTTTCTCTACCTTTTTTGGAAAAGTTTCAATGAAAATACTAGCTACATTATGGAAAGAACATGGAGACCTATGACTTTCCGAAAATAAATCTTTCCCTGAAAATTTGGAATTTGAAACGATGAACATGCAAAAACAACCGGAAAAGAAACAGTTCCCAACTAGTTCTTCTCTGGTTGTTTTTTATAAATCATACATAAAATAAACTTTCCTAAAAAGAGAACCGGATGACTCTTTTAAAAATCTAATATATATTAATGATTAGTTCACTTTCTATACTGATCTAACATATTGTTGATTGTTTGTTTTAAATCATCTACTAATTTTTGAGGTTTAGTGATCACCAAACTATCTCCCTGACTTAGTAGCCACCTTTTGAGACCTGGAGTATATTGCGTTTCAATCTCCATAACTGTCTGATTTTCTTCTTGACTTAAAATTTTTGTATTGGGAAATTGATCCAGAACAATAGAGGGATCATTATTAAACTTGAGCCTGATTTTTATGAGAGATCCTGAAAATGCATCAACTTTCATGTTTCTCACATCTCCATCACGAAACTTATTGCGATGGGGTATGTTTGGTTTCTTACTATCGCTTAATTTCCATCTTTTGATACGATCAATTTTAAACGTTGTATATGTCTCATGCTTAAGGTGATATGCAACTAAATAGAAATAGTGAAAATCATAATACATTGAGACTGGGAAAACGATGTGCTTTTTTACAACATCCGTATAGGGACTTTTATATTCTAATTCAATTACTTGTTCATAAATAATCTTTTCTGAGAGCTCCCATGTTTTAACTATACGATCTTGCTTGTCAGAGATTGGCTCGTAATTTAATTTTTCGCTAGCTATAACTGATTCGATTAATTTTTTATCATCTATTGAGAGTGTGTTTAATAAACTATTTATCACTCTATTAAATTCATTTTTATTTAATGCTCTGTTTTCCAACAATATTTTAGATATAAACAGTACTTCTTGCTTTTCTATAGTTGATGGTCGATCTATTGAATATTTTTTTATATCTCTATTGTAAACAAGATTACCTAAAATACTTGAATGAACAGACACAAAATATCTCAAAAATGATAAATCTCTTTGTATTGTTCGTTCATTAACTTCAAATTCATCTGCTAGAGATTTCTTTTGTAATTTCTCTCCAAAAAACAAACGTAAAAATATATTAAGAATTCTTCCTTGATCATTCATATTGATTACCCCACATATTAAAAATTATAACATACTAACAAACCTTACAAAATTTGTTTTTTACAATCTTGACAATTAAAAAGGACAAATATTGTCTATCTGATCTGATATAATTAACACATAGTGAGTTTCTCACTAATGCTTTTAGAAAAAATTTAATTAATATTTTACCTTTACTTAAGGAGTTTGGATCATGGAAGAAATGCAAATTGTTTATCAAGGACAACATCAATCTTTTGAATCTTTATCATATATTGTATTCGATATAGAAACAACCGGATTAAATGCCACTAAAGATGAACTTATTCAAATTAGCGCCGTAAAAATTGAAAAGGGAGAGAAAATTGATAGTTTCAATGAGTATATTACTCCTTCTCAACCTCTCAGTGATTTTATAAAAAAAATTACCAATATTACAGATGAAGATATAATGAATTCAAAATCATTACCAGAAGTACTACAAGACTTTTTAGATTTTGTTCAAGATAGTGTACTTATTGCTCACAATATAACTTTTGAAATGAAGTTTCTTCAAGAAAAACTAAAAAATTTTCATTACCTGCCATTAGAAAATACGTATATCGATTCTCTGGAACTCGCTCACCGTATTTATCCAGATAGAAAAAGGTATGGGCTTGTGTCACTGATCCGAGATTTTTTGAACAGTGAAGACTATAGTGGCCAAGGTTGTTTGGCAGGTGTAAACGCGCTTTGCAAACTGTTTCCTATCATGTTAAACGAAACCCTAGCCAAATATAATTTTAAAGAAATTGAACAACTAAATGATTTACCCGTAAAAAATCTATCTATATAAAAAATGTAATTCTAGAGTTTTTTATCTTTTGTCTTTGAAAAATTCCCTACATTGACAATACTTGCACTAGGTAAATTATAGATTTTATTTAGGAGAAAATAGATTATTATGAAAAAACAAACTATTGTTTATTGTTATAGGATGACCCATGATTATGGTATAAATCCTTGTGTTTTTACTGAAAATTATGATAAAACACCTCAGCTTCTAAGTGAAGGTGGTTGTATGCAGCAGTTAAGAAGAAACATTAAGAAGAACTGGGCCGATAAAATTAATAATAATGAAGTGGATGCATACATAATGGCGATAGCTGGCCATTCGAAAGATGGTCAACAGTGGAAAGATGACCAAGGCACCTTTATTACCCCCAAATACAATCATTTAATTTTTGTGGCTAAAATTAGTGAAATTATGACTATGGGAGAATATTTAAGATCTCCAAAGTCAGAAAATCGGCGGGATTCGTATACTTATCAATGGATGATTGAGCATGATGGATTGCATAATACTCATTTTATGAATGAGGTGGTTATTCTCGCAGACCGTTTTAGCTATTTTGGAAAATCTCCTCTTGAAATACCTAAGGAAATCCTTTCCTTTTTTCCTATGGGAAGCCGAGCTAGACTAAATGGCAAACCATTTCCGCGATGGAATGCAAAAAATGGTTTTTATAATTCAAATGATCGATTTATGGATACTCTAGAGTTAGCAAATTTTGCTGAGAATTTACTAGGATCACAAAACAAAATTATTGATTTACCATACCATCCATTCTACATAAAAGGAAATAAACTATGAAAATTATTTTATCTAGAAAAGGGTTTGATTCATCTAATGGAGGAATTCCAAGCCCAATCTTACCTGACGGAACCTTATTATCATTACCAATACCTGGGAAGTTTGATAACTTATCTTTTGATGACTTAAACTATAACGGGGTTAGTTTCTCAAATATTTTAAGACAATTGAGAGGAACTGAAGATAAGACTAATCATTATAACTGCCATCTTGACCCTGATATAAGAGAAGGTCTGAGAAATGTGCCTGTCTCTGACTGGAAACCTGCATTTGGACAGATTAATAGTTCGCAAGGTTTACTACGAAACCAAAATGTTGCGGTTGGGGATCTTTTCCTATTTTTTGGTTGGTTTAGACAAACCGAAGGAGATATTCAGAATGGAACACTACATTTTAAAAAAGGTTCACCTGATTTAAATATTATTTATGGTTATTTGCAAATTGGTGATCTAACAAATAATCAAGATATATTGAAAAAAAGTTATTCTTTTCATCCTCACTCTAACAATCATCTGATCAATGCTAAATCAAATATGTTGTATATGCCCAGTGATAAATTAGCATTTTCATCTAATTATAAAGGTTATGGAACATTTGATTTTGATGAGAAGAGGGTATTAACCTTGAGAGGAAAAAGCCGGAGTGTTTGGAAAGAAATCCCTGCATTAAGGCCTGAAAATCTATGTGGTAATCATAGAAATTCTGCTAAAAACGAGGGAATACAATATTCTGGAATATGGCAGGAAAAAGTATTAGTGGAGAACAAAATCTCAACTAATTGGGCAAAAAGTCTATTTTCGTAATTGGAAGGCAAATTAATGCATATTCTAGACATTCCAGCAAGAGGAAACATCTACCAAACTGTTGACCTGAATTGCTATCGGCATAAGAGCGTATTCTTATGAAAACAAGCAAAAACAACCGGAAAAGAAACAGTTCCCAACTAGTTCTTCTCTGGTTGTTTTTCATACTAACGATTTTTCCGACTTAATTGATAAGAGTACATCACAGGGATAAACACAATGGCGAGGATGACCAGCACCAATACATAAGAAAGCGCGAATTGAAGGCCTGCTTCAAGTAGAAGAATCAAACCTCCGAGGACCCACAACTTCCCTGCCAAGCGATGGGTTTTGTGCCAGTTAT
>NZ_KV818854.1:40964-74928 GCF_001815045.1 Streptococcus sp. HMSC065E03 | reverse complement strand
TTCACTTTCAACTTAGGCATGTAATTGCCCATGATCACAAAGATAAGACCCAGCAACACCGAAACAAAAACAGATGGATTGGTAGTAGATCCAAGCGCCTTGCTATAGATGAGATAGGAGATACTTAAGGAAACGATTGGGGTCAACCAGTAAATCGCTCTGATCATTTTTTCATTCATAGCGCTATTCTTAGAATCGCGACCGATCATAAAGATCATAAACAGATGCACCATGAGATCGAAAATAGGAAGACCAAACACAACCAGGGGTTTCGATTGGAAGTTATTGGGCTGGCCAGCAAAATTGAAGTGAATCGGGATTTGGTTAGGTAATTGCGACCAAATCATCAGCCCCCAAAGCATGGGGAAAAGGATCACCATAGAAGTTAATAGCAATAGTTTTTTATTCGTTTTCATCAGTAGAGTCTCCTTTCAAATCAACGAGCCAGACCATTAAATCCTCCAAGACAGAAGTATTGAGTTCATAGTAGATAAAATTCTTCTCTTTTTCCTCTCGAATTAAATCTGCCTGCTTGAGGAGGTTTAAATGATGGGAACTGGTCGCTCCTGCTACATCAAAGTGGCCAGCGATATCACCAGCAGATAACTTCCCCGCCTTTAGCAGTTCTAAGATACTTCTTCTTATCGGATTCGATAAAGCTTTAAATGTTTGCGCAAAATTCATTCTCTATCTCCTCTAATCTATTTAGATATCTTTCTAAATAGATTCTAGTACTTTCGGATGGGTTTGTCAACTCTATTTAGAAAAAAATCTAAATAGCTTCTGTTGTAAAAAATTATCAGACCTAAGACCGATTCTTATAAGCAGCGTCTTTTCTTAAGTTTTCTTTAAGAAATGAGCCTTATAATAAAACCATCAAATGAAGACCTCCTAACTTTGTTTGATAGAAAATCCTAAACTTTTTCATAATAATCTCCCTATAAGAGCCACCAAAACCGGTGGCTTTTTTCTACGTACCTTTACGAGCATCAGCGAGTTCAGGTACGTTGACGCAGTTTGAGCGAAGCGAAAACTACGTTCCTTATTACCTTAGCGAACATTAGTGAGCTTAGGTACATTGATACAGTTTAAGCAGAGCGGAAACTACATCCTTTAAAAAGAAAAAGTTATTATAAATAAAAACACAGCTTATTTGTGATGCTAGCTAATACATTTTATCAGCCTTAAGACCGATTCTCATACACAGCGCCTTTTCTTAAGTTTTCTTTAAGCAAACCGCCTTATAATAAAACCATCAAATAAAGACCTCCTAACTTTGTTTGATAGAAAATCCTAAACTTTTTCATAATAATCTCCCTATAAGAGCCACCAAAACCGGTGGCTTTTTCTATGTACCTTTACGAGCATCAGCGAGTTTAGGTACGTTGATGCAGTTCGAACAACAGTGAGAACTACGATCCTTATAATACTTAATAAGGTGAACTCAGAGAGTTCAACCGAATTTAGAGATATTGATGCAGTTCGAACGACAGTGAGAACTACGATCCTTATTTTTTAGTGAGTCAAGTACAATAGAGACGTGGACGAACTTAGGTACATTGACGCAGTTTGAGCGGAGAAAAAACTACGATCCTAACCCTTCATTTGTACAGATACTCCAATTTCTCTTCAATCTATGTTATAATGAAGAGAATTTTTTGTCTGAGGAGGATTTATGAAAAAAACACATTCTATATTATTCGTCCCGGGCATCATTATGCTTGGGATTGTTTTACGAACACCATTTACTACGCTTCCGACGGTCTTGTCTGACATCGCAGCTGGTTTGGGGGTTGATGTGAGCTCTCTGGGATTATTGACTAGCTTGCCCCTTCTTACCTTTGCCATTTTCTCACCTTTTGCGATTCAGTTTGCTCAAAAATTAGGGATTGAGCGCCTCTTCTTTCTTGTTTTGATCGCAATGACGATCGGATCTGCCATTCGGATTATCGATCTTCCCTTTCTCTATCTGGGAACCATCTTAATTGGAGCAAGTATTGCCTTTCTCAATGTTCTGCTTCCAAGTCTGATCCAGGCCAATCGGCCTAAGCAACTCGGTGTGCTAACAACTCTCTACATCACCTCTATGGGGATGTCCACAGCGATCGCCTCTTCTGTAGCGGTTCCTATTACCAAAGCCACTTCTTGGCAAGGTCTAGTGACTCTTTTGACTGCCTTGTGCGCTCTTGCTTTGGTCATCTGGATTCCTAACCTTCGCTACAACCACCATCTCAAAAAGGCTGCTACTACTGAAGCTAGTAACAAATGGTATACCAATAAATATGTCTGGGCTATCATGATTTTTGGAGGCTTGCAGTCATTACTTTTCTACACAAGTATGACTTGGCTTCCGACCATGGCTGTTCAAGCTGGCCTTTCAAAGGTTGAATCTGGACTACTTGCCTCAGTGTTCACCTTGATCAGTCTCCCATTCTCCTTGACGATCCCAAGTTTAACGACACGGTTATCCGATCGCAATCGACACTTGATGCTTGCTATTGTTGTTGGAGCAGGGATTCTGGGAGTAGCCATACTCTTAATCCCAACCAGCAACTTCTTTTACTGGCTCGTCATCAATGCCCTGATAGGAAGTTCCGTTAGTTCGCTCTTTCCTTACCTCATGGTCGCTTTCTCCATGAAATCCAGCACACCTGAAAAAACGGCCCAACTTTCTGGTCTTGCCCAAACAGGAGGCTACGTCTTTGCAGCCTTTGGTCCTATTCTCTTTGGATACAGCAAATCTCTCTTCCACTCTTGGGCACCTGCAATTCTCATGCTACTGGTCTTAACCATTATCATGGCCTTTGCTCTTTATCAGGTGGAAAAAGTCGATCATATTTTATAACCATCGTCCGGCTGGAAGATTCGTCTTCCGGCTTTTTTGTGTGCACAAAAAAAGAACTAGGCTCTAGGCCTAGTTCAATAGTTTTATTATCCGTTAAATGAGATATGTACGTGGTCGTTGTGGTTTGCTGTATCTCCACCACGGTCTGGCATTTGGTTCCATGTATTAGCTGGTCCGTAAATGTTATTTACTGGCATGTAGAATTGTTGTTTCCAAATAATATATGAGATACCTGCACGGTCCATGTTATCAATCGCATACTGTGCAACTTGATCTCCAAGCTCTGAATTTGTTGGAACCATCACGTCTACTGCAAGCCCTTTACCATGGTCTTCTGGATCCCCTTCACGATATCCTCCGATATTGGTGATACCGAATTTCGCTGCAATTTCTTGACGGAAAGCTTCCGCTTGCGGTTGAAGATTTGGATCAGTTGGAATAGCATTTGCAGATGTTGGAGTTGATGCTACTGGTTGTACTTCAGGGGCAGCTGCAGTTTCTACTGCTGCAGGTTGTGCTACCGGAGCTTCCTCTGCTGGTGCTGGTGTTTCAGCAGGAGCTGCTTCTGCGGCTGGAGCAGATTGAGGGGCAGCAGCTGGGGCTGCTTCTTGATTTTGAATTTCAACATTGACAGCTGGAGCACCGTAGCTTGGTGTTTCTGGAACAGCTGGTTGAGCTGGTGTTTCTGCTGCTGGAACTTCAACAACTGGAGCTTCCGCTGGTTGGGCTGGAGATTCTTCTGTTGAAGGTGCAACTGGAACAGCTTTGTTATCTTCGTTTACTGGTTTAGACAAATCGTTGACAGCGACTGTTTGGTCATCAACTGTCACTTGGTTAGTTGTCAAGTCAGCACTTGCAACAGTTGCATCTGTTGCACCTGCTTGAGGAGTTTGGATTTCAACTGAAGTTACTTCTTTTTGATCATTTACTGTTGTTTTCAAAACAGTACCTGGGTAGATCAAGTCCATGTTGCTGATGTTGTTCAAGTTTGCCAACACATGAACATCGATTCCAAGCGCTTCTGCGATCGAACTCAATGTATCACCATATTTGATGGTATACGTTTGTTGGTTGTCACCACTTTGTTGGATATCATGTTTGATTTCATCTACTGAGCGAGCTACCCAATCTTCAAGTGTTTCTGCAGTGGCTTTTGTAAATGGAATCACTGCAAGAGCTACTGTTGAAGCGATCAAGGCTTTCGTATTAACTTTTAATTTCATCTTTTATCCTCTTTTTTTCTTTGTTTTTTGCTCAAGATTTTCTTGAACAAATGAACTACTATACTATCTTATCACAATTTAAAAATAATAAAAGGCCTTTTTGGCTATTTAACAAAACTGTATTTTTCTTGTAACATTTCGTCTTTCTTGTCACATTGTTACAAACTAGTAACATAAAAAGATGGTGCAAAAGAACCTCATCTAGGAACGTTTCCTCGATGAGGTTCTTGTATTTTTTAAGTAATTGAACACGCCCTAAATGCTGGGTGAAAAACGCAAACTGTAATAGTACTAACTTCAAAGGCACAGTAGCTGATTGGATTTTTCTCTCGCTTTAAGAGCTCGGAAAAATCCTAATCAGCCTTGTGGGGGCAGGACAACGAAGCATTCTATACAACAGTGCTTCTGTCCTGCTCCCTATTTTCCTTTGAGTTGCTTAACGGCTTTGTATCTTGTGAATTGAACACGCCCTAAATGCTGGGTGAAAAAGATAAATTCTCTTGTGAGCATCGCTCACTGCAAGAATTTCCTATTTTCACTTTGCATTTTACGGGCTTTGTATCTTACTTCACCTTCATGATTCTGACGAGATTGGCGCGTTCGGCTTCTTCGAGTTTCATTTCGATATAATAGATGGTCTCTTTGAGGTCTGGGATGGTCGCATACTCCAGTCCATTTACTCGACGGCGGGTTTTCTCAATTTCGTCTGCCATGAGTTGACAACTTTTTTCGATTTCCGCTAACTTGAGCAAATCTGGGAGAAGATCTCCCATTTCTTGAATGGTGCTGTCCATTTGACTGTTAGAGGCGAGATAGCTATAAACCACGTCCCCTTCATCATCTCCGTATGGATTATCGATACGAGCATGGAGCTTGGGCACGCGCACACTCATGACATTTTCTTCCTCAATATGCAGCATCACTTCTCGCGTGGGAACAGCAAAGATTTCTTCCACCATGAGGTCGCTCTCTAGGGACTTAGCCATCACGAAATCTTGCATATTGTCCACAAGCGCCGCCTCTACCTTTTGGCGCAGGCGATTATTCTCACGTACAGCTTCAATAAAGCGGCGCATGAGTTCATCCCGCTTGTCCTTGAGCAACTTGTGTCCTCGGGTTGCTGTCTTGAGGCGCTCTTTGAGAATATTAAGCTCCATCCGAGTTGGTTTTACATTTAATCGTGCCATAGGCTAGTCCTCTTTGTTTGGCAGATACTTGTCAATCATCTCATCCTTGATCCGTTTAAGCTCTGTTCGTGGAAGGATGGATAAGAGTTCCCAACCGAGATCCAAACTTTCCTCAATCGTCCGATTGGTAGTGAAACCTTGATTGATGTATTCTTGCTCAAAGCGATCGGTAAATTTGACATAGAGCTTGTCGGTATCGGACAAGGCAGACTCCCCCAGTACTACAGCCAGTTCTTTGGCTTGTTTTCCTTGGGCGTAGGCCGCAAAGAGCTGGTTCATGGTCGCCGCATGGTCTTCCCGAGTTTTGCCTTCACCAGAACCCTTGTCCTTCAAACGAGAAAGGGATGGAAGAACATTAATCGGTGGGCGGTAACCACTATTGTAGAGATCGCGGGACAGAATAATCTGACCTTCGGTGATGTAGCCTGTCAAGTCAGGGATGGGGTGGGTGATGTCATCCTCCGGCATGGAGAGGATTGGAATTTGGGTCACAGATCCTTTCTTTCCAACCAAGCGTCCTGCACGTTCGTAGAGGGTTGAGAGGTTGGTATAAAGGTAACCTGGATAGCCCCGACGTCCTGGAACCTCCCGGCGGGCAGCGGAGACTTCCCGAAGGGCCTCACAGTAGTTGGTCATGTCGGTCATAATGACCAAGACATGCATGTCTTTTTCATAGGCCAAATATTCTGCCGCGGTCAAGGCAATCCGAGGAGTCGCAATCCGCTCGATAGCTGGGTCGTTGGCTAGGTTGATAAAGAGGACAGAGCGGTCAATAGCTCCTGTTTCCCGAAGGTCGTTCATAAAGAACTCGGCTTCTTCAAAGGTAATCCCCATAGCCGCAAAGACCACGGCGAAGTTCTCTTCAGAATTAAGAACCGTCGCTTGACGGGCAATCTGAGCCGCCAACTCCTTGTGAGGGAGACCAGAACCTGAGAAGACTGGGAGTTTTTGACCCCGAACCAAGGTATTCAAATGGTCAATGGCTGAGATCCCTGTTTGGATAAATTCATCCGGATAGTCCCGCGAAACAGGATTGATGGCTTGTCCATCAATGTCCAAGTACTTCTCTGGGATAATCTCTGGACCACCGTCGATGGGTTTGCCCATCCCGTTAAAGATGCGGCCCACCATGTCTTCAGACACAGGGAGTTCTAGGGGACGTCCGGTAAAGCGAACCTTGGCTTTTTCCAAGTTGATCCCGCTAGACCCTTCAAAGAGCTGGACCATGGCCTTGTCTTCTTGGACTTCGAGAACTTGTCCCTGACGGGTTGTTCCGTCATGGAGCTTGATTTCTACGAGTTCATTGTAGTGAACCCCCTCGACCTGATCGACAATCATCAAGGGGCCAACAACTTCGCTGACAGTACGGTATTCTTTAATCACGCTCATTGTCTACTCCTCCTTTTGCGACGATTTGGTGTAGGGTTTCTACGATTTCTTCTTTCAAGGCTTGAATGGTTGCCAACTGATCCTCATGGATGAACTTGCTCCGGGCAATGCGGTCTCGAAGAGCTACGGTTCCTTCCATAATTTCTGTGAAGTAAGCCCCTAATTCTAGTGCTTTTTGACTTTCTTGGTCAAAGGTCAAAATGTTGGTCAACAAGGCCACCTGCTTGCTGAAAGAAGTATAGGTGTCCACCTCATCAAAGGCATTTTGTTGCAGGTAGTCTTCTCGGATCATCTTGGCCGCATTCATGGTCAAGCGGTCCTTTTCAGACAAGGAATCCAGACCAACCAGGCGAACGATTTCTTGCAATTCACTTTCTTTTTGCAACAGGTTCATAGCACGGGTCACTTTTTCAGACCAGCTGATTTGTTCATGTAAATCGATATAGCGACCAACTTCATCCTGGTAAAGGGAATAAGAACTCAACCAGTTGATAGCTGGGAAGTGGCGACGTTGGGCCAATTGAGCATCTAAGCCCCAGAAAACCTTAACAATTCGCAAGGTATTTTGCGTTACCGGCTCTGAAATATCTCCACCTGGAGGGGAAACGGCACCGATCGCCGTAATCGAACCTTCGCGCGCAGTAGTTCCAAGCGTCTTAACCCGGCCTGCACGCTCGTAGTATTCGGCGATCCGGCTACCAAGGTAGGCTGGGTAGCCTTCATCCCCTGGCATTTCTTCTAGACGACCAGACATTTCACGGAGAGCTTCTGCCCAGCGAGAAGTCGAATCGGCCATGATGGCAACGGAATAGCCCATATCACGGAAGTATTCCGCAATGGTGATCCCTGTGTAGATAGAAGCTTCCCGCGCTGCTACTGGCATGTTCGAAGTATTGGCGATCAGAACGGTCCGTTGCATGATGGATTGGCCAGTTGTTGGATCGATCAATTCTGGAAATTCATTCAGAACGTCCGTCATTTCATTTCCACGTTCCCCACAACCAACATAAATCACGATATCTACATTGGCAAACTTGGCCACCTGGTGTTGCACGACGGTTTTTCCAGCTCCGAAAGGACCAGGAACAGCTGCAGCTCCACCTTTTGTTACAGGGAAGAAGGTATCAATAACCCGTTGACCTGTGACCAAAGGCTCTACTGGAATCAGTTTTTGTGCAAAGGGACGGCCTCGACGAACCGGCCATTTTTGCATCAAAGTACCAGTAAAGAGGCTGCCATCTGCCTGCTCGATCTCATAGACCGGCTCTTCCACTGTGTAAGAACCTGCTGCGATCTTGGTCACACGTCCACTGACACCAAAGGGTACCATGATGCGGTGTTCCACCATATTGGTCTCTTGAACGGTACCGACGATGTCTCCAGCGACCACTTCTGTCCCTTCAGTCACACTTGGTTCGAAGGCCCATTTGGTGTCCCGATCTAGATTTGGAACTTGCACCCCACGAACCAAAAAGTCACTGGCAGTCACTTCTTGGAAGCGTTCCAAGGGGCGTTGGATCCCGTCAAACATCTGAGAGATCAAGCCTGGTCCCAATTCAACAGAAAGGGGAGCTCCGGTTGTGACCACTGGTTCTCCTGGACCGACTCCAGATGTTTCCTCATATACTTGGATAGAGGCTTCATCCCGCCGCATCTCAATAATTTCGCCAATCAAACCAAGATCGCCGACCCGGCAAATGTCTTGAATATTGGCCTCCTGCATCCCTGATGCGACCACCAAGGGACCGGAAACTTTGATAATTTTTCCTTGAGTCATGTATTCCTCCTGGGAATCCTTGTTTCTTTGTTTTACTTTTGTGCCATCTCTCTTAGAGATTGCTTTTGTTGGCCATTGGCATCGAAATTACTTGGATCCAACCAAGCTTCTAGCCGCTGTTTGATAGCTGGCCATTCTTGGTCAATGATGGACAACCAGTCTGTATCACGGGTCCGACCTTTATAAACAACAGCCTGACGGAAACAGCCTTCATAGGTGAACCCTAAGCGCTCAGCTGCTTTGCGAGATGCTTGGTTTAAAGCATCGCATTTCCACTCATAGCGGCGGTAGCCTAAATCTTCAAACACGTAGCGCGCTAACAGATACTGGGCTTCCGTAGCCATGCGTGTCTTTTGGAGCGCTGGTGAGTAGGTCACTGCTCCAACTTCGATCACCCGATTGGCTTGATCGATCCGCATGAGAGAGAAAGTCCCCAAAGCCTTGCCTGAATCTTTGTCTACAATCGCATAGTAAAAGCGACCTTGGGCTGTCATGAGATCATCCAATAAGCGGTCCCACTCCTTTTCATTGTGGGCAGGACCTTTGAACAGAAAGGTCCACATCGCTGCTGGAGAGTCCGGCCCGTAGACCTGATAAAGATCTGCTCCATGTTTTTCTTTTGAGAGGCGCTCGATCACGGTATAGCGACCTTCAATCCGCTCAATAGCTGGCAGACGACCCGGTGTAAAATCCGGCAGTGCATCGCCAATCGCTTGGCCAAATTCATTTGTTCTCATAAAATATCCTGTCCTACTGCTTTTTCGACATTATCACGAATCCGCTGTTGGCCCAGTCCCGTAGTCCCTCTATGGGTCGGGATAAGGATCAGAGCCGGAGTCAGCTGCTGGTCGTAAAAAGCCACTGTATCTGGAATAGCCTGAGCAATATCCTCTGTCAGGTAGATAATCCCGAAGTTTTCCCGACTGAGTTTTCGCAAGGTATTGATCGCTTCTTGTGGCTCTGTGACCGGATAGGTTTGAAAGCCAATCAGGCGAAAAGGAAGGATGGCATCCCGATTGCCCACAACGGCGATCTTATAGGTCTGTTTGTCCATAAATCGGTCTCATCCTTTCTTTAATTTCTGCTAGCGGAAAACCATTGTCCAAACCAGAGAGGACCAAACGAAGGTTGGTCACCTCTAACTCTTTTCCGTAAAGATAACGAACAAGAGGGAGTGGTCCATCGACTTCAAAACGGCCAGCGTCTAGAAGACTGAATTTCACCAAACTCTCTAAATACTCCAACTCTACGGTCTTTAGTTGACCGGTGCGCATCTTTTCTTCATAAGTCTCTAAGGCGAGATCGTAGTCCAGCGGATTAACTTGATAAAACCAGGTCAACCACTGACCGGATTCTAGCAGGTCGATCACCTGATGGGCACTGAGGCTACCTTCATCTGAAAGTAATTGGTGCATAAAGCTATGCGGTTTTTGCTGATCCAAGGCCCGCTTGACCGTAATCGCATTGTAAAAGTCAATGGTCACGTCCACCAAATGCTTCAGAATCGGATGATCTAGGCTGTCCCCTAAGTATCTCAGGTGTTTAAAATAAGCTAAGTCCATCCCGATTTCGAGGACCCGCAAGTCCTGATAGTCTTGGAATTCTTGCCAGGTTGCAGCCACTTCTTCCGCCATAAAGGCCGGACAATGCTCCGCAGAAAAGGTCGCCACCAAATGCTCGAGCACATCGAGAGAATAAGGACCGATAGGGATCAATAAGTGCCCCAACTTGCGCTCTGTCGCCTTGTGTTTCAGACAAACCTTGAGATTATGATAGGTGTATTTCAAGGTAAACAGGCTAACCAAGTCTGGCTGAGGGCTTACCTCAAAAGCCCATTGGTATTCTGCCAACAAGGCTGCCATCAGGCGGGCTTCAAGGGCTGATAAATCCTTGATCTCGTGGCTGTCTAAAGCATAAGGTGTTCCTTGTAGCAAGCCTTCTCGGCTCTCGCTTGAGGGACTTGCAAGCAACTGCTCGAATTGACTGGGACTGACAAAACTAGCCTCACGTACGCTGATTCCTGTATTGACTTGAGAATAGGTCCGTTCGCTCATTGCAACCTCCTAGTTCTCTTCATCTGTGAAAATGCTGGCT
The DNA here is from genome assembly GCF_001815045.1 of Streptococcus sp. HMSC065E03. Lineage (NCBI taxonomy): Bacteria > Bacillati > Bacillota > Bacilli > Lactobacillales > Streptococcaceae > Streptococcus > Streptococcus sp. HMSC065E03. Next base: position 64,413 of record NZ_KV818854.1, on the reverse strand, counting down.
GCCATCTGGTAGCTTTCTTGCTCCCAAATGGAATCCACCAAATCACGGTAGAGATAGTTGTCATCAATCTTCCCAACCGACAAGACAAAGCCTGCTTGAGCTGGGATTGTTGCATCTGCAACTGTCACATTCTGATGCGTCTGCTTCAATCTCTCGAGAGCTGCTGAATCAAATTTAGCAGCGCTCACTGCCCCAAAGGTCAGGGTCACAACTTGTCCCTGATAGCGCTCTAAGACCGCATCTACAAACTGCATTTCCTTTTCAAGGGGCCAAGCCACCATCGCTTCATAAGCATCTGCAAAGAGATCCTTTAAGACTCGTTGCTTGGTGACAAGGGTTGATTGGCGTTTTTTATTTTCGATTTGTTGGGTTTCACGTTGCAATTGACGTTGAATCCGCTTGAGCTGCTCGGAGCGTTGATTGAGTTTATCTTGGATCAACCGCTCTTCTTGTGCAGTCTCTTCTTTTAGGATGGTTTCCTTGGCCTCTTCTAAGAGTTTACGCCCTTTTTCGTGGGCTTGGGCCAAGATCGAATCCTTTAATTGGGTTTGTTCATCCATATCGTTTTTTCTCCTATTGCATGCGTCTTGTGTTTTTCGCCTCGTAAGGCGAATCCATCAAAGCTAGCTCTTAGCCGACGCGTAGGGTCAATAGGAAGGACACAACGAAGGCCAAGATGGCGTAGGTTTCAACCATGGCCGCAAGGATAACCCCTTTCATCATGTCTTCAGGGCGTTTGGCCAAAATTTGCATACCTGCTGTCGCAACATTTCCTTGGTGTTTTGCTGAGAAATAACCAACGATCGCAACTGGAAGAGCTGTAAAGAAATAAGCAACCCCTGTTTCAAGTGGCATATCTGGCTTAATTTGCAACCAGATCAAGATCCCGATAACGAAACCGTACAAACCTTGTGTACCTGGCAACAATTGCAAAATCAAGGCTTGGGCAAATTTTTCAGGTTGTTCTTTCAAGAGCGCTGCTGCTGCTTGACCCGTTTTACCAACCCCAAGGGCAGATCCCATTCCACTAAGTGCAACGGCGATCGCCACACCAAATGCTGCAAAGAAGGCGCCCCCATGGGCTGAAAAATATGATGCTAAAGATTCCATGAATATACTCCTATTTATTAAAGATAATACTTATTTTTTTGTTTTAATATAGCGTTCAGAAGGTTTGAGAGGACGAAATGGCTTGCCTCCTCCTTCGTAGAACTTACCGAAGAACTCCACAAAGATCAAACGGGCTCCATGCACATATCCTGACAAGAAGGACAGGAACATATTAATGGCATGTAGGACGATAAAGAGCACAAGCCCTACCGTAAACCGTCCAAGCGGTGGGAAGAGATTGACAATGAGGTTGAAGGCCGAACCGATACTAGCTCCAGACAAGCCCAAGGCCATCAAACGGGTGAAGCTGACCAAGTCTCCGACATAGCCACTAACATTGTAGAGGTTAAAGAGACCAGACGCTAAACCGGATAGCTTCTTGGCACTGACAATGGAAACAATCAAGATCCCAATGGCATTCAAAATAGCCAGCCACTTGCCGATCGGAACTAGCAGGCTCATCCCTGGCAAGATATTGCCTACTGCTAGAAGCATTAAACCAAGTAGGATCAAGACCCAAGCAAAGCCAGCATTATAGGCTTCGGTGTAGTCTTTGAGGCGAACATTTTTCATTCCTCCTAGGAAGAGGCCCACTAAGACGGTGATAAAACCAAAGACCACTGAGAGGATCAGGATGGTCATGGCGTTGCTGGTCGTACTGATCAGGGCAAAAGGCATCTCAAATCCAAAGAAAGAGCCATAGACCACACCCCAAAGGGCAACTGAAATTCCAAGGAGGCTGAAGAAACGAAGGTTCTTGGCTGTACTAGGCTTGAGCTTAAAGGCTTTAAGGGCAAAGCCTGTCGCTACCGTTAGCAACAGTCCATAACCGATATCTGCGACCATCATGCCAAAGAAAACAAAGTAGAAGAGAGAAACGATCGGTGTCGGATCTTTCTCGTAATACTTAGGCAGGGCGTACATCTCTGTGACTAATTCAAAAGGTTCTACCAAGGCATTATTTCGCAACTGGATCGGAACGTCATCCCAATCTTTTTCCGTCACATCGCGTGTCTCTAGTAAGACTCGAGAACCAAAACCTTCTTGCAAGAAGTCTCGCAATGAGGCCACTTGGGAGGTTTCAATCCAACCCTCTAGGGCTACCAAGCTTTGCGTACTAGCAAGAAGCGACTTAGCTTCCTCACGAGCTCCCAAACTCAGCAAGTAATCCATCTGGTACTTGAGCTGGTCCAGTTCCTTCTGGGAGTTTTGTAACTCGGCTAGGGTTGCTGCAACGACAGCTTCTTGCTCTTTGATTTCCCCTTCTAGGCGATCCAAGTAGGCGGCCGGGACCTGCTCTTCTTCATAGTCCAATTCTTTGAACCCATGGTCTTCTAAAAGCTCCTGAACAGCTACACGATCTCCCGAACGATACAAGATGACATAGCCGTGTTCGGTTTCAGACGTAAAGACTTCTTCTAACTCCAGCTCAGGATGAGCTTTTAAGGAAGAGCGAACAGCGTCTGTATCGCTATTTGGGATCGTCCCGATCAAGCCATGCACATAGTGAAAAGTAGCGAGAGCAGCTGGCGTCACTTCTAACGGTCGCCATTTTTCTAAGCGCTCTATCTCTCCCTTTGCATCCGCAATCTTCTGACGAGCCTTGTCTAACACGCGCAATTGGCGTTTCAACTTGGTCAATAGAAGATCCTCATCTCGAATCATCCCGTGGGCCTGCAAGTCATCAAAAGACAAGCTTAAGGGTTCTTCCTTCAGAGCTTGCAGGGCCTTTTTCTCAGGCATATAAGGCTCCAGAGTCTGAATCATTTTTTCAACTTGTTCTTGACGTTTTTGCAGCTCTACCAAAGCTTGACGATTGTCCTCTGTCAAGGGTTGAGACAAGGTATTTGCCTCAAAGGCAGCCTGCCATTCTTCATGCTCACTGAGGTCATAAATCTGGATTTTTGCCTCAGACTGTAGCGCTAGTAGGAGACTGTCCAAGTCATCTTTGGGTAAGATGAGGGACAGTTTTTGCATCTGACTAACGGCCATAGCTTGCTACCACCTTTTCTACAATGGCTTCAACTAACCCAGCTCGCTTATCGGTCATCGCCTGTTGTACCTTGGCATCATTGCGCGCAACCGTTTCTTCCAGATCTTTCGTTAAACGGACGAGTCTTTCCTGGGCGTTTTTTTCTGCCTCTGTGACCAATTGCTTGGTTTCCTCATCGTAATGCTGTGCCACTGTTGCAAGGCGATCGCGCGAATCCGTTCGGATTTGTTCAACTTGAGCTTCATAGCCTACGATCACGCCCTGAGCAGCTTGCTCGATCTCTTGCATCATCTCGAGTGTTGCATTCGACATCGTCACACCTCCTTATTCAACCATTGTTCTTCCAACAACAGTACAATTATCTTAAATTATACCACAATTCATATCGTTTGTTCAGGCCCAACCGGAAATTTTCAGAAAATTGTGGATAACCAACAAGCCACTACTGCCAGGATTGGAAGCGTTCTCTTCTTTTCTCCTATCCTGTTCCTAGTTTCAGTATTTCTTGATTTCTTTTACTTGAATAAAGCGGTTACCCATGTTATAATGTGTAATATATTATAGGAGTATCCTGTTATTTCATCTCGTGAGAAAGGAGGATTGCTGTGAAACAAGACCAAGATTTACGCGCCATTATCGCCAGCCATGAAGCTGAGTTAACAGATATGGAACGCGACATTGCCCAATATTTTTTATCATCCGAAGCACGACAGCACTCCCTGTCCTCTTCTCGTGTAACGGAGTTACTCCATGTTTCAAAGGCAGCTTTAACGCGTTTCTCTCAAAAATGTGGTTTTTCCGGCTATCGGGAGTTTGTCTATCATTTTAACGAAGAAACCAAAAATCAAAAACAGGTGCAAGTGCATGACGAACTCACTCTCAGCGTCTTGCAACGCTACCACCATATCAGTAACGTCACTGAAAGTCTGGTAAAAGATTCCCAATTAGATCGGGTAGCTGAACTAATCGGTCAAGTAGACCGAGTCTATTTCTTCGGGATCGGTAGTTCCGGTTTAGTCGCTCGAGAAATGAAATTGCGCTTTATGCGACTGGGCGTCGTTTGTGAAGCCCTGACTGATCAAGATGGCTTTGCTTGGACGACCAGCATTCTCGATTCCTCTTGTTTAGTCATCGGTTTCTCATTGTCAGGAGGCACCAACTCCATTACAGACAGTCTCCTGGACGCCAAAGAAAAAGGGGCTAAAACGGTTCTTGTGACGGCTAACCCGGCTGCCATCCACCAAGGATTCACAGAAGTGTTACCGGCCGCACCTCTTCCTAGTAGTACCTATATCGATCGAATTTCTGCTATTTTACCACTCCTCATTGTGGTCGATTTGATCTATGCTCATTTCCTTAATAAAAGCCGAGAACAAAAGGAAATTGTCTTTAATAGCTACTGGGAAAACAAAAAACTTTCTAGTCAACGTTCTCGAAAATCTTAATATGGTCTCCCTATTTAAAAAGCATGAAAGATCTGGTTTTCTTCATCTTTCATGCTTTTTTTGATGAATCAAAAACAAGTCGCCAGCGCGACTTGTTTTATGTTTCATGTTTTTGTCTAAAGTGGTAGTAGGCCCCCAACATACCCGCAGCGTTTTGATGGTGGGCAAATTCCAAACGGATCTTATCTGCTAGGCTAGGAACCAGTTCGGCACACAGGGCTTGATAGATTTTTGGCTTGAGGATGGCTTCCTGGGCCATAATCCCCCCTCCAAGAACGATGACCTCTGGATTGACCACATAAACGATATTGGCCAGTCCTTTGCCAAGGTAGGTCACCATTCGATCAATTCCAGCCATACAGATCTTATCTCCTTCTGTTGCCTGCTTAAAGATCCGGCGGCCATTCCACTGTTCCACAGGATCACCGTGATGTTCTGCCACATACTCGACCAAAGCCGTCGTTGAAGCTAGATCCTGAAAGGCACCATCTGGCAAATGAAGATAGCCAACCTCACAGGCTGAATTGCTAAAGCCATGAAAGACCTGACCATCGAGCAAGAGGCAACCGCCGATCCCTGTCCCAATCGTCAGACAAACAGCATTGTTCGATCCTTTTGCATGGCCTGTGGTGACCTCTGCGAGACCGGCACAGTTGACATCATTTTCAATCTCGCAAGGGATCTGAAAGGTCTCTTCGATTTCCTTTTTGAATTGGGTGCCTGCATAGTTGGGAATTTGTGGGCCGGCATAAAAGATTTCTCCCTTATCAGGATCTACCATTCCGGCCGAAGAAATCGCCACCCCTGCCAAGGGATGCTTCTTCAAATAACGGGCTACGATTTCCTTTGTTGTGTTAAGAATGTGAGGTCCTCCTTTTTGAGCCTCCGTTGGCATTTCATGGGTCTCTAGGAGTTGCCCTTTTGCATCGGCTAGACCATACTTGATACTGGTCCCTCCGATATCAATTACAACATATGGATTCATCTAGACCTCCTTTGATTAAAGGAATCTGGCTTTTGTGTCCTGAATGAGTTGAGCAGCACGTTGAATCACTTCTTGATCCGCTTTTACTACTGGCGTCAAAGGGGAGCGAACAGATCCCAAGTCCAAACCTTCATTAATGCGCAAAACCGCTTTGATGACCGCATACATATTGCCATGAGCAGATGTCAAGACTCCAATAATGTCATTGATGGCAAACTGCAAGGCACGCGCAGTCTCTAAGTCTTTCTCAGCAATCAGTTGATTGAGTTTCAAGAAGAGCTCTGGCATAGCACCATAGGTGCCCCCAATACCAGCGCCTGCTCCCATAAGACGGCCACCTAAGAATTGTTCATCTGGACCATTAAAGACGATATGGTCATCACCTCCTAAAGAAGCAAAGGTTTGAATGTCCTGAACAGGCATCGAAGAATTCTTGACCCCAATCACCCGTGGGTTTTTCAACATTTCCTTGTAAAGACTCGGTGTCAAAGCTATCCCAGCCAATTGCGGGATATTGTAGATGACAAAGTCTGTATGGGGTGCAGCTGCACTGATTTCATTCCAGTAGTGGGCCACACCGTATTCTGGCAAGCGGAAATAGATCGGCGGAATGGCCGCAATGGCATCCACTCCTAGTTCTTCTGCATGTCGTGCCAATTCCACGCTATCCTTGGTGTTGTTGCAGGCTACGTGAGCGATGATGGTCAATTTTCCTTTAGCTACTGCCATCACTTCTTCCAAGATCAGCTTGCGATCGGCCACGCTCTGGTAGATACATTCGCCAGAGGATCCGTTGACATACAAGCCCTGCACACCTTTCGCGATAAAATATTCTACGAGAGCACGCACCCGCTCCGGGCTAATTTCCCCTTGGTCATCATAGCAGGCATAAAAAGCAGGGATGACTCCTTCATATTTTTTTAAATCTGACATATTTTCTCCTTTTGTCACTAATAAATTCATTTTATTCTTGGTACTGGGCGAAAATCTTTTCCATTAATCCAACTTGTGCAAAAGCCAAGCTTGAAAAGCCGAACAAGAAAAAGATCATAAGTCCCAATAGGAAAACTAAAACCGAGCTTGCAAGAGCCATACATAGAAGTAAGAGAGCACTTCCCATGACGAAGAACCAAGGAAAATGCAAGCCTGTCACAATCATGGCTTTTTGCAAACACTCTTTCCAATCCAACTGGTAGCGAGCCGCAATCGGATAAGCAGCCAATAAGATCAACATAAGAAAGAGAAAGAGGCCTAAACAAACGGTTTTCAAAGCTTGGAAAGCTAGGGAAGTTTGCCCCCAAAATAAGAATAAATCAAAGAGACAAATACCTGCAACAATCAGTTCTAAACTTCCTAGTTGCAAGCCTATCTTCCAATTGTCCCGAAAAGCCTTCGCATAACTACGAATCACCGGAACTCGACGCTGGTGCTTAATGGCAAATAAGGTCTGATACAAACTAATTTTCGCAATTCCAATCGTGAGAACTGGTAAACAACTTAGCACAAATAAAAGATTAACGGTTACCAAGTCGAGAACCTTCTCACTGATACGCATCACTACATTGTCCGTGTTAAAAACGGTTTTGATCAATCCTGCCCCCTTAGATGACATAGGCACTCCTTTCTAACATGATCAATCGATCGCAATTTTAAATAGATACTTTTTCACAATATCTTCTTGCCCTGCATAGCCATTGGGCTGGTGAGGTTCCCCCGGAAAGAAAATCGCAAAATTATGATAGCCTAGATGAAGCGGATAAGACTCCTGGCAATGGACAAAACCGATGTCCGATACTTCATCAAATGCGAGCGCCTCACCTGTCACACGAGATCCATAACTCGAAAACTCATGCCCTTCTACCAATAAATGCAAATCGGCATATCTTTTGTGGTGTTCAAAGCGATCATTTTCTGCTTTGTTGAGGGTATTTTCTTGAACGACGAGAAAGACCTTATCCCCATCAATATCGTATCTCCCCAATTCAAAAGAATCCTTCCGATGCTCATAGAGAAAGTCAATGGCCTGATCTAGATTGGGGTGGATTCCTTTGTAAAAGGTGATGTTTTTTAAATCATCAAATATCATATTCTCATCCTTTCGATACTTCTCAGCCTAGAAAACCGATCTGTACACAACTATCGTTTGTCCAAGCAGAGGACTTATCCTTTGACCGCTCCCATGGTAATCCCTTGTGTAAAGGATTTTTGGAACACGAGGAAGACCGTAACGATTGGCACTGCAGCTAGGGCTGCCCCAGCCATGATCAAGCCATAGTTGGTGGCCATTTCAGCCTGCATGGTTGCTACCCCTAGTGAAATAGTCAAGTTTTGACGAGAGGTCAGCATTACCAATTGCATAAAGTAGTCGTTCCAGGTGTTGATAAAGGTAAAGATGGCAAGGGCTGCAAATCCCGGCTTGACAATTGGGAAGGCAACGCTCCAGAAAGTCCGCAACTCTCCACAACCATCGATCTTAGCAGATTCTAAGAGTTCTGTTGGGATGTTTTCACTAAATTGCTTCATCAAGAAGACCCCGAATGGCCATCCAACCAATGGTAGAATAACCGCTGCAAGGGTATCATGAATCCCCATAAAGTTGATAATCCGTACCAATGGAACTAAGACAACTTGTTTCGGAAGGGCCATGGCTGCAATGAAGATAGCAAAGAGAATTCGTTGCCCATAGAAGCGTTTCTTAGCCAAGACATAACCTGCCAAGGAAGAGGTCATACACACCAAAAGCATGGTTGCAAGGGAGATGAAGACACTATTCCACAACCATTGTAAGGCTGGGTTTTGTACCATCAACTGTTGGAAGTTTTCCATGGTTGGTGTCTTTGGCCACCACTGAGGTGGGATCATAATGGTATCTGGCTGAGACTTAAAGGCCCCTGTCAAAATCCAATAAAATGGGAAAATGAACAAGACTGTCAAAAGGAGCAAAATGATCGTTGAAATCACTGTAAAGGCAGTGATGGGTTTCTTTTGTGTTGGTTTCATCTGAGGCTCCTTTCTTTAGTATTCTACGTCGTTTCCGAGGATCTTGAATTGCGCAAAACTGATAATGGCAATCATCACCGCAAGGAAGACACCCATGGTGTTGGCATAACCGTATTCAGAGAGTTTAAAGGCTTTTTCATAGAGGTAGTACATAAGGGTACTCGTTGAGTAGTTAGGACCACCGGATGTCAACAATTGGATCAAGGCGAAACATTGGAAAGAGTTAATGGTCGTAATGATGGCAATGTACAAGGTTGTTGGCAACAAGCTTGGCCATTTGATCTTCCAGAAAACTTGAAATTCTGTCGCACCGTCGACACGCGCTGCTTCTACGAGAGAATTATCAATATTTCCCATAGCTGCGATGTAGAGGATGATCGGTTGACCAACAGAGGTGGTCAACAAGATGATAATGATGGCCATCAAAGCCCAGTGCTTGTCCCCCAACCAAGAAATGTTTTGGTTGATGACATGTCCAGATTTCAATACAAAGTTCAAAATCCCTGATAGCGGATCATAGATCCATTTCCATACAACCGTTACCGCTACACTCCCTGTAACAACTGGAAGGAAGAAGACGAAACGATAGAAGGAACGCGCAATGGCATTTTGATGGTAGGTCTGAGAAGCCACAAACAAGGAGAACAATACGACGATCGGAACCGAGCCGATAACGATGATGACAGTATTGATCAAGGACTTCACAAAGACCTTATCCGCAAACATGCGGGAATAATTTTCTAAACCGACAAACTTGAAGGATGTCATAGAATAGTTGAAGAAACTTGTCACAAAGCCCATAATCATGGGTGCTAGGACAAAGACCGTAAAGAAGATTAAAATGGGTGCTAGGAATGCGTAGGAAACGAGTGTCTCCCTCATTCGGATTTTGTTTACCTTCACAGTAAGGCACCTCCTAGTGTTCTTTTTCTATTTTCTTTTCTAAATATATCTTACGAAGTAAGAAAAGAAGATCCAGCAAGAATGAAGACCCCTTCGTTCCATTCCAAGTAGAGAGATACGGATTCGAAGGGGCCTGCATATTCTCGTTTCTATGAAAGACTTAGGTCCGCTTCATAGACTGATTATTTTTTCGTAATGGTTTCGTTTGCTTTTTCAGTAAAGGTCTTCAAAGCTGGTTCTGCTTTTTCATCCCCGTTTGAAACAGATTGCAACATTGGGAACCATAGGGTCCGCATTTCTGCAAAACCGTTGATTGTGTTGTAGTATGGTGAGTAGTATTTTGTCCAAGTGCTGATGGTTTCCATCCGTTTGTCATCGTACAACTTACCAAATGAACTACGAACTGGGAAGGCTCCTGTACGCACAACATCTTTTGGACCCCATACTTTGTCGTCTGCGATGAACTGTACAAATTTCTTAGCAGCAGCAATTTTCTTTTCATCTTTATTATTGAAGACCGCAAATCCATTGATAAGGTATTCCAATTTTGGTTTGCCACTATCAGATGGGAATGGCACTTCTACTACTTCGACTTTATTTGCATCCAACAATTTAGCTTGGATACCGTTTTGTGAAGGTGCCCACAAGATGGTGTAAGAAGTTTGACCGTTAGCAAAGTTTTGGATGTCTGCTCCACCATCAAATTGAGAACCGTTCATAAGCAAGCCGTCTTCAATCCATTTAGAAGCTTTTTCTAAACCTTTGACAAATTTTGGATCATCTGTTGTATACTTGGTTACTTTTTCATCTGTTACAGAACCACCGTAAAGGTTGGCGATAAAGGCACGAGTCCCTTGGTCTCCACCTTGACCGTTACTGAAGAGTGATCCTGGTGTGTAACCTTTGTCTTTCAAAGCTTTCAAGACTTTTTCAAAGTCGTCTGTTGTCCAGCCTTCTTTGACAAGGTCTAGCACTCCTGCATCTTTGAGCATCTTTTTGTTCATCGCCATGTAGAATGGTGCTGAACTGATTGGGTACATGTAGGCAGTGTCACCAGCTTTACTAGCTTGGATGATATTGTCGTTGTTGACATCTTTTACAAAATCTTCTGTAAAGAGGTCGTTCAAGTCAGCCAATTTACCATTTTTACCGTATTGAATAATCCGTCCTGGTGCGTCAAAGAGCACGTCTGGAGCAGTTCCAGCTTCGATAGCTGTCGTAATCTTTTCAGGACCAGATTTGAAGTCGATGGTTTCTAGTTTGACTTTGATATCTGGATTGGCTTTTTCGAAAGCTTCGATAATTGATTTTTCGTAGGTTCCTACACTATCATCAGCTTTCTCTTGAGTAAAGACTGGGAAAGCCCACCAGGTAATTTCTGTTTTACCAGAATTTCCACCAGAAGATTCCGATTTTGATCCTCCGCTAGAGCCACAAGCTGCGAGTGCTAGAAGAGCTGCACCAGCTACCAACGAGCACAATACTTTTTTCATTTTCATGTGATTTCTCCTCACGATTGCGGTAAGATTACTCTTACAGGGGGTTATCCTCAATGAGGACGCCTATTCTTGTTCATGTTTCAGATTCGACTACTCTCTATTCGGTCTCCTCCTTCAATCTACTGTTTTGTTTTCTCATTTTAAGGCTGCGACAAAGCGCTCTGTAATCTCTTTTGGTCGGGTAATGGCGCCACCTACGACGATACCACGAACACCGAGATCATGGATTTTCTTGGCCTGATCAGGGTAGTGGATCTTGCCTTCTGCGATGACATCTACTCCTGCTTGGCAGAGACTATGGATCAGTTCAAAATCTGGACCATCAACCTTTGGACTGTAGTCCGTATAGCCCGAAAGGGTCGTTCCGACAAAGTCCACTCCTGCTTCGACAGCTGTCAATCCTTCTTCCAAAGTAGAGATATCAGCCATCAAGAGTTGGTCTGGATATTTCTCTCTGACTTGATGGATAAAGTCACTAATCGAAAGTCCATCATGACGCGGCCGTTTGGTACAATCAAGCGCAATGACCGCGATATCCAAAGCTGCCAACTCATCGACTTCCTTCATAGTAGCCGTGATAAAGGGTTCCTCAGGTGGGTAATCGCGTTTGATAATCCCAATGATCGGCAACTTGGTCACTTCCTTGATTTCCTTGATATCTCGTACACTATTGGCTCGGATTCCGACAGCTCCACCCTGCTCAGCCGCTTTGACCAAGAGAGGAATAACTCCTCCTGCTTCTATATAGAGCGGTTCATGAGGGAGGGCTTGACAAGAAACAATGATGCCATCTTTGATTTGTTCAATCAGTTCATCTTTTGTAATCTTTGACATAACTCCTTCTCCTTTGATAATAAGGCAACTCGAGTACTTGTAAATTGATTATAATCTATTTTTAAAGCGCTTACAATATTAATCGTGCAATTGGATTATAGTTTCACATTTAGGGGAAAATAAAAAGATCTCTGAAACTAGTTTCAGAGATCTAGGACATGGTGATTCCCTAGGTCATCTTTTGAGTCGCTTTTTCCTTTACGACAAATACAAAGCCGATAGAGCCGACGACGGCTCCAAGCAAGATCCAATAGACCATATCCGATGAAGCCATTGGGCCTGCCAAGAGACCTGCTAGTAAAGAGAGATCGATATACAGTCGGGTATCGCGATAGAAGGTCCAATTGAAATGGTAGCTACCTTCTGGATACTGACGTGTCGATACAGGCGGTTGAAAGACCTGAAGAAGGATCAAAATCCCAACAAAAGCAAGATAAGCCAGGCTAACTACCGAAAGAGGAGCCTGCATCGTTAAAGCTACAGTCGCTAAAAGCAAGACCAAGATCCAGAAATGGAAGTCCATCCAGAATTCACGATGATAACAAAACCGTTTCATAAGATCACACCTTTCTCTTTATGTAATCGTTTTCTGTACTTATATTATAAGACAACAAATTTATTTTGCAAGGAATCATTGGCTTTTGGGGGTTGAAAATAGGACCAGAATATCTCTGGTCCGTCTAAAAAAACTATGAACAAATATTAGTTGCCACTTCATTCACTGATATCATTTTCGATAATGACTTTGAGTGCGTTGTTTTCACCCGCATGTTTAAAGACATCATAGGCTTTTTCAACTTCTGAGAGTTTGAAGTGGTGGGTGATGAGCTTGATCCAGCAGTTGCAGATTGCCTGCAGATACATAGGTTGCAGCTTTCATAAGCGACTCCTTTTTTGTTGGTTTGATAAAACCATTTTATTTTCGTTTATTTGTGAATATTATAACATACTAAGTAAGCGCTTGCAAGAATTTATGAGCACATTTTTAAAAGTTTTTTGAGCAAACAAAAACATTCCTCTTATCTCTACCAGAGGAATGTTTCAATCACCTTGTTCTAATTGTTGACGCTGCTTATAGTACTCTTGCTGCTCGCGCTCACGCTCTTCTTCTAAACGCTCTTCATAGCGCTTGAGTTCTGCCTCAAACTCTTCTTGCAAGGCAAATAAACGCTCCAAGCCACTTTGGGCCTCCGCACTTGGGGCTTGAAAATGAAGGGCACTTAGCCAGTCCACTAAATTTTCTGTATGTTGGCGGACATCCATACGCATATCCGCATAATCCCACTCCAACTCACTAAGCTTTTGATTGAAGCGGTAATGTCGATCTTCTAGTTGTTCTAATTCACTATTTCCTGAATGGTACATCACATACCTCCTTTAATCGGACTCAATAAAATCGGCTTCTTCACTGCTTTCAGTGCTGTTTCTACCGCGTCCGCTGCTCCTCCTGTAAATCCATCTTTCAAATCACTAACTAGGGTCGTTGTAGCAAAAGAGCGCATCTTTTCGGATTGACCGCCCAAGGTTACCTGCAAACTCATCCCTTCCAACATCATCAAGGCTTTCTGCGTTGCAATCAAACTTCTGATCGCAATCCGCTCTTGCTCCTTTTTAATCTCTCGATGGAGCTCCTCAATTCGTTCTCTGTCCTCTCCCAGGATCTCTAACATCTTTTTCTCCTACTTATGAAAAATCAAAGGCCGTCGCTTGTCCCTTGTCCAAGTCCACCAATTGAGCTGATGCAGCCTCCAGCTGACCTGCCAAATCTGACAAGCGAGTGGAATAGGCCTTTGCTTGGGCGAGGTTCTCCGCCTCTACCGCTTGGTCCCAACAAGCATCCATGGAGAACTCTCCTAATAGTTGCTCCACTTCTGCGTCTGTTAAAAATTGGGCCATGCTGTGGGCCATTTGTGACACCTCAGCGACCTTATGGGAAACCGTCTCCTTGGCCTCTTCCAGCTTATCCTTGACCTCTGCCTCAAAGGCAGTTGCTTGCGCTGAAGCATTCTGCGCTACCGCCAGCACCAATTCCTCGCGCAATTGAATGGTCTGGGTCCCAGACGTGCTCGCTAGTTGCTGATGGAGGCTAGAAATGCTTGGCTTTTCCTGCCCATACATGGAGACCACTGAAGCAGATGATGGCTGATTTTCTGAAGTGGAAGTTTCCCGATCTCGTTGGGGCATTTCAATAATTTTCTGTGCCTGATCTTGTCTTCCTTGCACGTCACCTTCTAACTCCATTTGAGATGGCCTCCTTTCTTGGATTTATTTTTTCGTTTCCTATAACTGAAAAAGGATCATAACCCTTCAGCTACAGGCAGATTCACACACTATAGGGTAACATAAAATAGCTCGGAATGCTATAAAAATAACACAATTTCTGAAAAAAAGTCTAATTTTTTATGAAAAAACGAGTTTTGGACCCAAATAGCAAAAATCCCCCGCTCTTTCGAGTGGGGGTAGCTGATAAACATCAGTTGTTCCTTGGCGTCTTATTTACGACGTCCTGGACGTTCCTTGTAACCATAGTAAGCATCTTCGATGATTTCTTGCATATGGTCTACCATTGGAAGACGTGGGTTAGCTGGTGAACATTGATCTTCATAAGCAAGGAAGGCCAATTCACGAGAATGTTTCTTCCATTCTTTTTCATCGATGCCTTGTGCTTTGAAGTTCATTTCGATACCACAGCGTTCACCGAGTTCGTATACAGCTTTTGCATAAGCTTCAACGGCTTCTTCTGGAGTAGAGCATGGAAGTCCTAGCATACGAGCGATATCTTGGTATTTTTCATCTGCACGGTAGTAGTTGTACTTAGGCCATGTAGCTGTCTTAGCTGGGCGTGTACCGTTGTAGCGGATAACGTATGGAAGCAAGATGGCATTGGTCCGTCCGTGGATGGTGTGGAATTGCGCACCGATCTTGTGGGCCATTGAGTGAGAAATACCGAGGAAGGCATTGGCGAAGGCCATACCTGCGATGGTTGATGCATTGTGCATCTTTTCGCGTGAATGGAAGTCCGCATTCTTGACTGAGCTTTCCAAGTTTTCAAAGACAAGTTTAATAGCTTGAAGAGCAAGACCATCTGTGAAGTCGCTAGCCATTTGTGATACGTAAGCTTCTGTCGCGTGCGTCAAGACGTCCATACCAGTGTCTGCTGCAACAGATCCTGGAACTGTCAATACCAAGGCAGGGTCTACGATGGCAACTGTTGGAGTCAATGAGTAGTCTGCGATTGGGTATTTACGGTTGTTGGCTTTATCAGAGATAACGGCAAATGGAGTTACTTCAGATCCTGTACCAGATGTTGTTGGGATCGCAATAAATTTAGTCTTCTTACCAAGCAATGGGAACTTGAAGGCACGTTTACGGATATCCATGAATTTTTGTACCAAGTCACGGAAGTCCACTTCTGGTTGTTCGTAGAAGAGCCACATAACTTTGGCTGCATCCATTGGTGATCCACCACCGAGAGCAATGATCGTATCTGGTTTGAAGGCACGCATGATCTCTGTACCACGTTCAACAGTTGTGATATCTGGATCTGGTTCTACGTCTGCAAAGATTTGGTAAACCACCTTGTTGCGACGAAGGTCAAGCTGTTCGATGATACGATCAAGGAAACCAAGCTCTACCATAGCGTGGTCTGTAACGATCATGACACGTTCAACGTCACGACATTTTTGTAGGTATTCAATTGAATCACGTTCAAAGTATGTTTTTGAAGGAAGTTTCATCCATTGCATGTTATTTCTCCGGCGTCCGACTTTTTTGATATTCAAGAGGTTGATGGCACTAACGTTGTCCCCAACAGAGTTGCGTCCGTAAGAACCACATCCAAGTGTCAATGATGGCAAGAAGGCATTGTAAACATCCCCGATACCACCGAAAGTCGAAGGAGAGTTGCAGATCACACGAATAGCTTTGACCGCTTTACCAAATTCTTTGGTCAATTCTTCATCAGCAGTATGGATGGCTGCTGAGTGACCAAGACCGTTGAATTCAACCATTTGGCGAGCTTTGTTAATTCCGTCTTCACGGCTTTCAGATTTCAAAACAGCGATGACTGGTGACAATTTTTCACGAGTCAACGGTTCTTTTTCACCAACTTCTTTACATTCTGCCGCAAGGATATTGGTTCCTTCTGGTACAGTGAAGCCAGCTTGTTCAGCGATCCATGCTGCTGGTTTCCCAACGATGTCCGCATTCAATTTCGCACCCGCGCAGTTCTTGCTGTTGGCTTTTACGCCGAAGCAGAACTCTTCAAGAAGGGCTTTTTCTTTTTTGTTAACAAAGTAAGTGTGGTAAGATTTGAATTCTTCAACAAACTCATCGTAGATTTCTTTATCGATGATGACCGCTTGTTCAGACGCACAGACCATACCGTTGTCAAATGATTTAGACATGACGATATCGTGTGCTGCTTGGCGGATGTTGGCTGATTTTTCAACGTAAGCAGGCACGTTTCCGGCACCAACCCCAAGAGCTGGTTTTCCACAAGAATAAGCAGCTTTCACCATGGCGTTACCACCGGTCGCAAGGATCGTAGCAACTCCTTCATGGTTCATAAGGGCACTGGTTGCTTCCATAGAAGGTTGCGTGATCCATTGCACACAGTTTTCAGGAGCTCCTGCTTTAATCGCTGCATCGCGGACGATTTGTGCCGCATGAGCAGATGATTCTTGAGCAGATGGGTGGAAGGCAAATACGATAGGGTTTCGTGTCTTCAAGGAAATCAATGCTTTAAAGATTGCTGTTGAAGTAGGGTTGGTTGTAGGTGTGATCCCGCAGACAACACCGACTGGCTCAGCAATAAGGGTCAAACCAGTGACGTCATCTTCTGAAATGACCCCAACTGTCTTGGTGTGACGCATGTTATTTACTACGTGTTCACAAGCGAACAAGTTCTTCGTCGCCTTGTCTTCAAAGACTCCACGACCAGTTTCTTCATAAGCATGAAGAGCGAGCTCACCGTGAGCGTCAAGAGCAGCTACAGATGCTTTCGCCACAATGTAGTCCACTTGCTCCTGGTTCAATTTGCGCATCTCTTCAAGCGCCACTAGCGCTTTTTGCACCAACTCGTCTACGTGTTTTTCAGCAGCGAGTTTCTTTTCTTCAGGTGAGAGAGTTTTTTTATCAGCCATTTGATGCTTTCCTCCAATGTTTGAAACCCTTATCCTTTTCTAGAACTTTTTCATGTTTTCGGAAATTTTCAAGAATAGTGTAAGAAATTTCGATTTGTTAATTATTTCACAATATAATTGTACTCTATTTTGAGATTTTTGTAAACACTTCCAAGCAACTTTCACAAAGATTTTTTTGAAGTTTGTGAAATTTTTATCAATCTTATTGCTGTGAAAGCAATTATCTAGCAAAATTGTGAAAAAATAATTAAAAAAATTTTTTCTTCACAAAGAGATGTTTTCAATTGATTTTTGTAAGCGTTTTCTTAATCTTACTAAAATAAGCAGCTTTTTACAAGTAAAAAGTTGCTTTTTGTTTTATTTTGTTAGGATTTGTTTTGTTTCAGTTTCAGAGAAGCATTGTTACTTCTTGACCGGACCTTTTTCGGCCTTATCAAGGGCTTCTTTGACTGTTTGAGCATAGAGTTCCCCACCATTGGTTTCCATATTGAAGTGAACAGAGTCTGTTCCCACCCAAATGTTTGGATTTTCAATTGCTACTTGGTACCAGTCCGCAATCGTGATAAAGTCGTATTTCTTAGCTAGTTCCAACTCATAAAGACGCGTTTGAACCGATTCACTGGACTGATCGTTGGCATAGCGACCATCATATGGTGTCACAAGGATCAGGCGACGGCCTTTTGGAAGTTTCTCAACATACTGATCCAGCAATTCTTTGTAGTTACTTACAGTATTGGTTCCTAGGGCAATGACCACATTTTTTAGGAGAACTTTATTGGAGATGTCAGTCTCAAAGACCTTCATTCCATTTTCCAACTGACGGCTCACCACTGCATCAATCTGGATGCCAGGGATGGCTTTAGTCAGGTAGTCCTGCGCTCGCAAGTTAACCGAATCACCGATCATGGTCACACCATTTGAGACGTTATAGTCTGTTGCAGTCGCATTGTCCACCTGCATCCGTGTGACCTGCATTTTGCTGTCTGCTTGATTGAGCCCACTCACTACCAAACTCTCATCAAAAGCTCCGACTGTTGGTGCAAAGGCAGAGATCCCGATCATCAAGAGAGCTAATGGAATCATGAGGTAAAAGATCGGCTTGGTCAAAAAGCTAAGATCCATCTTCATACCAAAGACACGAGGCTCCTTGCCTGCAATGGTTGGCTCCAAAATATAGAAGGACAGAGCCGTTAGAATCAAGGAAACGATCGTCGTCACAAGGGCTGCCATCATATTTCCCAAATGTTGAGAGAAGATGATAAAGAAAGGCCAGTGGAAAAGATAGACACCATAACTGGTATCTGCCAAGAAATTGAGGATGGCTGGTTCTTTTTTATCTGGCGTCTTCTCATGGAGAATGCGGGCCGAAAGAATCATGGCACAAGCTGCGATTGTCGCTGCTAAAAAGCCAAATAGATAGGTCCACAAGCTATCAAATGGCAAGAAAAGACTGAGCACAAACAAGAAGGCAAAGCTTCCACCCAAGACCGATAAGGTCTTTTTCATGCTCCAAGACTGCACCAGCTTTGTAAAGTTCGGGCTGACATTGGCAATCCCTGTCACCGTTGCTAGGCATGATCCCGCAAAGAAGGGGAAGATGTGAGTGAAGCTAGAAAAATAGATGGTAGAGAAATTGGCTGTCAGAAAGGCGCGGATGAACATGGACAAGAAGGTGAAGAGAAAGAGCCCGCTGGATGCTAAGAAGAGCATGCCTCGGTATTTTCCAACCGTCTTAGCTCGCTTAGCCAAGAACCATGCCAAAAGTGCCCAGAGCACATAGTAATGCACTTCTAGAGCCAAACTCCAGGTATGAAGGAAGAGATGCGGAATGAAGTTGCTTTCGTAACTACCACCCGTTGCCATCTCAAAGAAATTAGTCACAAAACCAAAGACCGCCGCAATCTGAGTCCCAATACCAGCCACGTAGTCCCGTTGGACCATAAAGGTAAAGGGCATCACGACCAAGACCATAAAGACAAGGGGTGGTACGATCCGGTAAAAGCGCCGTTTCAAGAATGCCAGGTAGTCGATTCCTTGCTTGCGCGCAAATTCATCGATCAAGAGCGCTGTAATCAAAAATCCTGAGAAGGTGAAGAAAATATCTACCCCAATGAAGCCTCCAGGAAAGGCTTTTTGGAAGAAATGGTAAAGCAATACCAATAAGAGTCCTGTAACACGGACTAGTGAAAACCATTTAATGCGCATTTTGATAAATCCCCTGCTTGAATGTTCCTTTGTATACGACGTTGGCTTCTGTGGTCAAGGTGCCTTTGCCCTCCGGCTGGCCGTTAACAAACTGCCCTTCATAGGTCCAACCATCCTTGGACTTAAACTTACCATAGCCGCTAAAAGAGCCGTTGACGAGGTTACCTGTATAGGTATCCCCATTTTTAAAGGTGACGGTTCCCTTGCCATTCATCTTGCCACGGACCAAACTTCCGTCGTAACGGATCGCCCCCTTATCCAGGGTCAAGACGCCCTGACCTGGAATGGCTGAAAAGAAAACCATCAAAGCAGATAGAATAATCACGACTAATGCTGCTATTTCTAAATTTTTTCGTGTTAGATAGACCTTATAAGTCTCATAAAATTCTTTCATATTCTGTATTCTCTCACATATCAAACTCTTAGGAAGTTGCTAGCTGATCCAACCAGGCCTTACAGCCAGTCAGAACTCTGGAATAGGTCTCCTCAAAATCACCGGTATACCAAGGATCTGGCACACTTTCAGCAGCAAAAAGATGAATCTTGTGTTCTGTTCCTGCAGGAGCCATTCGCTTCAGATCTGCTACATTGTTTTCGTCCATTCCTAGGATCAAATCAAAGTTGTAAAAATCCTCTTCCTTGATCTGCAAGGACGTCTTGGCTGGATCATATGGGACCTGGTGTTGTTGAAAGATTTTCTGGGTTCCCCGATGGATGGGATTGCCATGTTCCCAGCTCGAGGTGGCCCGACTTTCAATCTCATACTGATCCGTCAAATCCTTCATGACAAACTCCGCCATGGGGCTCCGACAAATATTTCCTAAGCAGACAAAGACGATTTTTTTCATGATTCCACCTAACTCCTTGTTCGGACTGCCCAACCTAGCTGAGCTCTTGGCTTTCCACTATGGAAAACCAGCATACTATTACTATTATAACAAAAATGTGACAGAAAGATGACAAAGTGGCTCCATCATTTTAAAGAAAAATCAGATTCCTTTTTCAAATCTGATCTGTTTCTCTATTTTGGAAAACGAACCTCTAATGGAGGCCATTTACTCTGCCAATTTTTCTTTTTCATCCGCTCTGTATAAACCGCTAAACGCTCTGGGCTGGCTAAAAAATGCGGAGTTGGCTGAACGATGAAGTCTTCGATATCCTTTGTCCCATAAGGGAGAAAGAGTTCTAGCTGGCCCTCTTTCCTTAAGCGAACCGCAAGAGCCGTACACTGCTCGGGGTATTTAGAAACCGCATCACAGGCACTGCGATAAGGAGCCGTCCCCGGACTATGCTGGTGCATATAGACTTGATTTTTCACTTCCCAAGCGTACTGGGGATAGGTCTTCTTTAATTCTTGCTCGATCTGCAGAGTCTCCTCATAGCTGATCGTAGGGTCATAAAAGACCAGATCCATATCGGTTGTCGCGTCAAACCCTGGTTTTCCAGAGAGCTGGTTCCAGATGAAATTGCGCACCGCGCCCGCCGCTAACCAGGCATCTGCCAAGTTGAGATCCCGAATGATAGCCAAAACAGTCATCATCTCCGGATCCGCTTGGATTTGTTCTACTATTGCTTCTTCCGTCAGCATCTTCTTCTAGTCTCCATTGTAGGGATAACCCAGGTGTTCATAAGCCTTGCGAGTCGCCACGCGCCCTGTCCGAGTCCGCATGATAAAGCCTTTTTGAATCAAGTAAGGCTCATACATATCTTCTACGGTCTCCCTCTCTTCGGCAATATTGACCGATAGAGTCCCAAGCCCGACCGGGCCACCGCCGTACATTTCAATCATGGTGCGCAGGATCTTTTGATCGACATAGTCCAGTCCTTCATGGTCCACATCTAGCATAGAGAGGGCCTTGTCGGTAATGGTATCGTCAATCAAGCCATCGCCCATAATCTGAGCAAAATCGCGCACCCGCTTCAGCAAGCGGTTGGCAATCCGAGGAGTCCCACGACTACGAAGAGAAAGCTCTTCGGCAGCCTCGTGGGTAATTTCCATCTCAAAGATCTCGGCGGTCCGCTCGACAATCTCTGTCAAATCATCTTGTTCATAGTATTCCATGTGCCCCGTAATTCCAAAGCGAGCACGCAAGGGATTGGACAGCATACCCGCTCGAGTCGTCGCCCCAATCAGAGTGAAAGGAGGAAGGTCCAGATGGACACTCCGGCTGCTCTCCCCAGCGCCAATCATAATGTCGATGTAAAAATCTTCCATGGCGCTGTAAAGCACTTCTTCGACTGACATAGGAAGACGGTGGATCTCATCGATAAAGAGGACATCCCCCGGTTCTAGATCATTGAGGATAGCTACCAAGTCACCGGCCTTTTCAATGACAGGACCAGAAGTCTGCTTGAGATTGACGCCCAGTTCATTAGCGATGACAAAGGCCATGGTGGTTTTCCCAAGCCCCGGAGGGCCAAAAAGAAGGACATGATCCAGCGCCTCATCCCGAAGCTTAGCCGCCTCAATAAAGATTTTCAGCTGGTCCTTGACCTTATCTTGACCGATATATTCATGTAAATATTGCGGGCGCAACGTCCGTTCAACGGCCTCTTCATCGCCCATGATTTCATTGTCTAAAATTCTACTCATACAGTCTATTATAGCAAAAAATGATACCTTCGGTACCATAAATAGAATGTGTTTTTTAAAGATCCTGGTTCTCACTAGCGTTCGTTAGAATAAGTTGAATAGTTGCCCTCATCGCCAACCTTTCTTTTTATTATACAGTCCCTTCTTCTTCATCTATCGCTCACCATTTCACTTTATAATTATTTCCTTTAATGATAAAATTAAAGCAACAACGTTTAGGAGGTAAATTTATGTTTACTAAAACAAAGAAGATCCTTTTCGGTTTCTTGGCATTCTTTGCAGTGCTCCTTATTGCAGGATGTCAGTCTTCTCCATCGCAGTCTTCTAAAACAAATAAGTCTTCTCAAACAGATAAATCTCCTCAAACAATCAAAGCACCACAAGATCTTACAAAGGATCAACAAGGAACTTGGAAATGGACTGACCAACAAATGACCATTCAAAAAGTATTCCTAGCTTCTAATATCAAAAAACTTGCCGCTGTACTAATGCTTGATGACTTCGATAAGGTTAAGATGACGATGACCATTAAAGATAAAACCGTTGAATTGAAGTACCATTTTGATTACAGAAAACTGTATGAGGATCAAGCATTTGCAACAGGAGAGAACAAAGCGAATTATGAATCGTATTTAAAAAATAAAACTGCTGAATTTAAGAATTATATTCCAAATTTGAAACATACAAAGATTACTCTTGACGAACCTAATGATGCCTATGATTACTCTCTAACTGGAGAAATCGATACACAGAAACATACTATTACGTTCCCTGAAACACCTACATTTTTAAGTAGAATTGTTATGGGAACCACGTATAATTCACTTGTACCAATTACTTATACTTACACCGTTGAAGGTAACCAACTAACACTTTATGCTGAAGGTAAAGATGAACAAAGTCATTTTAGAGTAATACGTCTTCGTTTCAATTACGTAGAAGACAATCATTAGAAGGAGTGATCAATCATGAACAATATGAAAAAAAGTTCCCTATGGATGTTTTCCCTTCTTGCTCTTCTATTGGTATCAGGATGTGGGCAACAGAAACAACAGCAACAGAAACAACAAACAACCGCTGAGACTACAACAGTTGCAGAAACTACCACAGTAGCACCTACCCCAGTCTCACTCGAAGGAGACTGGAAAGCTGTAGATTTTAGAGATACAGTGGAACGTACTTTCTTAATTTATTATGATGATGCTAATAGTCGATTAAAGGTTACTGAAGCCTTCCAAGATATCGTTCCGACTCTAAAAATTACAGGAACAGATGTAACTTATTCTTATAGTGCAGATATGAATAAGTATATTGATTTTTATGCTGAACAGAATAAAGATAAATATCCTACAAAAGAAGAAGCTACTGCCATCCTTCTAGGCGTAAGAGAAAAGAAATTTGGAAGTTTTAAACATCAAACTGGAACGTTTGATAACAATACAAAAGTGTTAACTGCAACGTTAAATGATGGGGTTTTAAACGAAAATGCAAAAACGATTGTATTCCCTGAAGTCCCAAACATCTTTGGAGTTCTACCTCTTTATATTAATTCTACAGACGTACCAATTACTTATCACTACGAATTGAATGGTGATATCCTTACAATGTATGCTGAGAAAACGTACGATGAAACTGGTGCTCATCTTGTTTATCCAATGAAATTCAAGAAAGTTTCAGATCCTAAAACTAATTAAATAACTCACTGAGAGTGGGACAGAAATCGATAATTCGTTAGAAT
>NZ_KV818854.1:1149-40864 GCF_001815045.1 Streptococcus sp. HMSC065E03 | reverse complement strand
ATAATTGAGAGGCTAGGACTTTTGTCCCATCCTCTTTTGTGTGCAAAAAAATAATTTAGGAAGCCTTGGGAATTTCATCTATTGGATACTCTGCTACATACAATTTTTCCGTTTCTTATATTGAATAATCGGTCAAGTTACAAAACAAAATTGCGATTCGTTTGAAAGCCCTTGCAAAACATTTATGTTGCACGTATAATATAAGCGTAATTCAATCATCTATTTTAAGGAGGTCTAGCGATGATTAGACGTTATAAAAAATTATTTTTAGCATTCATTGCTCTGCTCTCAGTCTTCCTACTAGCTTCTTGTTCTCAAAAACAAAGTGGCTCTAAAAATGCTGCTAAAACAGAAACAGCAAAAGTCGAAACGATTGATGGCGAATGGGAATTAGTCGATACTCTCGATGCTTTAACGGAATCCATCGGTGCCTATACCCTCCATGGAATCCACTTTGCACACTTGCTTGAATCTGTTAAAGACTTCAAAATGGACATGAAGATTGAAAACAATACAGCAACGATTAAATACGACTATAACATTGATAATTTTATTAAAGCTTTCTACACTGTCACAACAGACGCTAGAGGCAAGACTGAAGAAGAATTCAAAAAAATCATGTATGACTCTCATGAAGGATTTGCAGGCGACTTTAAGAAATACAAAGTCAACATGAATAAAGATACTGGCGTGTTTAGCTACGAAGCAACGGGTTCTATTGATCAAGGTGCCAAAACAATGACCTTTGATGAAGGACTTTCAGTAGCAAACTCATTCTTCTTCTCATTCGGTGAAAATCGCGTTTCGCCAAACACATATCACTACAAATTAAAAGACGACATGCTTTATGTCACGATTGACGGAAAAGCGAAGAAAAATAATCTTCCAGTTCACTATGAACTACACTTCAAACGTAAAGGAAGCACTACTCAAAAAGACCCCGTTCCAATTGAAGGAAAATGGAAAGCCATCGACTTCCGACCAGCTCTTGAACGTAGCTTAGCCTTTAAAGATTTTGACAATGATGATTCGGCTATCAAGCTGATCTATCCTGAGGCATGGAAAGATTTAAAACCAACGTTGAACATTACAGGTACATCTGTTGAATTCGACTATACTGTATCTCTAGCAGATGGTTTTGGAAGGTTCTACGATTACTTAAAACAAAAAGATGCATCTAAAGTGACTCAAACGAAAGACGAATATATTAAAAATCAATTTATTAAATTATCAGTCAATCTACAGGATGGCGCTAAGGACTTGCCCAATACAACTTATGAATTTGATAGAGGTAATGCTAAAATTCATTCTGTTTTGAAGAACGGTAAATTAGATACAGCAAACCAAACGATTATCTTCCCAGAAGCTATCAACATTGTGCAACTTGCAACCATGTCCATTGGACCTGTCGCTAAAGAAACTACGTATAAATACTCTATTGATGGAGATATTTTAACGTTGACGATTGAACAACGCGATGGACATAATAATCTAAATACGATTATTTCAGCAAAATTCAAAAAAATGTCTGATGCAACGAGCAAGTAGTCATTCCACTGCTCCTTGAGAATTTCTCAAGGGGCTTTTTTTGTGCAAAAAAATAAAGAGCTTACGCTCTGTTAAAATACTTCAGGTATCATTCCCATTACCCAAAGGTTCTTCGTATTTTAATAGACTTAAGGAACCTTATCTCACACAATTCTTCTTAAGAATCTCAAGTATTGCTCCATCTGCACTGAAGATTTTTGCTCATCTCATTTTGAATAATCAGTGAAATGACAGAGCAAAATTATGATTCACTTGAAAACCCTTGCAAAATAATAATGTTACACGTATAATATAATCGTAATACAACAATCTATTTCAAGGAGGTCTGATGATGCTTAAACATTATAAAAAATTATTTTTAGCATTCGTTGCTCTATTCTCAGTCTTCGTACTGGCTTCTTGTTCTCAAAAACAAAGCAACTCTCAAAGTGCCGCTCAAACAGAAGCCCCAAAAGTAGAAACCATTGCTGGTGAATGGGAATCCGTATACGAGCTCGATTCATTGCAAAAAGCCTTTTTCCCGAAAGGAATGAAAAGTTATACTTATGCGAAATTCATTGAAGCCTTTAAAGACTTCAAGATGAAATTATCCGTTGATGGCACAAGCGCAAAGCTAAGCTATCAATTTGACTCGAAGAAGTTCGCAAAAGCATTCTACGAGATTTCAAAGGATAAGAAAAAAATGACAGAAGATGAATTTGTTAACCGTTATATTAACGGACAACCAGAGTTCGTGCAAAACTTCAAGAAATATAAAGCATCAATGGATACATCGACTGGAACTTATAGCTACGAGGCTACAGGAACTATTGATGAAAAAGCGAAGACTGTCAAATTTGACGAAGGGCTCATGATTCTTGACTCCTTCCCTCTAACGACAGCGGGTAAAGATCATAGATTCGATCCAGTAACATACAATTATGAAGTAAAAGATGGCTTCTTGATTATCTACGCTGATATGAAGACGAAGGATAATCTTCCTGTTCATTTTGAACTGACTTTCAAACGCGTACCAAGTGCAGAAAAGAAATAGAAAGGAGACGCGACCATGTTTAAACAATACTTAAAACCATTATTCATTGCTGGCTGCTCTCTTTTAATGCTTGCCGGCTGCGGAAACCAAACCGCTACAACAACTACTACAACAACTGCTCCTTCCAATCCACTGGAAGGAAAATGGGAACAAATCGACTTCAGAAGTAGTCTCGAACGCGGCTTAGGTTATAAAGATTTCTTAGATTCAGAAGAAATTCCACGCCGACTCATTTATTCTGATGCCTTCAAGGACGTGACACCGACACTGACGATTACAGGAGATTCTGCTGTATACGAACTAACGGCTACGACTAAAGTGGCTGTCGGCAACTTCTATGATTACGGAAAAGCCCAAAAGTTAGCGAGTGTCGAAGGGACCAAAGAACAATATATTAAAAATCAGTATGAAGATTTGAAAAAGCAACTAGAACTTTATAACAATATGAAAGGCCCCCTCAGCTTTGAATTCAACGATGAAAAGTATGAAATCCATCAAACTTTAAAAGAAATTACAATTAACGAGAGCACGGGTACGTTTGAATTCAAGAACGCGCCAATGTTCATTGATTTAGTAACATTTTCCAATGAGAAATTCATAAAACCAGTAAGCTATAAATATTCCATTGAAGATGGAATTTTAACACTGACTCTTGAACAGCCTAAAACACTTAGTGGTGAAGAAAAGATTGTTGGCTACTTCACGATGCGTTTCAAAAAAGTAGCGGAATAATCTATTCGCTAGGGCCACTTACCCAGACAACTCTGATAAACAAAAAGGAATGTAGTTTTACTACATTCTTTTTTTGTTGTCCTATTTTCACTTTATAGTATTACGAAAAGCAATTTGCGTTTTTTATCACAAAGAGATATGATATAAGCATAAAACGATTAACTTTTAGGAGGTCCTTTTATGAAATACTGGACTAAAAAATATTGGCTGGGTACGTTGACGATCTTATGTGCTCTCCTATTTGCAGGATGCTCTACTTCAACGACAAACAACTCAACGACTTCACAAGAAACAACTGCTGAAAAATCTATTACGCTTGATGGTACTTGGGAAATGACCGATGTGAAGACTACTTTAAGAAAATCATTTGTCCTAAGAGGTTCCGACCCAATAAAGTACGCTTATGCGATTGATGATTTAGAGGACTAGAAACCACAACTCGTTATTTCAGAAAATATAGCTATAATTTCACACGTTATTTCGAAAATCTGTATGAACATACTTATAAAAATTCTTTCCCAGATAAATCAGAATTCAAAACTGTTTTATACGAGGACTATGAAAAAGCAATTCCAATTTTTAAAGTGGCTCAAATCAAGATGGACAAAGAAACAAACCAATTTGATTTCTCTCTTCCTGATGGGACTGTCGATACAAGTAACAAAACGATTAATTTTAAAGAAACACCAATTCTTCTTATGACATTTTCTTTAGGACTGACCATGCAACCAAATCGTCCAATCACTTATCAATATGAATTGGATGGGGACACCCTCGTAATCAGCGCTAGAGGGAATAATGAGCGTGGCGTTTTAACAACAATGAAAATGACATTCAAGAAAGTAACAGAATAGAAAGGAGCCTTCACATGTATAAAAAAATGACAAAAAAATTAATTTCAGAACCTCCACTCTATTAAAATACTTCAGTACCCTTGGTTTGGTTCGGTTAGGAAGGAACGTACCCAAACTCGCTGATACTCGTAAAGGTAATAAGGAACGTACCTAAGCTTATATACTTCCCTTGTCAGGTTTGGTCCAATGAATTAAGTTTAGTAATAAATACATAACGCAGTGGTTGATTGGTATCTTTGTTCGCTCTTATAGCTCCAAAGAATACCTAATCAACTGTGCGGGGGTGAGACAATTGAAAAGGTTTGGGGAACCTTTTCAACCTAAGCCAAAAAATAAGGAAGCGAAGCAATTTTAAAAAATTGTTCTATCTCACTCCCGTAGAAAAAAAGCCACCGGTTTTGGTGGCTCTTATAGGGAGATTATTATGAAAAAGTTTTAGGAGTTTTATCATTCAAAGTTAGGAGGTCTTTGATGATGGTATTAGTATACGACGGGAAGCTTAAAGTTTCCTTATAGTCATTTTTAAAAAATTTTTTTCTAAAAAAGAGGAGGTTCCAAGCAAAGATTTCCCATCCTTGTTTGTCACCTTCTCTTTCTTATCTATTTCTTAGCGATGGCATGGTAGCTGGTCTTGCTGGTGAAGACTTGACCCGCTCTCAAGATGACCTTTTCAGCCTGGTCACTGTGAATGGCATCTGGCACTGTTTGGAATTCTAGAGCCAAGCCATTGTGCTGAACCATTGGTTGGCCTTGCAGATGAACAGTTTCGTCTACGAAATTGGCTGAATACACCACCAAGGCTGGGGCTTCTGACTTGAAGGTCAAGAAACGTCCAGATGGCTGATGGTAAAGAAAGCCAGCATTTTCATGCCCTTCTGGAAGAGCAAATGGATGGTCTAATCCTTCTACCAGACGGATTTGCGGATCAGAGTCCTTAAAAAGATCCTCCAAGAGCATGGCTTGGTAGAGATGCTGAACAACCGGACTTTCTCTATCCACGGTCTGAAGAGGAACACCGTCTGGATGGATAGGGTAAAGCCCTTGATGGTTGATCTGAAAGACATGGTCATTGATCGGCTGGGTGAAGTTCCCAGATAGGTTGAAGTAGCTATGGTTGGTCGGATTGACTAGGGTATCCTGATCCGTTTCTACCCGATAAGCAATCTCGAGTTCACCATCTTCCGTCAAACCATAGGTTACCCAGATCTTGAGATTTCCAGGGAAACCACCGGTTCCATCCGCCCGTTCTGTATAGAGAGTGATTTCCTGATCCGTTACCGACTCCACGCTAAACAAGGCACTGTCCCAACCCGTCGGTCCACTGTGGTTGCAGTTGGCACCGTTATTGGCTTCCAAGTGATAGGTTTGACCATTGAGTTCAAAACTTGCCCCTGCAATCCGGCCTGCTACCGGGCCAATACTAGCCCCATATTTAGGGCTATTGCCCACATCGTCCTCAAAGCGATCAAAGCCTAGAATAATATTCGTAAACTGGTCTTCTTTATCAGGTGTCACATATTCTAAAATCGTCGCCCCATAGGTCATGACAGATAATTGGTAGCCCTTATCATTTTCGAGGCGATAAGCCCGAACCTCTTGATTCTGCCATTCCCCAAACACGCTTTCTTGATACTGTTTCACTAACCTTCTCCTCTCACTGTTTTTCTCCATTGTATCAGTTTCACAAGAAGAAACACTCCACTTTTTATAGAAAATTAGTGGCTATTCTTTATGAAATGGATGAATGATCACCCCTTGAACAACCCGATTGACGGTACCAGTCGGTGAAGGTGTGTCTGGGCGATTTTGCACCTTGAGTGAGGTCAAAAGAGAAATCAATTGACCGTAGATAATATAAGGGAAGGCACGGTAGATATCTAGTGAGTCTGCTGATGCTTTCACCAACACTTCTCGTACATGCTCGATCCCTGCAGCTTGATCGGTCAAAAGGACAACTTGACGAGCAATTTGATCCCCTGCAACTTCTCGAACCAAGTCCAGATCATACTGTCGGGTATAAGGATCAATGGATCCAAAGACCAAAACGAGGGTCTGGTCATTGATGAGGGATTTCGGACCGTGACGGAAGCCGACAGGACTCTCATACATGGTTGCGATTTTGCCTGCTGTTAATTCCAAAATCTTGAGCTGGGCTTCATGGGCTAGGCCAAAGAAAGGGCCTGCCCCCAGATAGATCACGCGCTCAAAGTCTAGATCAACCACTTCTTTGACCTCACGGTCCTTCTCCAAGATTTGCTCGGATAGATGAACCAGCTCTGCTACTCGTTTTTCCTTGATCTCTTCCTCGCTTGGATCAAAGACCAAGAGAGCTGTCAAGAGCATGGAGGTAAAGCTAGAGGTCATCGCAAAGCCAGCATCGTTGGTTTCTTTTGGTTGGAGAAGCAAGAGATTGCGCTCATCTCCGTGGGCTTGCTGGGCCAGTTTCCCTTCTTCGGCACAGGTAATGGTGATCTGATAGAGCTCATCAACCAAGTCTTGAGCTAACTGCACGGTTGCGACACTTTCTGGCGAATTGCCACTCCGGGCAAAAGATACTAAAACCGTTGGAACCTCTTTTTTCAAATAGGTTTGAGGATGAGCTACGATATCCGTCGTCGCAATGGATTGAAAATTCCAGTGGCGTTCATCGTGCACCTCCTGCAAATATGGAACCAAGGTATCCCCTACATAGGCTGAGGTCCCTGCCCCTGTCAAGATGACCTTGATATAGTCATGCTCTTGCCCAATTTTTTCTAAGAAAGCTTTTATTTTCGCTTTTCTTTCTTGGTACAAGTGAGCCGTTTCTTTCCAAACACTTGGTTGTTGGTAGATCTCACGAGTGGTGATCTCTGCTCCTAGCTCCTGCAAGTCTTCTTTTGTATAGTCTAACATAGAAACTGTTGTTCCTTTCTACAATCTAACGTTGATAAATGGGAAAGGAGCCTGAGATGATGCTCCCAGACTCCCATACCAACCTACTCATCTTCATCATCATCAAGGTTTGACAAGAGGTCATTGACCTTGACAATACTTTCTTTTGCACGTTCAGAGTAGTCCCCTTCATTACCAGTCAGGCTACTATTGATGAACTCGATGACCATCGGAAGATTCATCCCTGCGTATAAGTCAATCGCACGTCCTTCAAGGATCAAGCGGCTCACGGTGTTGCAAGGAGTTCCTCCCAAGAGATCGGCAAATACAATATAGTCTTCTAGACCTTGGACTGTTGCTTCAAATTTAGCAGTAAAGTCTTCTGGTCCTTCTTCTGGTAAGAGTGCAACCGTATGGATGGATTCTTGTGGTCCCATAATCATCTCTGTGCTAGCTTTAAGCTCTTCACAGAAGCGACCATGACTGACCAATACTAACTCTTTTGCCATACCTTACTCCATTATGCCATTCCAAAGAAGAAGTGGCCAAATGCTGAGAATGCGATTGCTGCAAGGATGATGAGCAAGATAGCTTTTGTAGAGTTCATACCCTTACGTCCAAGCAACCAGTAGATTACACCTGTGATGATAGCTGGTACCAAACGTGGGAAGATAAGGTTGAGCATATCTTGAATTTCAATCGCTTTGTCCCCAATGTGTGGAGTCCAAGAAACTTCAACACCAATCATGCTGGCAATCAAGGCACCAACCATGAAGATACCCAGAACGGCAGCTGCGTCGATCAAAGCTGTCAAGGTACTTTGCATGTTGTTGATGAGGTTAACCCCTTCTTTATAGGCAAATTCCAACTGTTTCCAACGGAAAATGTCATAAGCAACTGCCACAGCGATCCACAAGAAGATACCGGCTGGGTTTCCTGCAACAGCCAAAGTTGCTGCGATTGAACCCATAATAGCTGGTACCAATGATCCAAAGATTGAGTCCCCAAGAGGAGCGAATGGTCCCATGAGACCTGTCTTGATCCCGTTCACCGCATCTTTTGATTTGACACCATCTTTTTCTTCCAAAGCAAGGTCAAAACCAGTGATAATGGTGTGGAAGAATGGTGAAGTATTGAAGAATTGCGTATGCAATTTCATCATTTCTTTCAATTCTGGAGTGCCATCACCATACATTTTACGCAACTGAGGTAAAAGCATATAAAGGTAACCAGAAGCCTGCATCCGTTCGTAGTTCCAACCCAATTGGAAGGTGAAGAGGCTACGTTTGTTGATTTGTTTAAAATCTTCTTTTGTTAGTTTGTAATTAGAATTCGTCATCTTCAATTTCCCCGCTTTCTACATTGCTTGCTGGAGCAGCTACGACTGTACGTTGGCTGTTTTTGAAGTGTTGCACTGCAAGGAAGATACCGATAATGGCAATACCAATCATAGATACACTCTTGAAGTTGTTAACAAAAGTAATAGCTTGTTCTTTTGGAAGTTTAGCGAACACATCAGAACCAACAATGCTAGACACTGCAGCACCAAGGCTTTGAACATTGCTATAAAGCACTGTCAACATTGCTGTTAAGCCAAAACCAAGTGCAAGATAGTGAAGGTTACGACGAACAGGAAGGTAACGAAGCAAGATCGCAAATCCAAGACCTGGAAGCATTTGACCTGCGAGTTTCAGACCGTTTGCCAACCATTGTACATTAGCAAGACCTGTAACAACAGTTTCTACGAAAGAACCACCAAATGCAAGAGCCAAGAAGACTGGAAGGGCACGAGAAAGAGCCCAAGGAACAGCACCAAGAAGGTAGTTGCGTTCAATTCCTTTATAGTCGTAACGTTCGATCGCAGCATCTACACGGTGAGCGAAGTAAGTTGTAGTCATACGACCAAGAATATCAAAGTAGGTCAACAAAGTTGCTACCGGCACAGCGATTGTAGCAATAGCAATCTCTGGATCAATCCCTTTTGCTACTGAGAAGGCAGTCGCAAGAACGGCACCAGATGTTGCGTCAATACGAGAAGCTCCACCGAAAGTACCTACACCGAGCACTGTCAATTGAAGAGAAGCTCCGATAAAGAGACCTGTCTTTAAATCCCCCATGACAAGTCCTGTAATGAAACCAGCAAAGACTGGTGATCCTGCTGATGAAACAATCGTCAACTCATCACAGATTTGATAAGCTGAGTACAAAGTAAGTAGTAAAATTTGCCACCATTGTATCATGACAATTTCCTCCTAAAAATTTTCTTTTACTTTAATAACTTCATAAAGTCTTCTGCAGTGTCGTTTGGCACCATCTGAGACGTAATCTTCACACCTTTTTCGTGGATCTTGTTAAAGTCTTCCACGTCCGCGTCCACCACATTGATCGAGCGGGTAATCGCACGCGTCTCATCGGATTGAGACATATTGCCGACATTTAGTGTTTCAAGCTGAACGCCTGCTTCGATCAAACGAAGGAAACGATCTGGTTTGCGAGCTACGATAAAGAGTCGTTGGCTATCATATTTTCCAGCCAAGATATTTTCCGCAGCCTTTGCGACTGGCAAGATACTAAGCTTAACACCAGGTGGTGTCGCTAGTTTCAAGCCACTTTTTTCGATATCATTTTGAGCGACTTCATCATCGATCACCATGATACGTGAAACATTTAGTTTGGTAGTCCAAAGATTGGCTACCTGCCCGTGGATCAAACGTCCATCGATACGGCATCCTACAATAGTCATAAGTTTTCCCCCTTTACTTCTTTGAATGTAGGTTGTTGAACAAGTTGAAGTGTCTCTTGGTAACGCCCTTCTGTCTCAAAGACGATCAGGCTATTGGCTCCTTCTTTGAGGAAACCATGAGGCACGTAAAGTGAAGTGGTCGGTCCGACCTCCCAGAAACGACCAAGGTTGTGGCCGTTGACAAAGACGACCCCTTTCCCAAATCCTGTCATATCCAGATAAGTATCAAGGGTGTGGTCCAGCTGAAAATCATATCGGTAAAATGCTGGAGCACCTGCCTGCCATTCCTTTGAAAAATCGAGCTGACTGAGATCTTGTAAATCCAGTGGGTACTGCTTCCAATGAAGATGGAAGTGCAAATCTACACAGACACCTGTGCGAATGCCCTTGTGCTGGCTATCAGCTAAGAGCTTGTGCCCGTAGTTGACACGTCCCATATTCTCAAGCAAGATTTTTAAATTCGTAACCGCTTTCTTTTTTCCTTTGATAAAAAGATCTTCACCGATCTCTGTTTGGTATTGTGTTGCTACATGTTGATCATCCAGGTAAATCTGTACCCGATCCCGACCATCAATGATGCGCAGTTTTTCTTCTTCCGCATCCAACTCAAGGTCTGTCTCATATAGGAGATAACCTGTGGTTTGCCCCAACTCTTCCATCTTTTCAGGATAAAGGCTGGTCTCGACCTGAGCCAGATTGTCCAGATTTCCAAAAAGACTAGTCTTGGCTGACAGTTGCAAGGTTTGTTCTGGCAAACACTCTTTGATGAGCGGTTCCTGCTGTGGGTATTCCGGATAATAGGTCGCCATCATTTTTTGAATAGCATAATACTTCTCCGTCGGATTTCCCTGCTCATTGAGCAAAGCCCCATAGTCATAGGACGTCACCTGTGGCAAGTCGAGCGTTCCCCGAGCTGAGCAACCATTCATGAAGCCGAAATTGGTTCCGCCATGAAACATATAGAGGTTGATGGAACCAAGCTCCAAGACCTCATGGACAGCTTCTGCCAACTCCTCTGGGTCCCTTTGAATCACAGGTTCCTTCCAGCGGGTAAACCAGCCATCCCAGAATTCCATACACATCAAGGGCCATTTCTTGCCGTATTCGTCAAAGAATTCTTGCATCTGACCGAAGTTATAGGCTGCTTTGGAACCGAAGTTTCCCGTCACGAAGAGATCTTCTTCGATCAAGGTTCCTGTTCTTAGCGTTGCTCGCCATGGTCCATCTGATGTAAAGAGAGGACAGGTCACGCCTTTTTCCTTCATCAAATCCCGAATGGCACGAAGATAATCCTTGTCTTCTCCATAAGAGCC
Source organism: Streptococcus sp. HMSC065E03 (assembly GCF_001815045.1). NCBI lineage: Bacteria > Bacillati > Bacillota > Bacilli > Lactobacillales > Streptococcaceae > Streptococcus > Streptococcus sp. HMSC065E03. The sequence goes on along the minus strand of NZ_KV818854.1, from coordinate 29,770 downwards.
GTACTCATTTTCCACCTGCATCATGAGGATTGGACCACCCTGATCCACTTGGTAGGGTGTTAACAACCCAAGCAAGCGATCATAATAACGATCCACTGCTTCGATAAAGGCTGGGTCTGATGAGCGGATTCGCAGGTCTTCTTCCAAGAGCCAGGCTGGTAATCCACCAAATTCCCACTCTGCACAGATAAAGGGCGACGGCCTTACAATCATGTAAAGTCCAAGGGATTGGGCTGTTTGAATGAAACGCTCTAGATCCAATCGACCACTAAAGTCAAACTGCCCTTTGCGGGGTTCATGCGCATTCCAAGGGACATAGGTTTCAACCGTGTTGAACCCCAATGCCTTTAGATTATACAAGGAATGATACCAGTCTGCTGGGTCAATTCGGAAATAATGGATCGCTCCGGATAAAATCTTGAAGGGTTGATCTTTTAAATAGAAAGCATCGCGAATCTCAAAAACTCCCATAAACGCCCCCCTTTCTTATATGTAACCCTTTTCATTTATTAATATAATAAATTATTTAAAAAATGTCAACACTTTTATAAAAAATATGTTAAAATAGGGTTAAATAAGAGAAATCTAAAGAGAGGTAGCACTATGGCAATTCCAAAGTACCAACACATCAAAGATGAATTGAAGCAGCAAATTATCTCCGGAAAATTTGAAAATGGAGATAAATTTTATACTGAAGCTGAACTCATTAAAATTTATGATGTCAGCTCTATCACCGTTGTCCGTGCTTTGAACGACCTCGCTGCTGATGGCTACATTGTCCGTCAGCAAGGAAAAGGAACCTTTGTTTCTCGTGCTCGAAAACACAAACTGGTTGAATTTTCAGATGTTGAGACCTTCCCAATCCAAAAGGCCAAAGTCAAAGTTCTCTCTATTAAACGTGGAAATACCTTAAGCATCCTAGACAAACTAGGCCTCAACCCAACGCAATTCTACTATAAGATCGAACGGACTCGCCAGACAGGGGATGATACCTATATCTTCCACCAAACCTATATTCCTGAACAATACATCAATCCAAACTATCCAAATTTGGAATACTATAGCTCTATCTATGATCGCTTCAAAGAAGACTACCACATTCATATGAATGATGAACACTTCGAAGAAGTCAACGAAATCGTCTTTCCTACACCAAGCAAGGTTGCTAAAGTATTGAAGATCGACGAAAATTTCCCAACGGTCAAACAAGTGAAGACGACCAAGCTAGAAGCGACTGGCCAAATCCTTGAATACACGGAAACCTATAAACGCGGTGACTACTACAAGATCAAGTTCATCTCCTGTGACCGCGATCACTAAGAACCAAAAAGACTGAGACATCTCGGTCTTTTTTATAGCTCCAGTATAGCATGTTGAAAACGATTTCTAAAGACCTCTTTAAAAATATATATAATTAGTGATAGTTTAGCTATAAAAAGTTTAAAAAAGGGAGTGGGAAAGAACTCCGACTAGTAAAAAAGAGTTCGTCTTCCCACCCTCGCACAGTTGAGTAGGGCTGTAAAAGCTGATGAAATCAGCGTAGTAGAGCCCATCAACCACTGCATCTTGCTCGACAATCCAAAAATAATTGAGAGGCTAGGACTTTTGTCCCAGCCTCTTTCGTCTATTTTTCAAATTCCCTTTTTCGTTGCGATTAGTCACCCAAACCGATGCGTTCAAAAATTTCATCCACCCGTTTGGTGTAGTAGCTTGGGTTGAAGATTTCGTCGATTTCTTCTTGAGTGAGACGAGAAGTCACTTCTGGATCTGCTTCAAGAAGTGGTTTGAAGTCTACTTGGTTATCCCATGATTGAGCAGTCTTCGGTTGAACAAGGTCGTAAGCTTGCTCACGTGTCATGCCTTTTTCAATCAAAGTCAACATGGCACGTTGGCTGAAGATCAAACCAAATGTAGAGTTCATGTTGCGGATCATGTTTTCTGGGAAGACCGTCAAGTTCTTAACGATATTTCCGAAACGGTTGAGCATGTAGTCAATCAAGATGGTTGTGTCTGGTGCAATGATACGCTCAGCTGATGAGTGAGAGATATCACGTTCATGCCAAAGGGCTACGTTTTCATAAGCTGTGACCATGTGACCACGGATAACACGCGCAAGACCGGTCATGTTTTCAGAACCGATAGGATTCCGTTTGTGAGGCATTGCTGAAGATCCTTTTTGACCTTTGGCAAAGAATTCTTCCACTTCACGTTGTTCAGATTTTTGAAGACCACGGATTTCAGTTGCCATCCGCTCGATAGAAGTTGCGATGCTCGCAAGAACTGCAAAGTACTCAGCATGAAGGTCACGAGGAAGGACCTGTGTAGAGATTTCTTGAGCACGGATACCCAATTTATCGCAGACGTATTTTTCAACGAATGGTGGGATGTTGGCAAAGTTCCCAACCGCACCAGAAATCTTACCAGCTTCCACGCCAGCAGCCGCATGCTCGAAACGCTCGATATTGCGCTTCATTTCGCTGTACCAAGTCGCCAATTTAAGACCAAAAGTTGTCGGCTCAGCGTGCACACCATGAGTACGCCCCATCATGATAGTGAACTTGTGTTCTTTCGCTTTGTCAGCGATGATGTTGAGGAAGTTTTCAAGGTCCTTGCGGATGATGTCGTTGGCTTGTTTGTAGAGGTAACCATAGGCCGTATCTACCACGTCAGTAGAAGTCAAACCATAGTGAACCCACTTACGTTCTTCACCAAGCGTTTCAGAAACCGCACGTGTGAAAGCAACCACATCGTGACGAGTTTGCTGCTCGATTTCCAAAATACGGTCGATGTCAAAGTCCGCTTTTTCACGAATCAAAGCCACATCTTCCTTAGGAATTTCTCCCAATTCAGCCCAGGCTTCGTCTGCCAAGATTTCCACCTCAAGCCAGGCACGGTATTTATTTTCTTCAGTCCAAATGTTCGCCATTTCTGGGCGGCTATATCTATCAATCATGTTTAATTTTCCTTTCTTTTGATGTTTTACATCAGTTAGCAACCGACAGTCGCTTTACTCAAATTCTTCTTTCCCGATCCACACAGATGGATAGTGATCGAGTGTATTCAAATCCGTATCCAGTGGGACATCATAGATAGCTAAATAGTTTTCAGGATATTGAGCAGTCAGCTCTTCATACTTAGCTTTCACTTTTTCGTGATCGCTACTCGCATACAAGACTTCAACGACTGCTCCAGTCTTGTCCTTCTCAACAAAAGCATTGACAATGAGTTGAATCATAAAACCTCCTAAATCGAAATGCCCTTCATATTTGCTTCAAGAATGGGCATCTCAACACCTAATTCCTGACCGGTCTGATAGACACTTTGACAACAATAGAAGATGTCCTGTTTATCATTGTGTAAGGTCATGATTTTTCGTGTCAGCTCATTTTTCGCAAACATGACTTTCATGGCTTTGCCGGCTATCCAAGCGGGAATTTTGTATGGCAAGAGTTCGGCTTTGTAAAGCTTCAAATTCACCCCACGCGCTTCTACGACTTTCAAGGCTTCTCGAATGGCCTTGATGGCCAATGACAATTCTGAAGAACTATTCATCAAGTTCAAAGCCAATTCTTCTGGATTTTCCAGATTCCCTGAACGAGCAGCTGTCGAAGTAACACCCGCATTAATCGCCATGTGAATCCAAATCCACTCAACCATATCATGAGGAACTTCCCACTTCAAATCTGCAGAAGTCAGCAAAGTCGTCAAATCAGAATAGTTAGAAATGTGTGCTTTTTGCTCACCTTCTAGCATTAAATGGTCAAACAAGACACCATCCAAATGATCTTCCTGCATGCAACCACCCGCTGTCGGAAAGGCTAGAATATAGTCGTAATTTCCTGCCCACTCTTGGACATCTTTTCGAGTATCCCAAAAATTACAGAAGAAAACGAGAGTGCCTTTGATATTATTTTTTCGCAAGGTTTCCACAGCTTCTTTGACAAACCCATGACGTACACTGAGAAAAATAAAATCGTATTCCGAATCAGCTTCCGCCACATGAACCTCATAGGTATCATGCTTGTTTTCACCCTTGGAATGATAGCGACCATCTAGCAGATCAACCGACAACTCCTTCGGAGCCGTGCCTTTCTTACTGTCTCTCAGTACGTGTTCCACTTGATGGCCTGCTTTTTGAAAGGCATAGGCATAAGTGGTCCCGATGACTCCAAGTCCTAGAATCGCTATTCTCACTTAAAAATCAATTCCTTTCCAGCAGTAGTTATCTGCTTCTCTTGTTTAACAATGCGTTGACAATAATTTGAATCATAAACTGGTCTCCATTTAGCTTTAAAGATTATCATTTTCTGAGTCTTCATGTATAGAAAATTCAAATGAAATTCTCTCAGGTTGTCTAGGCAGGCCGTAACTACTCAGATAATCCTTAACTTCCTTCACGGAACAAGAATATTCTAAGACTAGCTGATTGCCAGCTCTTTCTAAAATATGAATCCCCTCTCTATCCGCAATCTCTGGAACAATCAAATCGTCCGTATAAGTCAGTGTTACGGTCGTTATTTCATCATCTATCAATTCATCAAATTCTTCTGTCATTTTAAAAATCAATCCCTTTTCCAAACTCCTCAACCTTATCCGGATCATCACTAAACAAAGTCACATGTCCCATTTTTCGGTTGTGCTTTGCTTCTAGTTTACCATATAAGTGGAGGTGAGCGCTTGGATTTTCTGTCACATATGTTTCAGCAGCCTCGACATGTTGGCCGAGAACATTGAGCATGACAGCAGGCGCATGAAGGTGAATAGCAGGAAGTGGGGCTCCGAGAATGCCCAAGATATGAGTATCAAACTGGGAGAAGTCGCAAGCTTCAATCGAATAGTGCCCTGAATTGTGGGGACGTGGCGCGATTTCGTTAACGATGATATCATCAGCTGTCGCAAACATTTCTACACAAAGTGTACCAGAGAGATTCAGTTGTTCTGCGATTCGTACTGCCATGACTTTGGCTTTTTCAGCTAGACTTTCTGAAATGCGAGCAGGCACAATGGTTTTTGAAAGAATGTTGTTGCGGTGGATATTTTCCTGAACAGGGAAGACTGTCACATCCTTGCCGTTACCTGACACGATGACCGAAATTTCAAGGTCAAAGTTGACGAACTCTTCCAAAACGCAGTCTGCTGAATCAGCTAGTGCATAGGCTTCTTCCAAATCTGCTTCTGAACGAATGACCTTCTGACCATGGCCATCGTAACCACCTGTCGCCGTCTTGAGGACATAGTTTTTCGAGAGGTCGATATCTGCCAAGTCTTTGCCAGAAGTTACGACCTTATATGGTGCTACAGTGACTTGGGCCTTGTTAGAAAGAAAGTCCTTCTCAAAGATTCGATTTTGAGAGATGCGGAGTAGGTCTGTCCCTTGTGGAAGCTGACCATCCTTGATAACAGCATCAAGACCGTCAGCATCGACATTTTCAAACTCATAAGTAAGAACATCACAACGGTCTGCCAACTGACGAAGGGCATCTACGTCGTCGTAAGGGGCCACAATGATTTCTGCCACACGGGAGGCTGGGCAATCAGCTGCTGGATCCAGTGCGATAACCTTGTGCCCCATGTAGATAGCTGAGATTGCCATCATCTGACCGAGCTGGCCACCACCGATAATCCCAATGGTTTTAGTTGAGCTCATTTGTAGACTCCTCTGCGATTTTTCCTTGTTCTTCTGCGAAATCCGCTAACGCTGTCGCAATAGCCTGGTCCTCTACCGAAAGAAGGCGGAGGGCAAAGAGGGCCGCGTTAGTCGCACCTGCTTCACCGATCGCCATAGTTGCGACAGGCACTCCACCTGGCATCTGAACGATGGAATAAAGTGAATCTACACCGCTAAGGGCACGTGATTTGACGGGTACGCCGATAACCGGAAGGGTCGTTTTAGCTGCGACCATCCCTGGCAAGTGAGCTGCGCCACCTGCACCCGCGATGATGACCTTGATGCCACGGCTACGTGCTTCTTCGGCGTGTTTGAACATGAGGTCAGGCGTCCTATGGGCGGAAACAACTTTCTTTTCGTAAGCGACGCCGAAGTTATCGAGGACTTCAGCTGCTTTTTGCATGGTTGCCCAGTCGGATTTTGAGCCCATGATAATGGAAATTACTGGTTTCATTTTTAATCCTTTTTCTTTTTTTGATAATGCTCGCTTTCGCTCGCCATGACAAAGTTAGTATCTGTTAATCTTTTATCGCCTTGCTACCGATATCCGTACGATAGAACAGACCTTCTGTGTTTTGTTTGTTGAGTTGGTTGTAGATAATGTTTTGGCAGTCTTTGACGGTGTCTGCTGTTGTGACAAACATGTAAACACGTCCGCCGTTTGAGAGGAGGTCTTGGCCATTTTCAGCGAATTTGGCACCAGCATAGTAAGTGATGATGTCGCCTTCTGTCTTGGCTGGAAGCTTGACACCCTTCTCATAAGCCAGTGGGTAGCCGTTTGAGGCTACAACCACACCAAGTGTCACACCCTTGTCCATCCAAGTGATGGCTGGCTCTTTGCTATCCAAAATGTCAGTGATATTTTGCGCAAAGTCAGATGTCAAACGAGGCAAGATGATTTGCGTTTCAGGATCTCCAAAACGAGCGTTGAACTCGATGACTTTCGGTCCATCAGCTGTCAAGATTAGCCCCGCGTAAAGGACACCTAGGTACGGACGCCCTTCTTTGATCATGCCTTCAAGAACTGGCTTGACAATGGTGTCAACCGCTGTGTCAACCACGCTCTGTGGCAAGTGAGGAACTGGCGCATAGGCACCCATTCCACCAGTGTTAGGACCCTTGTCACCATCGTAGGCACGTTTGTGGTCCTGAGCTGTTGGCATGATGTAGAACTTGTCCCCATTGACAAAGGCAAAGAGAGAGAACTCTTCCCCGTCAAGGAATTCCTCGATGACCACACGCGCACCTGAATCACCGAATTTATTGTCCAAAAGCATCTCGTGAGCAGCTTCGACGGCTTGCTCAACCGTTTCCGCAACGACGACACCTTTCCCAAGGGCCAAACCGTCTGCCTTGACCACGATTGGAGCACCTTTTTCTTCGATGTAGGCCTTGGCTTCCTCGAAATCTGAAAATGTGCCATAGGCTGCTGTCGGAACGTCGTACTTGACCATGATTTCCTTAGCAAAATCCTTAGACCACTCCAGCTCAGCCGCAGCCTTGGTCGGACCAAATGCCTTAAGACCAGCTGCATTGAAATCATCCACGATACCAGCTGCAAGGGCATCATCTGGACCGATGAAGGTCCAAGCAATATCGTTGACTTTTGCGAAGTCAATCAGCTTAGAATGTTCGGAAATTCCGATATTGATTAAATCAAGACCGTCCAATGTCATCCCGTCATTACCAGGAGCCACGAAAACTTGCTCAACGTCCTTAGACTCCAATAATTTCTTGGCAATCGCATGTTCACGACCACCAGAACCAACAACCAAAAGTTTCATCTCGAACCTCTTTTGCGAATTATTTTATTAAATTATATCATAATCGTTCGTTTTATTCTAATGATTTCAGCAAAAGTCTCCTATTTCCAGTAGAATCCAAACATTTTTTGCTATTTTCTCCTATTTCTCATTTTTTTCCGAATAGTATAGGTGAGACCTACTAATTGACGAAAAGGAGTATTATGCAAACAATCAAAAAATTTGTCGTACTGACTTGTGCGACATGGGGGATGCAAGCCTCTATTGCTCATGCAGATCAAGCGACCAATGCTATCTATGCCGAAAAAGGGCAGCTGATGATTCATCTTGGAAACGTCCCGGATAAGTATCAAAAGATCCAAGTTCCCGTCTGGTCTGACCAAAATGGCCAAGATGACCTGATTTGGTATCCTGTAGAACGCAGTGACAAGGGATTTGACCTACAAGTGCCATTGACCAATCATTCTGATCAAGCCGGACTTTATCATGTCCATGTCTATGGGGTGGAGGCAAATGAACAGCTAACCGGCCTTTACCCTCTCACGACCAGCGTCCAGCAAAAAGACCTGGCTTCCTCCCAACCCAAGATTACGATCACACCCATCTCCTCACAAGAATTTGAGGTAGACCTAAAGTTGTTCGAAGACGTTGACGAGATTGTCTTCCCCATCTGGTCTGAAGAAAATGGGCAAGATGATCTGGTCTGGTATCCAGCAAAGAAGGTCGCACCTGGACATTTCCAACTGCGCTTTCAAGCTCAAAAACACAAGGGAAGCGGGCTATTTCACCTACATGTCTATCAGAAAAGCCAGGGACAACTAAAAGGGCTATTCCCCACTACATTTCAAGTAGAAAAGGCAAAGCCAAAGCTCACTCCACTCGCGACACATCCGGGAAACACCTACCCCATTGGTGAGTGCACCTGGGGAGCCAAAGAATTAGCCCCTTGGGCCCACAACTGGTGGGGAAATGGCGGCATGTGGGCAGCTAGCGCACGCGCTGCGGGATTCCGGACAGGAGACACTCCAGAGGTCGGTGCCATCGCCTGTTGGGACAATGGGGGATATGGCCATGTTGCCTTGGTTACAGACGTCGAACATGACCAAAAAATTCAGATCCAAGAGGCTAACTACAACGGCCATCGCTATATCGACAACTTCCGTGGTTGGTTCGATCCAACCAACCCCATCTGGGGAACCGTCACCTACATCTACCCAGATTAAGGTCTTCATAACCAGCAGAAAGGGAGTGGGAAAGAACTCAGACTATTTAAAAAAGGTTGAAAAGGTTCCCCAAACCTTTTCAATCTTCCCACCCCGCACAGCTTCAACAGTCTGGGAGACTGTTGAAGGTTGTGGATAAAGGAAACTTTGTTTCCTTCATTAGGTTATCTTTGGAGCTTAAAAAGCGAAAAAAGATACCAATCAACCACTGCGTCTTGCAGTTATTCCTATCAAACATCAAAGGCTGGACATTTTTTGCCCAGCCTTTTTGATTAATGTCTAAAATGTCTGACTCCTGTAAAGATCATGGTCAAGCCATATTTATCAGCCGCTTCGATAGACTCTTGGTCACGGACTGATCCACCCGGTTGGATGATCGCTTTAATCCCTGCTTTGGCGATTTCTTCTACATTATCCGCAAATGGGAAGAAGGCATCGGAAGCAAGAACAGCGCCGTCAAGACGGTCTTTAGCTTGGTCAATAGCAATACGAACTGAAGCCACACGGTTTGTTTGACCAGGGCCAACACCAAGTGTCATGTGGTCGTTGGTCACGATGATCCCATTTGATTTGACGTACTTGATAGCCTTCCAAGCAAACTCAAGAGCTGTCGCTTCTGTCTCAGTTGGTTGGCGTTTGGTAACCACTTGCCAGTCAGCTGGACTTTCTTTCACCACGTCTTGGTTTTGAACGAGGAGACCACCAACAACACCGGTGTATTCTGCTTCCACTTCGCTGGCATCTTGAGCGTCAAATGGCAATTCAAGAATACGCAAGTTTTTCTTCTTGGTTGTCAAGATTTCAAGCGCTTCGTCTGTATAGCTTGGCGCAATGATGATTTCAAGGAAGACACCGTGCATTTTTTGAGCTGTCGCAGCATCTACTTCACGGTTGAGAACCACGATCCCACCGAAAATGGATACTGGGTCAGACTCATAAGCGTAGTCCCAAGCTGTTTCGATGTCGTCAGCTTGACCAATCCCACATGGGTTCATGTGTTTAAGAGCCACAACGGTTGGACGGTCTTTGAAATCACGGATGATCCGGATAGCGGCATCCGCGTCACGTATATTGTTGAAGGACAATTCTTTACCGTTCAACTGTTTCGCTGAAGCGATGGAGTAATCCGTTGGCAAAGCTTTTTGGTAGAAGTCTGCGTCTTGTTGAGGGTTTTCACCGTAACGCATTGGTTGCTTAAGGTCATAAGTCAATGTGAGTTTTTCAGGTTTTTCTTCACCCACTTGAGCAGTGAAGTATTCTGCGATCAAAGCATCATAGGCTGCTGTATGACGGAAGACTTTCGCTGCCAACCGTTGACGAGTTTCGTAAGAGGTTTCACCATTTGCTGCCAATTCGTCCAAAACAACCGCATAGTCAGCCGGATCTACCACAACTGTTACACTAGCGTGGTTTTTAGCTGCTGAACGAAGCATAGACGGCCCACCAATATCGATGTTTTCAACCGCATCCGCGTATGTCACGTCTGGTTTAAGGATGGTTTCCTTGAATGGGTAAAGGTTGACCACCACAAGGTCGATCAACTCAATCTTGTTGTCCTTAGCAGCCTCTAGGTGGCTATCGAGGTCACGACGAGCGAGGAGACCACCGTGGATATTTGGATGAAGAGTCTTCACACGACCGTCCATCATTTCTGGGAAACCAGTCACATCATCGATGGCGATAGTGTCTACCCCAGCATTGTCAAGGGCAACTTTAGTCCCACCTGTTGAGATGATGTCCCAACCTAGTTTTTTGAGTTCTTGGGCAAATTCAACGATGCCCACTTTGTCTGAAACACTAATTAGTGCGCGTTTAGTCATTTTCTTTCTTTTCCTTTTTTAAAAAAGTTCTTTATCTGCTACAGTCGAAAATGTTCTTTCCGATCAATGGCTTCCTTATTTCCTTACTACTCCCAAACGTTCCAAGACTTCTGGATAGAGCTTGTATTCTGTTTCATGGATGCGAGTTTCGAAAGTATCAAGGGTATCCCCTTCAAGGCGTGGCACGCGCACTTGCTGAATAACCTTACCGGTATCAACGCCAGAATCGACCCAGTGAATGGTCACACCGCTCTCAGCAACACCTGCATTCCAAGCATCCTCAATACCATGAGCACCTGGAAATTCAGGGAGATAAGCTGGGTGAATATTAATGATACGGCCTTCATAAGCTGCTAGCAAGGTTGGGCCAACAATTTTCATATAACCCGCCAAACAAACTAGGTCAATCTGGTTCTCATCCAAAAGTTTGACGATAGCTTCTTCATAAGCTGCTTTATTGTCAAATTCCTTGAGTTCAAAGGCATGGCTCACCACGCCAAGGTTTTTGGCACGTTCTAAGACATAGGCATCACGATGATCTGAAAAAACAAATTCTACTGGAAATTGTTCCGCAATCACCTGAAAGTTTGAGCCGTTGCCAGAGGCAAATACAGCAATCCTTTTAGCCATTATTTAATCACCACACTTGCGACATTTTTCTTCACAATACGACCGATTTCATAAACAGGTTCGTCAAGAAGTTCTTTGACACGTTCCACATTTTCTGGTTTCACTGCAAGCATGAGACCAATCCCCATGTTGAAGATTTCAAACATTTCTTCATGTTTAATTTGGCCATATTTTTCAAGAGCTTTGAAAATTGGAAGAACTGGGACTTTGCTTTCGTCAATTTCAGCAGCCAAGTCATCTGAGAACATCCGTGGTACATTTTCGATGAAACCACCACCTGTGATGTGGGCAATTCCGTTGACCAATTCTTCTTTGATGAGTGGCAAAGCTGCTTTGACGTAGACACGAGTTGGTTCCAAAAGAACGTCTTTAAGTTTCTTCCCTTCCAATTCTGGAAGAACTTCTTCACCTGTGTAATCCGCAAAGACACGACGAACAAGTGAGTAACCATTTGAGTGGATACCGCTTGAAGCAAGTCCAAGAATCACATCCCCTTCAGCTACTTTTGAACCGTCAATGATTTGTGATTTTTCTGCAACACCGACAGCAAACCCAGCCAAATCATAGTCATCTTCACCATACATACCAGGCATTTCAGCCGTTTCCCCACCGATAAGGGCTGCACCAGCCTGCACACAACCTTCTGCAACACCAGCAACGACTTGCTCTAATTTGGCAGGTTCATTTTTACCAGTTGCAATATAGTCAAGGAAGTAAAGGGGCTCCGCACCTGCAGCGATGATATCGTTAACACACATGGCCACACAGTCTTGACCGATCGTATCGTGTTTGTCGTACTTGATGGCAAGCATGAGCTTAGTACCAACACCATCTGTACCTGAGATCAAAACAGGCTCTTTGACACCTGCTTTTGAAAGATCAAACATGCCACCGAAACCACCAAGAGCTCCCATGACACCAGCACGTTCCGTACGAGCAACGTGTTTTTTGATTCGTTCAACAACTTCATAACCCGCTTCAACATCCACACCAGACTGTGCATACGCATTTTTATTTGTCATTTGTTTCATTCCTTTTCTTTTGCACTGCTCTTAATAGAAAGAAGTATGTTCTTTCAAACTTTCCACATAGCGTTCTTCGTAGTCATACAAAGGCGTTGGATATTTTCCATCAAAGTAAGCCACACAAAGACCGCCATTTGGAGCATCTGTATCAATTCCAATAGAATCAATCAAGCCATCGATTGACAAATACGTCAAGCTATCTGCACCAATGATATCGCGTGTTTCCTCTACTGTGTGATTGGCAGCAATCAATTCCTTACGTGTTTGAATATCGATCCCGTAGAAACATGGGTAGGCAAGGGCTGGGCTACCGATTGCTACGTGGACCTCTGTAGCTCCTGCTTCTTTCAATAACTTCACAATTCGACGTGATGTTGTCCCACGTACGATAGAATCATCGATCATGACAACCCGTTTGCCTTTCACGACACCGGATACGGCAGAGAGCTTCATCCGAACCCCTTGCTCCCGTAGTTCTTGTGTTGGTTGAATAAAGGTCCGTTGGGTATATTGGTTTTTAATCAAGCCCATTTCATTTGGTAGGCCAGATTCTTCCGCAAATCCCATGGCTGCGCTAAGTGATGAATTAGGTACACCGACCACAATATCTGCTTCATGTTTGAATTCACGTGCCAATTGAGCCCCCATACGTTTACGGGCTGTATGGACATTGACCCCTTGAATATTGGAGTCCGGGCGGGCAAAGTAGATATACTCCATCGAACAAACAGCCAATTGGGTGTCCGTTGTATAGTTATCGTAAGTGATGCCGTTATCATCGATGATCACAACTTCACCTGGATTCACATCGCGGATCCACTCAGCACCAACCACTTCAAAGGCACAGGTTTCAGATGAAACCACGATAGCTCCGTTGGCCATTTTCCCAATCGAAAGAGGACGGAAACCATTTGGATCCAAGGCCGCAATCAGCTTATCTTCCAGCATGAGAAGGTAAGCAAATCCACCTTTCACCGTATTCAAGGCTTCTTTCACCTTACCCATGAAGGATGGGTTGTGGCTCCGACGAATCAGGTGGGCCAAGATTTCTGAATCAGAAGTTGAGCTAAAGATCGCCCCGTTATTTTCCAACTCCCGTTTGAGGGACTTGGCATTGGTCAAATTCCCATTGTGGGCCAGTCCAAACTGGGTATCATGAAAGCGAAAGAGGAAGGGCTGGATGTTATCCACCGAAGCTTCCCCAGCTGTCGCATAGCGAACATGGCCAATCGCTCCCGTTCCTGTTAACTTATCCAAGTTAGCAGGATTTCGAAACACTTCTGAGAGAAGCCCCGTGTCACGATACCGTTTTAATTGACCCGCATCATTCGAAAGGATCCCCGCCCCTTCTTGACCACGGTGTTGAAGACTGTGTAATCCGAAATAAGTCAGTTTTGCAGCATCTGGGTGTCCCCAGATCCCAAAAATACCACATTCTTCATTAAGAGATTTAACTTCGTATGTCATTTTGTATACCTTTTATTTTCCAGTAAAGTATTTAACTGCTGATGCAAAGAGATGTTGATCTTTATTTCCTGGAATATTTTGGAAGAGACCGTCTTCAAAACGTTCGGAGTGACCCATCTTCCCAATAATTTGACCGTTCTTACTTGTGATACCTTCGATAGCATTTACAGATCCGTTAGGATTATATTTAGAATCCATGCTTGGTTTCCCTTCGAAGTCAACATATTGGGTAAAGATTTGACCATTGTCACGAAGCTCTGCGAATTCCTCAGCTGTCACGACAAATTTCCCTTCACCGTGTGATACTGGGATGGCATGGATGTCACCAACTTCTACTCCGGCAAGCCATGGTGAGTTGGTGTTGGCAATACGTGTTTCAACCATCTTAGCCACGTGTTGGTTGGCATCATTGTAGAAGAGGGTTGGACTGGTGCTACTTGCATCTTCAAAGTTACCATATGGAAGAAGACCTGATTTAACAAGAGCTTGGAATCCATTACAGATACCGATGATCAAACCACCGCGTTCGATGAAGTGATCGATGGCTGCACGCACTTTTTCATTCAGCAAGATGTTCACGATAAATTTAGCTGATCCATCTGGTTCATCCGCTGCTGAGAAACCACCTGCAAAGAAGATAATATTAGCTTTTTCGATATTGTCAACCATAGTGTCAACAGACTTGACAATAGCTTCTTCATTCAGTGTGACAAATGGTACCAAGTTGACTTTTGCACCTTCTTTTTCAAAGGCCTTAGCTGAATCGTACTCAGAGTTAGTACCTGGGAATACTGGGATGTAAACCACTGGTGCCTCAACTGTTTCTTTAGCTTTGATAACAGTATCTGATGCCAACGCAGGTACTTCTTCCAGCTCAGTTGCTTGTGCAAATTCCGTTGGGTAAACCTCTTCCAATTTACCTTGGAAGGCACTGTCAAGTTTGTGTCCATCAAGCGTTACACCATTGACAGTAAGTGTAAAGTCGTCTGCTGTTTGTCCAATCTTGGCAACACCTGCAATTTCTTCAGGCGATGTGAAGATGAATCCACCCAATTGGGCTGTCAAGCTAGTGTCAAGGTCAGCTAATTCGACGTTTGCACCAATATGGTTCCCAAAGGTTGCAAGGGCAAGAGCTTCAAGGACACCACCATATTTGACAGCTGATGCTGCTGTTACTTTGTGATCAGCTTGGATGGCTTCAAATTGAGCAAAGTTAGACTTGATAAGATCAAAGTCAATTTCTTGTGCCAAAGCTTGACCTGGGATGTAATAGATATTTTCACCAGTAGCTTTAAATTCTGGAGAAAGGACCTTACGGCTATCTGCAGTTGTCACCCCAAAAGCAACCAAGGTTGGTGGTACTGTCAATTCTTCAAAGGTACCAGACATAGAGTCTTTCCCACCGATAGATGGCAAACCAAGTTGAATCTGAGCTTCAATGGATCCAAGAAGAGCTGCTACTGGTTGACCAAAACGCTCTGCTTGTTTATCCATCCGCTCGAAGTATTCTTGATAAGAGAAGCGAGCCTTAGACCAGTTTGCACCAGCAGCAACCAAACGAGCGGTTGCTTCGATGACCGCATAGGCAGCACCATGATATGGAGACCATTCTGCTACATAAGGGTTGAATCCTTGCGCCATAACAGAAGCGGTTGTTGTCACGCCATGTTGGACTGGTAATTTCTGTACAGAAGCTTCCGTTGGTGTGATTTGGTAGCGACCACCAAGTGGGTGATTGACTGTTGAACGACCAACTGAGCTATCAAAGATGGTTTGTAACCCTTTTTGACTGGCATGGTTCAAGTCAGCCAAGACCTCAAGAGTATCCGCTTCAAGGGTTTCAGCAGATGTTTGACGTTCTTCTGGAAGCTTGACATCCTTGTCAACCACCTTAGCATCTACAACCACACGTACACCGTTTGTATCAAGGAAACGACGTTCCAAATCAACGATTGTTTCACCATTCCAGTGCATGACAAGATTTGGTTTCTCCGTTACTGTTGCAACGACAACAGCATCAATATTTTCTTTGTTACATTCAGCAACGAAAGCATCTACATCTTCTGGACGAACCACTACAGCCATCCGTTCTTGAGATTCTGAGATAGCAATTTCTGTACCGTTCAAACCTTGGTATTTCAATGGCACTTTGTCTAGATCAATTTCAAGACCATCTGCCAATTCACCGATCGCCACACAGACACCACCGGCACCAAAGTCATTTGATTTCTTGATCAGACGGGTCACTTCCCCATTACGGAAAAGACGTTGAATCTTACGTTCTTCGATAGCATTCCCTTTTTGAACTTCAGCACCAGCTGTTTCAACAGATTCAACGGTTTGAACTTTAGAAGAGCCTGTCGCACCACCGACACCGTCACGTCCAGTTTTCCCACCGAGAAGAATCACGACATCACCTGCTTCAGGTTTCTCACGGACAACATTTTCCTTAGGAGCCGCACCGACAACTGCACCTAGCTCCATACGCTTAGCAACGAAACCTGGGTGGAAGTATTCTCGAACATAGGTTGTGGCAAGACCAATTTGGTTACCGTATGAAGAATAACCGTGAGCTGCTGTTTTAGAAATCACTTGTTGTGGCAATTTACCAGCGCGAGTTTCTGAAATCGGAGCCGTGATATCACCAGCACCTGAGATACGCATGGCTTGGTAAACGTAGGAACGACCTGACAATGGGTCACGAATGGCACCACCGATACAAGTAGCCGCTCCACCAAATGGTTCGATTTCAGTTGGGTGGTTGTGGGTTTCGTTTTTGAACATGAGAAGCCATGGTTCTTTGACACCATTGACATCCACTTCAATTTCAACAGAGCAGGCATTGATTTCATCAGACACTTCCATGTCATCCAAACGACCATTGGCACGCTCATAACGGCCAAAAATAGTTGCCATATCCATCAAGGTTTGAGGTTTTTCTGTACGTCCCAACTCATCACGCATGGCAATATACTTGTCATAAGTCGCTTGCAATTGTTTTTGGAATTTAGAAGCTGAGAAGTCGATGGTTTTCAACTCAGTCTCGAAAGTCGTGTGACGGCAGTGGTCAGACCAGTAAGTATCCAAAACCTTCAGTTCCGTCTCAGTTGGCACCCGTCCAATGGACTTGAAATAGTCCTGAATAAAGAGCAAATCATCCACTTCCATTGCCAATCCTTGCTCAACCTTATACTGTGCAAAATCTTCTGCCGTATAAGTTTCAAAGAAATCCAAGCTTGGAATGGTCTTGTCAGACTCAGAGAAATCCTGTTTCGCAATACCAACAGTGATATCTTTGAAACGAGAATCCACTGGGTTCAAAAGGTAGTTTTTAACAGCTTCCAACTCATTCGCATCGATATCCTTGTTAACCAAGTACAATTGCGCTGTATTCACTGTTACGTCATTTGAACTACCAAGCAAAAGCAAAGCTTCTTGTGAAGATGCCGCACGTTGGTCAAATTGACCCGGCAAACTTTCAATCGCAAAGAAAGCATATTTCTCAAAATCAGCCTGAACCGCAGCTTCATCCAGAACAGTATCGGTCACTTGCTCAGAGAAGATATGTTTTTCCGCACGCGCAAACAAGTCCTCTGCCAAACCAAAAACATCGTAAACCTGAACAATCCGAAGATCCTTCAAGGTTTTCAACTGAAGATTATGCTGCAATTCTTTTACTAAAGAGTCCGATTTCACACGAAAATCAGCTTTTTTCTCAACGAAAATACGTTTATCCATTTTATTTCCTTTATTTCTATTCAAACATGTTATCGAAGACGAAGGTTTTCTATTTCAAAAAGATCACTTCAAACCTTGCAATTTTTCCTATACAACTTCATAAACATCTGTCAAGCTACCAAGATCACGACGGAGTGAAAAGGTCTAGTAGACCTTTTCAGCCTGAGTCCTTTTACTTGAAAGACGAAGGTTTTCCGTTTCAAAAAGATTACTTCAAGCCCTGTAATTTCTCCAACACAACCTGATATACATCCGTTAAACTGCCCAAATCTCTACGGAAAACATCCTTGTCCATATGGTGCCCTTCCGCATCCCAAAGGCGGCAGTTATCTGGAGAGAATTCATCTGCCAAGATGATCTTGCCATCCTTATCAAAACCAAATTCCAATTTGAAGTCAATCAAGCGAAGACCAATTTGTGCAAACCAATCTTTCAACAATTCATTGATGCGACGTGTTTCTTCCTTGATATAAGCAATTTGCTCATCATTGGCAATATCCAAAAACTTGACATGTTCATCATTGATGAATGGATCGTCCAACTCATCGTTCTTGTAGTAAAATTCAACGATTGGAGTTTTCAATTCCAAACCTTCTTCCACGCCAAAACGTTTAGAAAAGGAACCCGCAGTCACGTTGCGAAGAACAACTTCCAAAGGAATAATTTTTACTTTCTTGTTGAGTTGTTCTGTGTCAGAAATACGTTCGATAAAGTGAGTAGCTACACCCGCAGCATTCAATTTTTCAAAAATAAGAGACGAAATCTGATTATTCAGCACACCTTTGCCTTCGATGGTCTCTTTACGAGCCCCATTCAGCATGGTTGCCTGGTCCTTATAGACCGACTTAATCACATGTTCGTCCTCAGTAGTATAGATATCCTTAGCTTTTCCAGTATAAATCAGTTGATTGGTCATGACTTTGTTCGCCTTTCGTATTTTATCACCTTCATTCTATCACATACAAAGTGTATTTTCAATAAAATTCCGTACAATATAAGCAGAATCCGAATAAAAAGGACAGAAAAAAAGATCATACAGAATAATCTCTGAACGATCCCTTTTTCATTAGTGACCAGCAGTTCGTTTTTCGATATAGTCGACAACATCCCCTACTGTGTTAAATTCATCAATAGCCTTGTCCGGAATCTCAATTTGGTATTCATCCTCAAGATTGATAATAAATTCCATCAATTCAACAGAATCCGCCTGTAAATCCTTACGTAAGTCAGATTCCAAAGATACTTGAAAGTCTGGACCCTTGCGATCTTTGAGAAATTCCTCAATTGTAACTAAAATTTCGTTTTGTTTACTCATACATTACCCTTCCTTCGATAATTCCTTCACTGATTTTCCAACAACATCTGTCTCTAACATGGTCCGAATCTGACGAATCGTGCTATAGACAGCTTTGGCATCACTCGAACCATGCGTTTTAACAACAGGTGCTTGAAGACCAAACAAGACCGCTCCTCCAACATCTGAGAAATCCAAGGTTTGCTTCAATGATTTCAAACGGTCCTTGAGCAGAAAAGCTCCTAATTTCGCCTTCCAGTTTCCTGTGGCAATTGCTTGTTTCAATTGCTTCAAGATCCCAAAAGCCGTTCCTTCCATCGTTTTCAAGACAGCGTTTCCCGTGAAACCATCCGCCACAACGACATCAGCAACGCCATCCATCAAGTCACGCGCTTCCACGTTTCCAACAAAATGAATCGACTCATCCTCAGATAACAATTGGTAGGTTTCCTTGCGCAAAGGATCTCCCTTACTAGCTTCTGTCCCATTGTTCAATAAACCCACGCGAGGTTTTTGAATCCCACGAACATTTTCAGCATAGTAGGATCCCATCACAGCATACTGATGCAAGTGCTCTGGTGTATTTTCCGCATTGGCCCCTAAGTCCAACATGTCATACCCGCGACCATCAACTGTCGGAAGTGTCGACATCAAGCCAGGGCGTTCCACCCCTTTGATGCGGCCAACGATAAAGAAACCAGCCGCCAATAGCGCACCTGTGTTTCCCGCAGATAGCATGGCATCAACCTCACCATCTTTCACATCCTTGGCAGCTAAGACCATAGAAGCCTGTTTTTTCCGACGAATAGCCCGCGTTGGCTCATCATCTGAATCGATTTTTTCTTCCGTATGTACAATCGATACACGTTCTGTTGCGGTTAAATAGTCTTTGATTTTTGCCTCATCGCCATACAAGACAATCTCAATATCATCAAAATCACGAATGGCTTGATTCACACCTTCTACCAAGGCTTGAGGTGCATTGTCGCCCCCCATTGCATCTACTGCAATTTTTTTCATGTTTCACCTCCAGATGAATCTTTCATAATCGCTCCCCAATCACTCAAGGAATCGATAAACTTTTTAGCTTTTAAATGAATCCCTACATACTCCTCATACAACTGATCAATTGCCTGACGCAGAGCTGCTTTCATCTCCGCTTGTAGAGAAATCGTCTCTAACTCACTGAATCGTACTGCTTGAAACTGATCCAATAAATAGAGAACATTCGGATGCCAGTGAGCACGTCTCTCATCCTGATCATAATGATCCGGACAAAGAACCCCACTATACCGAAAAGAGTAATCAAAAGGAAGTCCAACCCGATGACAGAAACAGCATTCATGCAAATTTAAGACAACCCCAAATCGTGATAGAATCTGAATCTCAAAAATATTGGTCAAAACCTCATAATCAAGTCCCTCTTCCATCAAAGACAAGGTCTTTTCCAAAAAAGCAAACAGGGCCGGATCCACCTGATTATCCTGAATACTTGCATCTGCAAGCGCCAGAACATAGGTCGCATAAGAAAGGGCAAAAAGATCTGCATTGATTTTCTTATAAACCTGCACATCTTGAAAATCATCAATATAACTCAACCCATCATCATTGATTTTCAACAACATATCTGCCGTTACCAAAGGTTGCAACATGGGATTCAACCGTGATTTTCCCGCATGTTTCACAAAAAACATCCGCTTCCCTGACTTCTCTGTGAAGATTTTGACCAGCTTGTCATCCTCACGAAACTCCCGATTATACAGGACAATTCCCCGGGTCTCAATTGACTCCAGCATGTTCTTCCATATACTCCTTCAAGCGTTTCATTGCTTCCTTGATAACCTCCATGCTGGCTGCATACGACAAACGCACATAGCCTTCACCATATTGACCAAAAGCAGCACCAGGAATGAAAGCAACTGCTTTTTCACGCGCAAAATCCTGCAAGAAAGCAAAGGAATCCTGATTATAACCAGCTGGGATTTTAGCAAAAATATAAAAGGCTCCATCTGGCTTAATAATCTCAAACCCAAGCGCGGACATCTGTTCGATAATATAATCGCGACGCTTCACATATTCCTTCTTCATCGGCTCTGCATCATCCCGACCAGCAGTCAAGGCCTCAATCGCAGCATACTGGTTCATGGTTCCAGCAGCCGTTACCAAATACTGATGGCTCTTGATGAGTTGGGCCGTCAATGCAGCAGGCGCAAAGATAAAGCCAAGCCGCCAGCCTGTCATGGCATGAGACTTAGATAAGCCATTAATAACAATGGTCTGTTCAGGAATGAAGGATGCCATAGAGACATGCGCTTCTCCAGTATAAGTCAGCTCTGAATAGACTTCATCACAAATCACAAAGACTTCATATTTTTTTAAGACAGCAGCTAATTCTGCCATCTGTTCGCGCGAATAAGTGACACCCGTTGGATTAGCTGGATAATTGAGAATAACAGCCTTCAATTTTTCACCCTGCTCTAAAATAGCCTTTTCCAACTTTTCAGGAGTCAAGACAAAACGATCTGCTGTCGTATCAATTTCGACAACATCTGCTCCTACCAAATTTATAATCGGCTCATAACCAGGGTAGGCCGGTGCTGGAAGAAGTACTACATCTCCAGGTTCCAAGATTGCTGTCAAGGTTGCAGATAGGGCTTCAGTCGCACCGATCGTCACCAATATCTCATCCTCAGGACGGTAGTGAATACCATATTTATCAGCCACAAACTGACTCGCAGCCTCACGCAAAGCCAGCAAACCACTCATCCCAGTGTAATGGCAAAAATTCGCATCAATGGCAGCCTTTCCTGCTTCTTTTACATGTTCAGGAGTTGTAAAATCCGGTTCCCCCAAAGTCAAACGTAAGACACCAGGAATGGAAGAAATTGATTGATCGAACTGACGAATCAAAGATACTTCAATCCGATTCAGATTTTTATTAAAACGTTTCGTTAAATCCATAGAACACCTCCAAAAACACTTATATTCATTATACTATAAATAGGACCCCATCGCAAAAGAACAAGCCAGATCCCCACCTTTTGCTTACCACCAAAGGACATTTCAAAAATCCTTCCATGCAAAAAAGACTTAGCAATGCTAAGTCTTTCAAGTCATTATTGTTGGCCACGTGTTGCCACATATTTCAATTGATCTGCATGTTTTGCCACAAAATCCTTCATTTCTGAATCAGGAATTTGACGAAGATAGAGGTTAGAACGAATAGTTTCATCCTCTTCACGACAAGTGGACAATACTAAATACTTATCAGTTGCTTTGATCTTGATATTAGGGTTCTTCGTACGAGCTGACTCATAGATATTCTTCAATTGTGTCGTAAAATCATTGTCATCAGTAAAGCTTGTACGGTAGAAAGCAGTGTTCTCTGGGACAATGACCAATCCCATTACTTCATAGTAATATTTCCGCTCTGGTGTCTCAATCACAACATACGGATGTTGGTCCAAATACTCTTGTTTGTCATAGTAGTTGACATCATTAAACATGCGATGGTCGCCGACCTTACTACCACGAGCATGACCAAACAACCAAGTCAAACGATCACTGAAGTCTTTCTTGTTGTCCATATCCATGAAGACTGTCCCCATGTATGGTTCATTTCCCCCATCAAAGGTTTTATTCAAATAAGTTTCATTGTCAGTGGTTTGTACAACAGGTTCATCCAACTCAGTACCCGGTGCATAGACATAAGCAATTGTCTCAGGGTTAACAGCTGTTAACTGAGCAAAACGATTTTTCAAGTAATCTTTTTCTTCTTGGCTTGGTTCATATTTAGTTTCTTGCTTGGTTGAGCTTGTTCCAGTTGTTTTTTTAGCCGTGCTAGATGACTTAGTTCCTCCAAATGGATTAAAGAAAATAAATCCAGCAACAAGAACAACAACTGCAACAAGAGCAGCGATTACAAGACCCAATTTATTTGAACTTTTTTCCCCAGCTCTTTTCATTGATCGATCTCCTCTTGATGATTTTTTCTAAAAAATAACACTGAACCCGAAGGTCCAGTGATATTTTACGAGCTAATTAATAATCAAATTATTTAACTGCGCTTGTTTTTGGAAGAGCTTTACCAGCTTGTTTTGAACCAGCTTTACCAGCTTTAGCTGCGTCTCC
This sequence comes from Streptococcus sp. HMSC065E03, assembly GCF_001815045.1. Taxonomy (NCBI): domain Bacteria; kingdom Bacillati; phylum Bacillota; class Bacilli; order Lactobacillales; family Streptococcaceae; genus Streptococcus; species Streptococcus sp. HMSC065E03. Next base: position 7,011 of record NZ_KV818854.1, on the reverse strand, counting down.
ACCTTTATTTTCGTTAGATTTAGCTTCGTTTGTAGCTTGACCGTTAGCGTTAGCATCAGCTGCATCAGCAGAACCACCATGGTTAAGAGCTTTATCTTCTTGATCACGCATGTCTTTTGTTTTGTTGTCTTGAACGCCAGTTGGGTCGTTCCAGTATTTACCTTCACGTTGAGCTGCTGCACGGTATTGATCTTGAAGGTTAGCTACATATTTGTTGCGTACAACATTACGTGCTTCAGTGCGAGCTGCTTCAAGTTTAGCAACGTAATCGCCGTAAAGGTGACCTGATCCGTATGCTTCAAGAGCTTGTCTTGCTGCTACAACTGTTGGATAGTTTTCAGCTTCTGCGTTGATTTCAGCTTCGTGTGCTGCTACTTGTGTGTTTGCTTCGTCAGCGATATCGCGTTCTGAAACGTAGTGTTTTTGAATCAATGCATTTGAGCTATATGAATTGTCAGATGCAAATGCTGGAGCTGCTGCAGCAAATACTGCAAGAGCTGCTACTGATGATAATAAAACTTTTTTCATTGTTTTATCTCCTTTTTTTCTTTTCAAAAATTATTCGTTACTTCGTAACTATGACTAGTATACTAGGATATTCTGCCTATGTCAAGACTTTTCTTAGTTTTTTTAAAAAAAGTATCAATTTTTTCTATTTCAAATAACTATTTTTTTCATATAGCAAATTGAATTGCTCAATTTATATCTTAGTTTATGTTATCGAATGTATAAAAAAGAGGGCAGTTGCCCTCTAAAAATTTTATCCAATCTATTATTGGTTTACTACTGAAGAGTAGTTTGTGCTAACAAATGTTTCAACAGTCTTGAATGTTTCGTATTGTTGACCATCTTTAGCAGTTTCTTCTTTTTGTGAAGCAGAACCATAACGAGAATTTGGATCAACAGTCACAAGACGTTTACCATCGTCATATGAACCATTATAAGAGTAGTTAGTATTTCCGTATGTTTCTACAGCTTTGAATGTTTCATATTTTTTACCATCTTTAGCTGTTTTTTCTTCTTGTGAAGCAGAACCGTAACGAGAGTTAGTTGTTCCAGTTACATTTTTTTCTGAAGGAAGGTCTTTTTCAGCTGTAACTGCAACTGGTTTTTTAGGTGCGGCTGGTGTAGATACTTCTTGAAGAACACCATCTTTTTTATCACCTTTTGGTTGTTGAACTTGTACAACTGCAACTGGTTTTTTAGGTGCTTCTGGTTTAGCTGGAGTAGCTGGTTTTTTAGGTGCTTCTGGTTTAGCTGGAGTAGCTGGTGTAGCTGGTTTAGCTGGTGTAGCTGGTTTAGCTAGTTTATCAGCATTAAATCTTGCACCAAAGCGAGTATTGTTACCAAACTCACGAGTTGCATCATTGAAAGGGGTACCATTAGTAGCTGCATAAGAAACGCTAGCGATTGCTGACAATGCCAATACACTTGTTAATAAAACTTTTTTCATAATAGTTTTATCTCCTTTTTCATTTTTCATTTTTAGTATAGATTACTCTACATTGAACATTTTATACATATATGTTGGGTTTGTCAAGTATTTTTTTCGATATAACGCTGCAATATCAATAAATTAATTTTAAAATTAGGTCTATTTGATACCCAAAATTACGATTTCGAGATAATTCTACATAAAAAGAAGAAGTCATGATATAACTTCTTCTTTTTCTTCAAACTATTTTACCACCCCATTTTTAGGTAATCGTTTCTTGGGCAAACTAGGATCCGCCTTTGCTTCTAGTTCTTTAGCTGCTTGAACCAGTTTTTTCCGTTTCTTTTCTTTTTTTAGGTTTTCCAACCATTTTCTGATTTCCATTTGTATTTCCTCCTATACAAAAGAGGCTGGTCTCCAGCCTCCTTATTGTTAACATTTTTTGGCATTTCCGATTTCAAATAGAGGGGAAAGAGGACGATTTTCGTGAATGCGAACAATGGCCTCTGCAAGAAGTTTCGCAATCGAAATTTGCTCAATCTTATCAATTAATCGATCTTCCGGTAGATAAATCGTATCCAACACCACCAACTTCTTAATGGCTGATTTTTGAATATTGTCCATCGCTGGTCCTGATAAAACAGGGTGAGTACAGCTCGCATAAACTTCAACAGCACCTGCTTCTGCAAGGGCGTCCGCGGCATGACAGATTGTACCAGCTGTATCAATCATATCATCAATCAAAATACAAGTCTTGCCTTCAACACTCCCAATGATATTCATCACTTCACTCGTATTCATCTTATCGACACTTCGACGTTTATCAATAATCGCAATCGGTGTCTTCAAAAATTCAGCTAATTTTCGAGCACGAGTCACACCACCATGGTCTGGACTGACAACAACATAGTCTTTCCCAATCATCCCACGACGTTCAAAATAGTCGGCGATCAAAGGCGCACCCATCAAGTGGTCAACAGGAATATCAAAGAAACCTTGAATCTGAGCGGCGTGCAAATCAATTGTCAAGAGGCGATCAACACCAGCAACCTCAAGCATATTGGCTACCAACTTAGAAGTGATTGGTTCACGAGCTCGAGCTTTCCGGTCTTGACGAGCATAGCCGTAATATGGCATCACCACATTAATAGATTGCGCACTAGCACGTTTCAACGCATCCACCATAATCAAAATTTCCATTAGATTATCGTTAACCGGTGAGCTAGTGGATTGCAAAATATAAACATCTTTCCCACGGATTGATTCTTCAATATTAACCTGAATTTCTCCATCAGAAAATTGACGAACCGTTGACTTTCCAAGCGGTAGTCCCATTTCACGAGACACACGTTGAGCCAATTCTTGATTTGACGACAAAGCAAAGAGCATTAAATCAGAAAATGACATGATTTCCTCCAGTAAAATCTAAAACCATATTGTACAGTCAGCACAAATTTCTCCTGTAACCATTTTATCGCTTTTTAAGCAAATATTCAAATATTAATTTATGGAAACTACAAAATCTATCACTACCTAAATTCTATCAAAAAAGAAGCAGAACAAATGTTCTGCTTCAGTGTAATTCTTAGTTTGGATAGATATAAGTAACAGTACCTTGTGCTGTTGTTGGGTTAAACCAACCACGGTAGTTCCCAATACTACGGATACCATTATAGTTAGACTCAGAGACTTGGATGCTCGTTGTAGATTGAACGGCTGTAACAACTGCTACGTGTCCATATCCACCATCATTCCAACATGCAATGGCACCAACTTGTGGTTGAGATCCTGTACGGAATCCTGCTGCCGCTGCACTTGCTGCCCATTGTCCACCATTACCCCAGTAATCACCAGCCCATGGAGCCAATGTCTTCGCACCCCATGTACATTCACCAACTGGATAAGATGATGCAGATGTACTATAAGTTGGACGAGAAGTAGTTGCTACTGGTGCAGCCGCTGCTTGAGTTTGAACAGCAGGTTGAGGTGCTGCTTGAGTTTGTGCTGCCGCTGGTGTTGCAGCAGGTGTTTGAGCTGCCGCTTGAACTTGTGCTTGAAGAGTTGTATTAGCTGAAGCTTTAACAGCTGCTTGTTGTTCTTTTTGTTTTGCACGGTAAGCTGCTTCAGCTGCTGCCGCTGCTGCTGCTGCTTTTTCAGCTTCCGCTTTTTGTTGCAACAAAGCATTCTTTTCGTTTTCAGCAGTTGATTTTTCAGCAGCCAAGTTCAATTGTGCTACTTTCAACTCAGCTTCTTTTGTTGACAAAGCTTGCGCATCATCTTCTAATTGCTGTTTGTTTGCAATGACAGTATTGATAGCATCGTTGTTTTCTTTTTGTTTTTGTGCAATCTCTTCTTTATCACGTTTTTGCTCTTGCAACATTTTGTTGTTAGCATCTGCAATTTCGTTCATAGCAGAAATACGTGAGATAGCTTCTGTCAAAGATCCAGAGCTAACAATCGCATTAATATAGCTTGTTGCAGTCCCAGTTGTTTGAGCACTACGTGCTTGATTTGCAAGTGATTCTTGACGAGCAACAATATTTTTTGACAACTCATCGATCTCAGCTGACAATCGTTCAGATTCTTCATTCAAACGGTCATTTTCAGCTTGAAGATTTTCTTGTTGTTTTTTAATTTCAGATACTTGACCTTGAATTTGATCTACCTGAGCTTGTGCACTTTGTTGTTGTTGATTAATACTATTGATTTTGTTATCTTGAGCAGCAATCTTATCATCTGTTGAATCAGCTGATACACCAGCTACGACAGCACCTTGTGATAAAGCAACTGTACTCAATAAGATTGTGGCAAATAATTTTTTCTTCATTAGATAAATTTTCCCTTTCTAATAAGACACTAACTAGTATAACAAATTTTTTAAAAATTTATATTACGCTATTGTTACATTTTTATTTCGAGTTTATAAATAAATCTTTTCAAGTAAAGGCTGTAATACTATTAATAGAAGCACATTCAAAATTAAACTTGGAAAAATTTGGTAAATAATTAGTGTAATCCAGTTAAATTTTATACCGATAAAAAGAATCAAAAGAAGGTTTGTTAAAATCTGAAATAATAGAATCGTTAATAAAAATGTAAAAAAACGAGTCAATCGATTGACCAAAATAATCTGATTACACCGATAAAAAATCACCTGTAGTAAAGGAAATACTAGGAAGGCAATTCCTAGGGTGTGTAAAAAATACACATCAAAACAAAAACCAAAGAAGACTCCCCACCAAATACTAGCTATCTCAGAGAAATAGAGACTTAACAACATAAAACCATACAGAAATAAAAATGAAGTAGGTTCAAAGGAGTTTGGACAAAAACGAGAAATAAGAAAAGAGATCTGTCCGTCAACAAATAAAGATAAGAATAAGATTAAAGGGAAAAAATGGTACTTACGTATGACTTTCACACTACTCTCCAATCAATAGTACATAACGATTGACATCTAAATTAGCCTTTGGTTTCACACGAATTTCTTGCCCTAACTGATCAGATGCCTTTTGAGTAGAAGTCACTGTACCAAGAGGTAAGTCACTACTCTTATATTTTCCTAAACCACTTGTTGAAACCAGAGATCCTTTTTTAATTTCAACTGGATCTCCAATTTGCAACAACCGAAACTCACCTGTCTTCTCGTCATAACCATTTAATAAAGCAAAAATAGATTGACCTTGACTCTCAATTTTAAACGTCAGGTGTTGTGAAGAAATAGTATCTTCGACTAATAGTTTCACTTTGCTAGAATTTTTCTCTATACTTTCTACCACACCAATGACGCCACCAGACGAAAGAACAAACATAGAATCAGAAATTCCATCTGAACTACCTTTATCAATAACAAATTCCTGATCCCACGAACCATAATTACGGTCAATAATCTCACTAACGACTTGTTTAGAACCCGATACAGAATTCTTGATTGACATCAAATCCTGTAATTCTCTATTTTCTGATTCCAAACGGTTAAGTTTTGACTGGTCAATATCCTTTTGATAAAGACGTGATTTTAACGAACGGTTTTCTTCATTTAATTCAGATAAATTCTTTAAATCCTTTGCCTTAGATTCCACAACAACAAATGGTACCGATACTGCCTTATCAACAATAGCTAATATATCAGAAGATTTTAAAACAATAGAAGTTCTAACAGATGGAAAAAGAAATAAAATTCCTGAAACAGTTAAAACAAACACAAAACTAAAAATTTTAAAGAATCGATTCAAGAACATAGACAAAACCTTCAAAAATATAAAAAATAGTTTGAGATGACATCTCAAACTTGGAAATTATACGGAGAATGGGGGATTCGAACCCCCGCACCGGTTACCCGACCTAACGATTTAGCAAACCGTCCTCTTCAGCCTCTTGAGTAATTCTCCAAAATGGGCACGAGTGGACTCGAACCACCGACCTCA
>NZ_KV818854.1:705-1049 GCF_001815045.1 Streptococcus sp. HMSC065E03 | reverse complement strand
AAAGTCCCTTGCCTTACCGCTTGGCTATACCCCAATAATAATATTAATAAATAGGCGAGTGATGGGGATCGAACCCACGCATGCCAGAGCCACAATCTGGTGTGTTAACCACTTCACCACACCCGCCATAATTATTAACACGGGCAGTAGGAATTGAACCCACACTGAAGGTTTTGGAGACCTTAGTTCTACCTTTAAACTATGCCCGTAAAGGATGGAAGGGGAGGGATTCGAACCCCCGAACCCGAAGGAGCGGATTTACAGTCCGCCGCGTTTAGCCTCTTCGCTACCCTTCCTGATTATTGAATTGATGGCGCGAGACGGAATCGAACCGCCGACACATG
>NZ_KV818854.1:0-605 GCF_001815045.1 Streptococcus sp. HMSC065E03 | reverse complement strand
TCTAACCACCTGAGCTACGCGCCCAAGTTAAAAACTTGGTAAAGAACCTATGTTCAAAGCGGGTGACGAGAATCGAACTCGCGACAACAGCTTGGAAGGCTGTAGTTTTACCACTAAACTACACCCGCTTATTATTAAAAGAAATGGCGCGAGACGGAATCGAACCGCCGACACATGGAGCTTCAATCCATTGCTCTACCAACTGAGCTACCGAGCCAAATTGCGGGAGCAGGATTTGAACCTACGACCTTCGGGTTATGAGCCCGACGAGCTACCGAGCTGCTCCATCCCGCGTTAATATTAAGGAGGATGTGGGATTCGAACCCACGCACGCTTTTACACGCCTGACGGTTTTCAAGACCGTTCCCTTCAGCCGGACTTGGGTAATCCTCCAATATAATAATGGACCTTGTAGGACTTGAACCTACGACCACTCGGTTATGAGCCGAGAGCTCTAACCAGCTGAGCTAAAGGTCCAACAAGATCAACAATATAGCGGCGAAGGGGATCGAACCCCCGACCTCCCGGGTATGAACCGGACGCTCTAGCCAGCTGAGCTACACCGCCATAATATCGGGAAGACAGGATTCGAACCTGCGACACCT
>NZ_KV818853.1:591381-616355 GCF_001815045.1 Streptococcus sp. HMSC065E03 | reverse complement strand
AGAGGGTCAGCGGTTCGATCCCGTTAACTCCCATAGGTCCCGTAGTGTAGCGGTTATCACGTCGCCCTGTCACGGCGAAGATCGCGGGTTCGATTCCCGTCGGGACCGTTAAAATAATGAAAATTATTTTAAGACTCGTTAGCTCAGTTGGTAGAGCAATTGACTTTTAATCAATGGGTCACTGGTTCGAGCCCAGTACGGGTCATATTTTGCGGGTTTGGCGGAATTGGCAGACGCACCAGATTTAGGATCTGGCGCTTTACGGCGTGGGGGTTCAAGTCCCTTAACCCGCATAGAAGAATAATAATGAGCCGGCTTAGCTCAGTTGGTAGAGCATCTGATTTGTAATCAGAGGGTCGCGTGTTCAAGTCATGTAGCCGGCATTTTTTTATATAAAGAAAGCAATGCGAACGTAGTTCAGTGGTAGAACACCACCTTGCCAAGGTGGGGGTCGCGGGTTCGAATCCCGTCGTTCGCTTGAGGAGGCCGGGGTGGCGGAACTGGCAGACGCACAGGACTTAAAATCCTGCGATTGGTAACGATCGTACCGGTTCGATTCCGGTCCTCGGCATAGACAAAGGTTGAAAGAAGCACCCTTAGCTCAACTGGATAGAGTACCTGACTACGAATCAGGCGGTTAGAGGTTCGACTCCTCTAGGGTGCATGGTCGCAAGGCTATGTAATAATTGAATAGGAACGAGCACCCTTAGCTCAACTGGATAGAGTACCTGACTACGAATCAGGCGGTTAGAGGTTCGACTCCTCTAGGGTGCATAAAGCGGTAGCTTTAGATCGGGAAGTAGCTCAGCTTGGTAGAGTACTTGGTTTGGGACCAAGGTGTCGCAGGTTCGAATCCTGTCTTCCCGATAGTGTATCGAAAAAGTCTAATGGTTGTCATTAGACTTTTTTTGTAGTTATTTTTTTATTAATTTACAAGAAAAAAGAGCTTGCGCTCTTTCCAACTTTATTTATTTCGCAGTTCAACATAACGGTTATACCAAATTTTGATATATTCCTCAGAAAAGGGTCCTTTGTTTTGGTTTATCCAATCTACTAGAACCTTAACATTTTCCTTTAAAATAAAGTCGATGTCATCTGAATAGTGCATTTTTTCTTTATGCTGTTCATATTCTTCAACATCTAACAATTTTTTTTCACCATTGGTAAAGACTTTGACATCGAGATCATAGTCGATATATTTTAAGGCTTCTTGGTCAATGTGAAAAGGACTTGCTAGGTTACAGTAGTAAGACACACCATTGTCACGGATCATGGCGATGATGTTAAACCAATATTTTTTATGGAAATATACGATCGCTGGTTCACGTGTAATCCAACGTCTACCATCACTTTCAGTAACTAGTGTATGATCATTTACTCCAATAATTGCATTTTCGGTTATCTTTAATACCATGGTGTCACGCCATGTTCGGTGTAAACTGCCATCATGTTTATAACTTTGAATTGTAATAAAGTCGCCTTCTTTAGGTAGTTTCATAACTTACCAACTTTCTACAATCTAAGTATATCCTCTATATTGTATCATATTTTTTCAAATTTTTTCTTATTTTTCTATTTAATTTTCAATTTGGTTTATGAATCTAAGTATTCTCTTATGGCTGACGTTATATCACTATAGTCGTAGCCTTTTCTGGCTAGTGCCTGAGTCAAGCGTTGTTTGAGGTCATAGCCTTCATATTTTTTACTGTATTTACGGTATTGTTTTTCTAACTCTTTTAGAATGAGCTCATTGGTTGTTTCTTCATCTGTTTCGAGCTCGAGATTTTGGAATGCTATCTTTGCTTGATTGTAAGCAAAACCTTTTGAAATGAGTGCTTGGATGATTTTCGTTTCAATGGCTTTTAACGGATATTTTCCTTGGTATTTTTTTAGGAGTTTTATTGCGGTACGGTCGATCACTTCTGAAAAATCATAGTCTGCAAGAATTTCTTGAAGGATAGATTTTGGGACCCCTTTTTGTTGAATTTTTTGTTGTAATAAGAGAGGGCCCTTATCGCCACTGAGAAGGTTGGCCTCTATCATGTTTCTTGCATATTGACGATCATCTAACCACTTGTCTTCTTTTAGGTGTTGGACCACTTTATCAATAATGCCACTTTCAATCTCATACTTTGTCAGGTAGTCTCTGACTTCTTTTGTTGTCCGAGCTTTAAAAGAAAGATGGTAAAGGGCCAGGTTTTTACCATAGGAGTATTGAGCAAACTCTTGGATTTCCTTTAGTTCTTCTTCACTAATTTCTTTATCTTTGGAAAGGAAATATTTGACGATGGTGTCTTCTGTAATATAAAGTTTTTGATCATTGTCTAATTCCAGGAGGTAGAGTCTTTTTTTCTTTTCTAGTTTTGTAATTTTCATGTTTTTATTATACCGAAAAATGTGTTAAGATAGGGATATGAACGTTAAAGTAAAACAAAAAATTCCTTTGAAAATTAAACGAATGGGAATTAACGGAGAAGGGATTGGCTTTTATAAAAAAACACTTGTCTTTGTGCCAGGCGCTTTGAAGGGAGAAGATATCTTCTGTCAAATTACAAGTGTCAAGAAAAATTTTGCGGAAGCCAAACTCCTATCTGTGAATAAGGCGTCTAAGTTTCGTGTGACGCCCATGTGTGATATCTATGAGACCTGTGGTGGCTGTCAAATCATGCATTTGAAGTATGATAAGCAGCTGGAGTTTAAGACAGATTTATTACAACAGGCCTTGAAGAAGTTCTCACCTGAAGGATTTGAACAGTATGATATTCGGCCGACAATCGGAATGCAGGAGCCTCTTTACTATCGTGCAAAATTGCAATTTCAAACTAGGAAATTCAAGGGCCAGGTGAAGGCGGGCCTCTATGCTCAAAATTCACATTATTTGGTGGAATTAAAGGATTGTTTGGTTCAAGACCCGGTTATTCAAGCTATCGCCAACGATCTAACGGATTTATTGACCTATTATCAGATTCCGATTGCTGATGAGCGTAAAGAACTGGGTGTCAGAACCATGATGGTTCGACGGGCGCGGAAGTCTGGTCAAGTTCAGATCATTGTGGTCACTAGTCGTCAGGTTAATCTAAACAATTTGGTGCAAGACTTGGTCACGAAACACCCTGAGATTGTCACAGTTGCTGTTAACAAAAATACGTCTCGTTCCAGTGAGATTTATGGTGAACAAACGCAGATTATTTGGGGAGAAGAGGCCATTTTGGAAGGTGTTTTGGATTATGAATTCTCCCTATCTCCTCGAGCCTTTTACCAGTTGAATCCGGAACAAACTGAAGTATTGTATAGTGAGGCGGTCAAGGCTCTAGATGTTTCTTCAGAGGATCATCTAATTGATGCCTACTGTGGGGTTGGAACGATTGGGTTTGCTTTTGCTAATAGAGTGAAAAGTGTTCGGGGGATGGATATCATTCCTGAAGCGATTGAAGATGCCAAATACAATGCTAAACGGATGGGATTTGAGAATACCCACTATGAGGCTGGTACAGCCGAAGAGATCATTCCTCGCTGGTACCAAGAAGGCTATCGGGCTAATGCTGTGATCGTGGATCCACCTCGTACGGGCTTGGGTACAAAATTAATCGAGACCTTGTTGCAGTATGCACCTGAAAAGATGGTCTATGTCTCTTGTAATGTCTCTACTTTGGCACGGGATCTAGTAGCTTTGACGAAGGTTTATCAGGTTGAATACATTCAATCAGTGGATATGTTTCCCCATACTGCACGGACAGAAGCAGTTGTGAAATTAGTGAAGAAGTGAAAGAAGAAGAATGGATATTTGGGAAAAACTTTATCTTGAGGCGAAAGCTCTTTATGCGCCTCAAGAGGTTTCAGATTTTGTCTATGCTCGACATGTGGTTGCTGCTGTTGAGGCTGCAGATGGTCAGATTTTTACGGGCTTTTGTATGGAAGGAACCTGTGGCGTCTTTCATTTATGTGCCGAACGAGCAGCACTCTTCAACATGTATCAACAATCAGGCCAGACCAAGGTCAAGCGCATTATTGCTTTTCGAGACAAGCCTCCTTATGGAGAAGGCTCAGGGATGCCTTGTGGAGCCTGTCGTGAATTTCTCCTTGAGCTAAATGCAGAGAATCGTCATCTAGAATTTATGGTGGATTATGAGAGCCGCAAGACCATTACTTTAGGTGAAAATTGATGCCTCTTTGGTGGGGCGAAGAACGGGCTCGTCAGAGAGAAAAAAGGGAATAAGTAGAGGAAATAAATAAATGGACAATGTTATTGATGTATCAATTCCAGTTGCTCAAGTTATTGATCAACATCCGGAAGTATTGGATTTGTTGGTGGAGTTGGGCTTTAAACCCTTAGCCAATCCGATCATGCGCAATACAGTTGGGCGCAAGGTTTCCTTGAAACAAGGATCAAAATTAGAAGGTACTCCTATGGAGAAGATTGTGAGAACACTAGAGGCTAATGGCTATGAAGTAGTGGGGCTAGACCAATGAGTGATGAACGAATTCACGTCTTAAGAGATATCTTATTAGAGCTTCATCATGGAGCTTCTCCTGAGTCTGTTCAGGAGCGCTTTGATGCGACCTTTGCAGGGGTTTCTGCGATTGAGATCTCTCTTATGGAGCATGAACTAATGAATTCAGATGCAGGTGTTACTTTTGAAGATGTGATGGAGCTTTGTGATGTCCATGCCAATCTCTTTAAGAATGCTGTTCAAGGGGTCGAAGTAGCAGATACCGACCATCCAGGTCATCCGGTTCAAATCTTTAAACAGGAGAACTTAGCCCTTCGTGCAGCTATGATGCGGGTACGCCGCTTGCTAGATAATTATGAGACGACTGAGGATCCTGAGATGATTCAGGAGATTCATAAGGGCTTGTTACGTCAGCTGGGCTTGGTGGGTCAATTTGACCGGCATTACCGTCGTAAGGAAGAGTTGATGTTTCCGATTATGGAAAAATATGGGCATGATTCCCCGCCAAAAGTGATGTGGGGAGTGGATGACCAGATTCGGGAACTCTTTGCGAAAGTTTTGGATGCGGCCAAGAAATTACCGGATTCTAGTATCTTAGAAGTCAAAGAGCTCTTTGAAGCCTTTGCGCAAGAGTTTGAGGGCATGATCTTCAAGGAAGAGTCGATCCTCTTGATGATTTTGCTGGAGGCCTTTACCCAGGATGACTGGCTCTCCATTGCAGAAGAAAGTGATGCTTATGGTTATGCCATTATTCTCCCAAGTGAGAAATGGGTGCCGAAACGCGTGGACTTCAAGGAGGAAGCGTCTGAAGAGTCAGAAGGTTCAACTGAATCGATTCCTTCTTTAAAAGGCGATGAGCACCGTCAGGTCATTGAGACTCCTGAGGGGCAGTTGACGATTACTTTCACGCCTAAGAAAAAAGAAGAGAGCTTCGATCGCAAGCAACCTCAACCGTTTGGTAATGGCTATTTGTCAGTGGAGCAAGCGAATTTAATCTTGAACCAGTTACCAATGGAGATCACCTTTGTCAATAAGGATGATATTTTCCAATATTACAATGATGCTGCGCCTTTTGAGGAAATGATTTTTAAGAGGACGCCATCGCAGGTAGGACGCAATGTTGAGCTGTGTCACCCACCGAAATATTTGGATAAGGTCAAAGCCATCATGCAAGGGCTTCGTGAAGGGAAAAAAGACAAGTATGAAATGTGGTTCAAATCAGAATCGCGTGGGAAATTTGTCCATGTCACCTATGCAGCCGTGCGTGATGAAGCTGGAGACTTTCAAGGTGTCTTGGAATATGTTCAGGACATTCAACCTTATCGGGAGATCGATACGGATTTTTATAGAGGAATGGAGTAAAGATGAGTTACGAAACAGAGTTTATGAAGGAGTTTGAGGAGTGGATCAAGACTCAAGTCATGATCAATGAAATGGCTCTCGAAGAAAGTAAGAAGGTTTTTGATGAAGATCAGGATGAACGAGCTAAAATCGCTATGATTCGCTATGAAAGCCGTTTGGACGCTTATCAGTTCTTGCAAGGGAAGTTTGAAAATTTCCATACTGGAAAAGGATTTCATGATTTACCAGATGGCCTCTTTGGTGAAAGAAAATATTAAAAATACCTTATTGAAGGCGTTTAACTAGCTAGATTTACCTGAAAATTGAGCAATGACTTGATTTTTTAGGGGATTGTGATACAATAAAAAAGTTGAAATGACATCAACGGATTTTTGAATGGAATTATGGTGATGAAACCTTGTTGCCTTAGGAATTGATCACTGAATTTAGGAGGAAAAATGGCAAAGAAGAACGTAAACCGTGCGAAACAATACAAACATCAAAATAGACATCTTTTGAAAAAAACTGTCGCAACTGTAACTGCAGCTATGAAAGAAGCACCTAAAAAGGTAGAAAAAGCTACAAAAGCAGTGGCGAAAGAAGTGAAACAAGCGGCTTCTTCAGTGGAAGAATTTGCTGCAAGTTTGGAAGGTGTGGCACTTGATCGTGCGCAAACATTCTATGATGAAGGTATTCGCTCTGTTGCAGACTTCGCAAACTGGACAGAAAAAGAACTCCTTGCTTTGAAAGGAATCGGTCCAGCTACAATCAAGAAATTGAAAGAACTAGGCGTTAAATTTAAATAATCGCTTTTATGATTTCTTGCTATTTCCAGGAAAACTTGCTAAAATGAACCTATTAGAGGTGTTTTGAATCCCACATTTTACAGAAAGTGGCGGTACTGAGAAGTCCACAAATGTGTCAAAACTGGTTGCTAATGGATGAAAATGAAATATTAAATAGTCTTTTTGTTTTAAAGACGAGAGATGCGGGCATCTGCCCGAAATTGGGTGGTACCGCGGATTAATACATTCGTCCCTGTCAGATTGATGACAGGGGCGATTTTTCTTTTTGCAACCCTGGCTGAAGGAGCTTGTCATGAAACAATCTTTTAACACTAGTAAACTCTACTATGGCTTTCCGATTTTCATCTTGGGGTATCAGGACCAGAACTTTGGGTACAATATCACGACTTGCAGTTCCTCTTATAGCTTGGGAGATTGGCTGGTCATCGGTGTTGGTGCTGAGGAAAATGCGGCTGACCAGATTAAGCATTATCAACAGTTCAGCGTGAACATCCCTGACGAAAATCTCATGCTCCAGATGGAGCAGGCTGGCTTTATCAGCCATCGGGAGAAGTTGGAACACCTAGGGCTAGACTACGAGATTTCTGAACGGACTCAGGCTCCGATTTTAGAAGCTTGTCCAGTCGTTTTGGATTGCCAGGTGGATCGGATTATTGAGGAAGATGGCATCTGTCATATTTTTGCCAAGATTCTCGAACGACTGGCTGCTCCAGAGCTCTTAGATGACAAGGGGCATTTTAAAAATGACCGTTTTGCGCCGACTTACTTTATGGGGGACGGCCATCAGCGCGTTTACCGTTATCTAGATAACCGAGTCGACCCCATGGGAAGCTTTATTAAGAAAGCGAGGAAGAAGAATGACAAGAGCAACATTACCTGAACGAATCGAAACGGAGCGTCTGGTCTTACGAGTCCGTACAGTGGCGGATGCTGAGGACATCCATGCTTACGCTAGTCTTCCAGAAGTCTCTTACCCAGCAGGTTTTCCACCCGTCAAGACCTTGGAAGATGAGATATATTACCTAGAGCATATTCTTCCCGATCGCAATCAAAAAGAAAATCTTCCAGCTGGTTACGGCATTGTGGTCAAAGGAACCGATAAAATCATTGGCTCTGTTGACTTCAACCATCGCCACGAAGACGATGTGCTGGAGATTGGCTATACCTTGCACCCAGACTATTGGGGCCGGGGTTATGTACCCGAAGCAGCGCGTACCTTGATTGACCTGGCTTTTAAAGAACTAGGGCTTCATAAGGTAGAATTGTCTTGCTTTAGCTACAATGTCCAAAGTCAACGAGTTGCTGAGAAGCTTGGTTTCACCCTTGAAGCACGCATAAGAGACCGTAAAGATGCTCAAGGTAACCGCTGTGACAGTCTGATATATGGCTTGCTGAAGAGTGAGTGGGAAGATTCAATAGGTGATTTTGAGTGGAAAAAATAATTGTAGATTGGATTATTACTTTAAGTTTTGGATTTTTAGTTTATTATTTTTATAAAACTCGTAAAAAGAAAAAAGTTACTTCTGATATTTCTAAAGAAGTGGCTCCTGCGAAAAATTCTGAAATATCGGAAAGTAATAGTAATTTTTTATCTCTAATGCCTATATTTGAGATTTTGCCAGAAGACGTAAGTGTTGAAGAGGACAAAGTACATGAGATTTCTGACGAAATTGTTATCAATAGACTTAATAAGTTAGTTCCCCAAATAGTTAATGGCTACAAGCAGTTCGCTGATAAAAAAGTTGTTGAGCATATAAAAGAAATAGAAAATACAAAGCTCTATCAGATCATTATTCCAGAAGGAGCAAAACTTTATAAGTCCAAAGATTTAGCTGGAGCTTTTAGGGGTGGATATAGTGTGAATGGTCAGCTTGCTGGTCAAGCAAATCTAGTGCCAGTTAAAATTGATAATGCTAGAGACCTTAGTTCAATGGCTGATACAACTGCGACTGTAATGAATGTAGCTTCGTTGGTTGTAGGACAATATTATATGTCTGAAATCAATGATAAAATGGAAAAGATGCTTGGAAACCTGGATAAGATAGCTGACTTTCAACAAATGGAGTTTAAAGCTAGAATTTTAGCTTTGATTAGCAAAGTAGGGAAAATTTCTCAGTTTAATGCGGAGATCATTGAAAATGAAGAAATAAGAAAACGAACACTAGACAATCTAAGTCGACACGAGGATGAAGCCACTGAACTACTACAACAGGTTAATTTATCAATTGAACATCTAGTTTCTAAGAATACGAGTAATGATTTTGAACAATATAAAGAGAACACTTATGAATTTGATAAACTAATAACTTATCAGCAATATTTACTTTCAATTTTAGAAGAAATTGGACGTTTAGTCTACTTACTGAATATGGGGATGACATCTTCTGAATATTGTTATTCATCTTTTAATAATTATATAAAACAATCTACCGGGGCCAGAAATCAGCTAGTTAATTGGCATAAGAGCAAGATCAAACAATTTGAAATTGATCTAAAGAAAAAGAGGTATGTTAAGCAAGGACTTGAGGCATTTGCGTTCGGGCTCCCTGCAATGGTTTTCAATGATTTGAGATATAATGGAGTACCTGAACCTATAATTTCAAAAATTAATAAACAATTAGACAATTCACTTGACATAAAAAATACAACTGAGAATTTACTCGAAAAAGAAACTAAAATAATATCAAAAGACGGTAAATATTATTATTTAACAGAATAAAAGGAGAACACACATGTCTAAAGAACTTTCACCTAAATATAATCCAGCCGAGGTTGAGGCTGGTCGTTACCAAAAATGGCTTGACGAAGATGTTTTCAAACCTTCTGGCGATAAAAAGGCTAAGCCTTATTCAATCGTTATTCCACCACCAAACGTAACTGGGAAACTTCACCTTGGTCATGCTTGGGATACAACTTTGCAAGATATCATCATCCGTCAAAAACGTATGCAAGGTTTTGATACGCTTTGGCTCCCTGGTATGGACCATGCAGGTATTGCCACTCAAGCCAAAGTTGAAGCGCGTTTGGCTGAGGACGGCATCTCTCGTTATGACCTGGGTCGTGAAAAATTCCTTGAAAAAGTTTGGGAATGGAAAGACGAGTATGCCACTACTATCAAGGAACAATGGGGCAAGATGGGGCTCTCTGTAGACTACTCTCGTGAGCGTTTTACCCTTGATGAAGGGTTGTCAAAAGCGGTTCGTAAGGTCTTTGTAGAGCTTTACAAGAAGGGCTGGATCTACCGTGGTGAATTTATCATCAACTGGGATCCGAAAGCCCGTACAGCCCTTTCTGATATCGAGGTTATTCACAAAGATGTAGAAGGTGCCTTCTACCACATGAACTACATGTTGGAAGACGGTTCACGTGCCCTTGAAGTAGCAACGACACGTCCTGAGACTATGTTTGGGGATACTGCCGTAGCGGTTAACCCAAATGATGATCGTTATAAAGACTTGATTGGTCAAAATGTTATCTTGCCAATCTTGAACAAGCCAATCCCAATCGTTGGAGACGAACACGCAGACCCTGAATTTGGTACTGGTGTGGTGAAGATCACTCCTGCCCACGATCCTAATGACTTCTTGGTTGGTCAACGTCATAATCTTCCGCAAGTCAACGTTATGAACGATGATGGTACCATGAATGAATTGGCTGGCGAATTCAACGGCATGGACCGCTTTGAAGCTCGTAAGGCTGTTATCAAGAAGTTAGAAGAAATTGGTGCCCTTGTTAAGATTGAGAAGATGACCCACTCAGTTGGTCACTCAGAGCGTACAGGGGTTATGGTTGAGCCACGTTTGTCTACGCAATGGTTCGTGAAGATGGATCAATTGGCTAAGAATGCCATTGCCAACCAAGACACAGACGATAAGGTAGAATTCTACCCACCTCGTTTCAACGACACTTTCCTCCAATGGATGGAAAATGTCCATGACTGGGTAATCTCACGTCAGCTCTGGTGGGGTCACCAAATCCCTGCTTGGTACAATGCTGAGGGTGAAATGTACGTTGGTGAAGAAGCACCAGAAGGTGACGGATGGAAACAAGACGAAGATGTCTTGGATACGTGGTTTAGTTCAGCCCTTTGGCCATTCTCAACTATGGGCTGGCCGGATGTCGACTCAGAAGACTTCAAACGTTACTTCCCTACATCAACCTTGGTAACAGGATACGACATCATCTTCTTCTGGGTATCTCGTATGATCTTCCAATCATTGGAATTCACAGGCCGTCAGCCATTCCAAAACGTTCTGATTCACGGTCTCATTCGTGACGAGCAAGGACGCAAGATGTCTAAGTCACTCGGTAACGGGATTGACCCAATGGATGTTATCGAGAAATACGGTGCCGATGCCCTTCGTTGGTTCCTTTCAAACGGTTCTGCACCAGGGCAAGACGTGCGTTTCTCTTACGAGAAAATGGATGCGTCATGGAACTTCATTAACAAGATCTGGAACATCTCTCGCTATATCCTTATGAACAATGAAGGGTTGACCTTGGATGTGGCTCGTGAAAATGTGGCTAAAGTGGCTACTGGTCAAGCAGGTAACGTGACAGACCGCTGGATTCTCCACAACCTCAACGAAACGATCGGTAAGGTCACTGAAAACTTCGATAAGTTTGAGTTTGGTGTGGCTGGTCACATCCTCTACAACTTCATCTGGGACGAGTTTGCGGACTGGTATGTTGAGTTGACTAAGGAAGTGCTTTACAGTGATAACGAGGACGAAAAAGTCATTACTCGTTCAGTTCTTCTTTACACCTTGGATCAAATCTTGCGTCTCCTTCACCCAATCATGCCATTTGTGACTGAAGAAATTTATGGCCAAATCTCTGAAGGAACGATCGTGACTGCGGAATACCCAGTGGTTCGTCCAGAGTTTGAAAATGAAGAAGCAGCAGCTGGTGTAGAAGCTCTTAAAGATGTGATTCGCTCCGTTCGTAACTCACGTGCAGAAGTGAACGTAGCGCCAAGTAAGCCAATCACTATCTTGATCAAGACAAGCGACAGCAAGCTCGATACCTTCTTCAATGATAACGTCAACTACATCAAACGCTTCACAAACCCAGAACACTTGGAAATTGCAGCAGATGTAGAGGTACCTGATTTGGTTATGTCAAGCATTATCACAGGCGCAGAAATCTACTTGCCACTCGCTGATCTTCTCAATGTTGAAGAAGAATTGGCTCGTCTTGAAAAAGAATTAGCCAAATGGCAAAAAGAACTGGATATGGTCGGTAAGAAGCTCTCTAACGAACGCTTCGTAGCCAATGCCAAACCAGAAGTCGTCCAAAAAGAACGCGACAAACAAGAAGATTACCAAGCGAAATACGATGCGACCGTAGCACGGATTGATGAGATGAAGAAACTCGTTAAATAAACACAGAAACACGGTGGAATGCCGTGTTTTTTGTATGATTCTGTAAGAGAAAAAGTTTAAGTAACCTATTTTTAGACCATTTTCCAGAAATAATCGATGATATAGGTGAGACCGTAAGTGTAGATGACGAGGGTGATAGGTTTGCAGAGGATGATGATGGTCATGTAGCGTTTGAAGGTCATCTTCGTCAGACCTGCCAGCATACAGATGAAGTCAGCGGGACTAACCGGCCAGATCATCATGAAGATAAAGAAGCGATCGAACCGCTTGCCTTCATTGAGCCAGCCAATGTACTTGTCGTAGGTCTTCTGACTGACCATAGATTGGACGAACTTAGGCCCGTACATTCTGGCTAGGTGGAAGATAATGGCACAGCCAATCACTATCCCGATGTAGTTGTAGATGGTACCAATGATGTGGCCATAGATAAAGACACCAGCGACAGATGTCAGGGCGCCAGGAATAATAGGGACCACTGTTTGAAGGATCTGAAGAAAGATAAAGAGAGGTGGTCCAAAGATGCCTGCTTGGAGAATAAAAGCTGACAAGGTTTCTTTGGATTGAAGGATGCCAGCAAAGTAGGCCCAGATACAAAAGGCCAAGGTCCCAAGAGCTCCAATGATGGACGACCAATTAATGATGCGCTGGAGAAGAGGAGAGACCTCCCTCAATTTTTTTTCTTTTGTTATCATAACTCTTCCGTGTATTTTTTTCTTCTACTATACCATTTTTTTGTCTATTTGTAAGCTCTGGTGATGGAGGTGATGAAAGCCTTAAAAGATGGTATAATGATGTAATTGAGGCTCGAATTAGCATCATAGATATTAGAGGAGGATGTAGTGGAAGAATATATAAATTTATACCATCAGAAATTATGGGAAATAGCTTTTACTAATGTGCGAGATACTTTCATCAATCAAAATACACTTTCCTGGGGGTTATTAATTTATTTCAGTTATGTCATGTTTGATCTCTTAGCAGGAAATAAAAAACGTGTCCTGATTGTTACTTGTATTCCTTTTGTCTTATTCTTTCTTTGTATGGGAGCGGAGTATCTATACAGTTATGATAAAATCATGAATCCGAAATCAGATTATAACAATGAATGGAGTTTTGAAGGGTTAAAACGTGACACCGTTTTACCTATGATTGAGAATATTGATAAAATTCCCATAGCCAGTGTTGATGGAAAATTAAAAAGACAAGATATTATCCTATTTGCAGTATCTAATCCAACATATTATGATGCGTTGTTTGGAAAAGCATCCATGTTGCTATCAGGTCGACAGCAGGTTGGAAATGACTTTGTGATTGTTTTGGTTGGATATGAAGTGAAAGATGATAGTTGGCAATCTGTAGATATTCGTATTGCACCAAGTGTTGAAGAAAGTGATTTTCAGAAATTTTCTAAAGTGCTTCATATCGAAAGAGAAGAAAAAGTAGGTGCTACTAGTATTGTTAGCGACCTTCAATTCATATATTATAAGAATTCGCAGGAAGAAAAGAATGGAAAAAAGTCTAAATTGTGAATAAAACGGCTCTCCACTCTAATACAAAAGAACTTTCCATTTGGGGAAGTTCTTTTGTATTAGAAAAAAAGTGAAGAGATTTTGCATTCACATATATGACCGCCGACCTCTATCTTGAAATCAAGTCATCCGTGCGAAAAACCCCATTTTATGCTATAATGGAGAGAATACGAATGTTTGGAGAAAAACGTGTCAATCGAAAATTACAAACCAGATTTTGCGGTGGAAGCAGCCTATGATCTCACCGTTACAGACTTGAAAAAACAGGGTATTAAGGCGGTCCTTGTGGATTTGGATAACACCTTGATTGCTTGGAATAATCCGGATGGAACTCCTGAGATGCGCCAGTGGTTGCATGACCTTCGTGATGGAGGGATTCGGGTTATCGTGGTGTCTAATAATAGTCCCAAACGGGTCAAGCGTGCGGTTGAGAAATTTGATATTGACTATGAAGCCTGGTCGCTTAAGCCCTTTACTTTTGGGATTAATCGGGCCCTCAAACGTTTCCACTATGAGAAAAATGAAGTGGTCATGGTCGGGGATCAACTGATGACGGATATCCGGGCTGCCCATCGTGCAGGCATTCGCTCGATTTTGGTCAAGCCTTTGGTTGAGCATGACTCCATCAAGACCCAGATAAACCGGGCGCGTGAACGCCGAGTCATGAAGCAAATGGCCGAAAAATATGGTCCGATTGTATACAAAAAAGGAATTTAAGAATGGAAGAATTATTCTGTATTGGCTGTGGAGCCCCCATTCAGACTGAAAACAAAGAGGGGCTAGGCTATACTCCCCAATCAGCTCTTGAAAAGGGCCTGGAAACAGGCGAAGTCTATTGCCAACGCTGTTTCCGTCTGCGTCACTACAATGAAATCACAGATGTGCATCTGACAGATGATGATTTTCTAAAGCTCCTTCACGAGGTAGGAGATAGTGATGCACTCGTGGTCAATGTAGTCGATATTTTTGACTTTAATGGCTCCGTCATTCCTGGCTTACCTCGCTTTGTAACAGGAAATGATGTCCTCTTGGTCGGAAACAAAAAAGACATCTTGCCCAAGTCTGTCAAGGATAGCAAGGTGACCCACTGGTTGATGGAGCGAGCCCACGAAGAAGGCATGCGTCCTGTTGATGTGGTCCTCACCTCTGCCCAAAACAAGAGCGCGATCAAGGACTTGATGGAAAAGATTGAGCAGTACCGCAAAGGCCGTGACGTCTATGTGGTGGGTGTGACCAACGTAGGGAAATCGACCCTCATCAATGCAATTATCCAAGAAATCACTGGGGATAAGGATATCATCACGACCTCTCGCTTCCCAGGGACGACACTGGATAAGATCGAAATTCCATTGGACGATGGATCCTACATCTACGATACGCCAGGGATTATCCATCGCCACCAGATGGCTCATTACTTGACGGCGAAAAACCTCAAGTATGTCAGCCCTAAAAAGGAAATCAAACCCAAGACTTACCAGCTCAATCCAGAGCAAACCCTTTTCTTGGGTGGTCTAGGACGTTTTGACTTTATCAAGGGAGAAAAGCAAGGGTTCACTGCCTTCTTTGACAACGAACTCAAGCTTCACCGAACCAAGCTAGAAGGCGCGACCGCTTTTTATGACAAGCATGTCGGTGGCTTACTAACCCCTCCTAACAGCAAGGAAAAAGAAGAATTCCCGCCTTTGATTTCCCATGAGTTTACCATCAAGGACAAGACTGACCTCGTTATCTCAGGACTCGGTTGGATCCGCGTCAATGGTGAAGCCAAAGTAGCCGTCTGGGCACCAGAAGGCGTTGCCGTCGTTACCCGCAAAGCTATTATTTAAAAATTTGAAAGGAAATAGTTTCTTTGTAGACTGGGCGAGTGCAACGAGCCTAGAAAGGATACTTTTCGCTGTGGTGAAAGCCTAAGTAGATATTTTACTACTTAGGCGCGGAAAATTTGAGACTTTAGGCTCAAATTTAAGTCATGGAACTCCGTTAGGAGGTCGCTGACGACCGCCACCACATCAGAAAAGTATCAAAAAAGAAACAATGAAAAAAATATGACATTAACATCTAAACAACGGGCTTTCCTCAACAGCCAAGCCCACAGTCTCAAACCCATTATCCAAATCGGGAAAAACGGGCTCAATGACCAAATCAAAACCAGTGTGCGCCAAGCGCTAGATGCGCGTGAACTGATCAAGGTGACCCTTCTTCAAAATACGGATGAGAATATCCATGAAGTAGCAGAAATCTTGGAAGAGGAAATCGGTGTGGAAACGGTCCAAAAGATTGGTCGGATTCTCATCTTATTTAAACAATCGAGCAAAAAAGAAAATCGTAAAATTTCAGCGAAGGTAAAAGAAATTTAAGACATCGAGGAGAGCAAACCTATGGCAATTGAACTATTGACTCCCTTTACCAAGGTAGAGTTAGAGCCAGAGATCAAAGACAAGAAACGCAAACAAGTTGGTATTTTGGGTGGAAATTTCAATCCGGTCCACAATGCCCATTTGGTCGTTGCGGATCAAGTGCGCCAACAATTAGGGTTAGATAAGGTGCTCTTGATGCCTGAGTATGAGCCACCGCATGTCGATGCCAAGGGGACGATTGCAGAGCACCATCGCCTTGAGATGCTGGAATTAGCCATTGAAGGCATTGAAGGTCTGGAGATCGAGACGATCGAGCTCGAACGTAAAGGAATTTCCTATACCTACGACACCATGCTCTTGCTCAATGAACGGGATCCAGACACAGATTATTACTTCATTATTGGTGCAGATATGGTAGATTATTTACCAAAATGGCACCGCATCGATGAATTGGTGGAGATTGTACAATTTGTCGGGGTACAGCGACCACGCTATAAGGCAGGAACTTCTTATCCGGTGATCTGGGTGGATGTTCCTCTCATGGACATCTCCTCTAGTATGGTGCGTGATTTTGTAGCCAAAGGCCGGACGCCAAATTTTATGTTGCCAAAACCAGTCTTGGACTACATCAAGAAAGAAGGATTGTATCAATGACCTATGAAAACTATCTAGGCTTTTCTCGTGAGGTCTTGCTTGAAAAAATGCGTCAAATCCTGCCAGAAAAGCGGCTAACTCACTGTTTAGGAGTTGAGAAGGCTGCGCGTGACTTGGCCAAACGCTATGGGGCTGATGAAGAGCAGGCTGGCCTAGCAGGTTTGTTACATGACTACGCCAAAAAATTATCAGATCAGGAATTTCTGGACTTGATTGATCGCTATGAGCTGGATCCAGCGTTAAAAAACTGGGGCAATAATGTCTGGCATGGGATGGTTGGGATTTACAAGATCCAAGAAGATCTCGGACTGACAGATCCAGCCATTCTTCGCAGTATTGAGATTCACACCGTGGGGAGTGGACAGATGTCAACCTTAGACAAGATTGTCTATGTGGCAGATTACATTGAGCACAACCGGACCTTTCCAGGGGTAGATCAAGCACGTGACATCGCCCAAGTCTCCTTGGATCGTGCCGTGGCCTATGAGACGGCTCGCACGGTCGAACACCTAGCCCACCAAGGATTGCCCATTTATCCCCAAACCCTTGAAACCTATAATGCCTTTGTGAAGTATTTGAAAGAGGAGCAGTGAGTGAAGACAGCTTTTATCATTATTGATGTACAAAATATCTTAGTGGAAACAGGTTTTGAGACAGAAAAGCTCTTAGAGAAGATCGCTTATTTGCAAGATCAGGCTAGAAAAGAGCAGATTGAAATTATCTACATGCAGCATATTGAAACGCCTGAGGCTTTAACTTCGGAAGATTGGCAATTATCGCCTCTGTTGAAAAGACAGGAGAATGAAAAGGTATTTCAGAAGCGATACAATAGCATATTTAAAGAGACAGGATTAAAAGAATACTTGGATCAACAAGGGATTGAACAACTGGTCCTGTGTGGTATGCAGACAGAATATTGTGTCGATACATCCGTCAAAGTGGGGTTTGAATACGGCTACAAGCTGGTCATTCCAGAAGGAGCTGTCACAACCTTTGATGGAGAGGATATTCCGGCAGAAACGCTTAATGAATTTTATGAAAATATTTGGGCAGAACGTTTTGCGGATGTCTTAGATTACAAATCAATTTTTTAAGGAAAGAGGATTACATGAAAGAAAAAGAACTACTTGAACTAATTGTCAAAGCAGCAGATGAAAAGCGTGCAGAGGACATTGTAGCTTTGGATGTTCAAAGCTTAACCAGTGTGACAGATTACTTTGTCATCGCAAGCTCTATGAATAGCCGTCAATTGGAGGCTATCGCTGAAAATATTCGCGAGAAGGTCGTTGAAGCTGGTTGCAATGCCAGCCACGTCGAAGGTGATTCAGCTGGAGGTTGGGTTCTTCTTGACTTAGGTAGTGTGGTGGTCCATGTCTTCTCAGAAGAAATGCGTGCCCACTATAACCTAGAAAAGCTATGGCACGAAGCAAGTGCTGTCGATCTTTCGGCAGTCCTAGCATAAGCAGGTAAACTCAGTTGGTAGCAACTGAGTTTTGTTGGTTAAATTGAAATTCTATGGAAAGAAAGGATTTGAACCCGTCCTGTACTCCTCGGGAAATAGATAGGACTATGTCAAATTGTTAACTTTAAAATTTATTGTTTGACGCAGTAGCTGATTGGACTCTTCATTCGCTTTTTAAGCTCGGAAGAGTACCTAATCAGCCTTGCGGGGGTGAGACAACGAACGAATTTTTTTGAAAACTCGTTCTGTCTCACTCCCCTAATTTTCTATCGGATTACGGGCGGACTTGGTATCATGAATATGGCGACTTATGAAATGTTTGCGGCGGTCTACGATGCGGTCATGGATGATAGTCTGTATGACTTGTGGACGGATTTTTCCCTCCGGCATCTTCCTAAAAGCAAGGAGCGGAAAAAATTACTGGAATTGGCTTGTGGGACAGGGATCCAGTCTGTCCGCTTTTCCCAAGCTGGTTTTGATGTGACAGGATTAGACCTGAGTGCGGACATGCTGATAATTTCTGAAAAAAGAGCTGCTTCAGCCAAGCAGAAGATTGATTTTATCGAGGGGAATATGTTGGATCTCTCGCAAGCAGGCACTTATGATTTCGTGACCTGCTACTCGGATTCTATCTGCTATATGCAGGACGAGGTGGAAGTAGGAGATGTCTTTAAAGAAGTGTATAATGCCCTCAATGAGGACGGAGTCTTTATCTTTGATGTCCATTCGACCTATCAAACGGATGAGGTGTTCCCAGGCTACTCTTACCACGAAAATGCAGAAGACTTTGCCATGCTCTGGGATACCTATGAGGATGCAGCCCCTCACTCGATCGTCCATGAGCTGACCTTCTTTGTGCAAGAAGAAGATGGTTCCTTTAGTCGGCACGATGAAGTTCATGAGGAACGCACCTATGAAGTTTTAACCTATGACATTTTATTGGAGCAGGCTGGCTTTAAATCTTTTAAATTGTATGCAGATTTTGAAGATAAGGCGCCAACAAAGACCAGCAAACGTTGGTTCTTCGTAGCACAGAAGTAGGACAGCATGACAGTTACAGGAATTATTGCAGAATTTAATCCCTTTCATAATGGACACAAGTACCTGCTGGAACAGGCAGAGGGGCTGAAGATTGTGGCCATGTCCGGAAATTTTGTTCAACGTGGCGAGCCTGCCATTGTAGACAAGTGGACACGGGCGCAGATGGCTCTGGAAAATGGAGCGGATCTAGTGGTCGAGCTCCCCTTTCTCGTGGCTGTTCAGTCGGCTGATCATTTTGCCAAGGGAGCGTTAGAAATCTTATCCCGTCTGGGAATCGACCAATTGACCTTTGGGACAGAAGCGGTCTTAGATTACCAAGCGATTGCGACTGTTTATTCGGAGAAAGAAGCGGAAATGGAAGCTTTCCTGCGAAGTCTTCCAGAAGATTTATCCTATCCACAAAAGACCCAAAAAATGTGGGAAACCTTTGCTGGAGTGGAGTTCACAGGAGATACTCCCAATCATATCCTGGGATTGGCCTATGCCAAAGCTTGTGCTGGGAAGGGGATTGTGCTCAAGCCTATTCAACGCCAGGGAGCAGGCTACCATTCGGAAGAAAAAGAGGTAGTTTATGCTTCTGCCACTAGTCTACGCTTACACAAGGAAGATCAGGACTTTGTCGCTAGATTCATGCCTAATAGCCAACTCTTTCAGTCGGCTCCACAGGTATCTTGGGAGGATTATGACCAACTGCTCCGTTATCAAATCTTAACCCATCCAGATCTGTCACAGATTTTTCAAGTCAATGAAGAACTGGCCCATCGGATAAAGGATGCGGTTCGAAGTGCTAGCTCTGTGGAAGACCTGGTGGAGAAAGTCGCAACCAAGCGCTATACCAAGGCACGTGTGCGCCGCATCTTGACCTACATCTTGGTAGGGGCGATGGATCAAGCTCTTCCCGATGCCATTCATGTCTTAGGATTTTCCGCAAAGGGACAAGCTCACCTCAAAGGCTTGAAAAAATCAGTAGAAATCGTGACTCGAATCGGTAAGGAACCTTGGGAAGACTTGACCCAGCAAGCCGATCAGGTGTATCAACTAGGCCATCCCCAATTGCCAGAGCAGATCTGGGGTCGGGTGCCAGTGAGAGTGGAAGATCAATAAAGGGTGAATAGTCGAGCAACTACAATTGGAAGGATACGCAAAAAACTCTTCCAAGTCTTGTGATTTGTGATATAATATAAAAGATTGAAAATAATTTGAAAAAATTTAAGGAGAATCCTCATGGGACGTAAATGGGCCAATATTGTTGCCAAGAAAACTGCCAAAGATGGTGCCAACTCAAAAGTATATGCCAAATTTGGTGTGGAGATCTATGTAGCTGCTAAAAAGGGTGAACCAGATCCAGAACTAAATACTGCTTTGAGATTCGTTATTGACCGTGCGAAACAAGCGCAAGTGCCAAAACACGTAATTGATAAAGCGATCGATAAGGCAAAA
Source organism: Streptococcus sp. HMSC065E03 (assembly GCF_001815045.1). Taxonomy (NCBI): domain Bacteria; kingdom Bacillati; phylum Bacillota; class Bacilli; order Lactobacillales; family Streptococcaceae; genus Streptococcus; species Streptococcus sp. HMSC065E03. Next base: position 595,890 of record NZ_KV818853.1, on the reverse strand, counting down.
GGAAACACTGACGAAACCTTTACAGAAGGACGTTACGAAGGATTTGGACCAAATGGTTCGATGTTGATCGTTGATACTTTGACTTCAAACGTTAACCGTACAGCTGCCAATGTCCGTGCTGCTTTTGGTAAAAACGGTGGGAACATGGGAGCTTCCGGTTCTGTATCTTACCTCTTTGACAACAAAGGTGTTATCGTCTTTGCTGGTGATGATGCCGATGCGATCTTTGAACTTTTGCTTGAAGCAGATGTTGATGTAGATGATGTCGAAGCAGAAGAAGGAACGATCACAGTCTACACTGCTCCAACTGATCTTCACAAAGCGATCGTTGCTTTGCGTGAATCAGGTGTCGAAGAATTCCAAGTAACTGAATTGGAAATGATTCCTCAATCAGAAGTTGAGTTGTCAGGTGAAGATTTGGAAACATTTGAAAAACTTTACAGCGTTCTTGAAGATGACGAAGACGTACAAAAAATCTACACAAACGTAGATGGATTCTAATCACTCGTAAGGACTGTAGTGAATCCCATAAATCAAGAAAAAGGATAGCTTCTTAGATCAAGCTATCCTTTTTCTCTGTCTGAGGAGGATCTATCTTTTGTAAGTGATGTCCTGTATAAGCGTAAATACGGGTCAGGGGTGATTGGGAGAGTGTGGAAACTTTAAAATAGAAATAATGGTCTCGATGATCCCGACTTTTGGTGTGGTGAAGACGAAAGTAATTTCGCTGGCCTGCTGCCATGGAGTGGAGAATATCATCTTCTAAAAAGACGAGCGGTGTAGAAGTAGCTGCCCACTTGTAAAACTCTATCTCAAATTGGTGGTAATTCTCCGAAAAATAATCAAATTGTAATTCGTGTTTAGTCTGAATAGGTTTCATAGGATGTTTCCTCAGATTCAATAAAAATGATAGAGTCTACGAGCAGACGGTGATAGTGGCCATCGCTTTTGAGAAGAACCTCAGAAGCAGATAAGGTGTGAATCGAACCTGTGTAGGTTGCAAATTGATTCCCCTCTAGAGTTGTGATCGAAATCGTCGTTTGTTGTTGAAAGGCCTGCTCCAGGAGCTGGATCTGTTCAGCAAGTGGAAGAATTGTGAGCTGACTGCGGTCAATTTCTTTTGTATGCAGGGCAGTTGTGTGCTCGGATAAAAAGAAGCCAGCCCATTTGGCCATGCCACGATCTTGAAATTCGCGGGCGGATTGATAAGGGAGATAAGAACGGTCGATCATGTTAATCCATCTAAGCCTCCTGCGGAATGTCCGCCTGTTAGTTTACTGCGTGCAATGGCGCGTGAGTTTTCTAGTAGTGAGGAGCCTTTCTGAAGAGAGGTGAAGCCAAATTGGTCCCGAATGCGGTCAATCGTATGCTGAAGTTTCTCCTCTTTTTCCAGGGCTACTGGGTCATCAAAGAGAGAAAAGAGTTGAAGAGACTCCTCGACAAGTTCTCCATAAAAAACACCAATCTGCCGAATGGCGCCTCCTTCGTACTTGGAGCGAAAGAGCCGCAGAACCGTATCGGATAAAACCTTGGTGGATTGGGTAGGCTCAATCTTTTGCTGGCAGTGAATGGACGGAAGCCCCTCGATTTTGGAGTAGGAGGCATGAATGGAGATCAGCTGGGTCTTCTTTTTTTTCCGTCGCAAGCGAATAGCCACCTGTTCAGCCATCTCCCGAAATACCAGTTCAATGTCAGTTTGTAGATGGTAGTCATAGGGCAAGATTTGAGAGTTACCAATGCCTCGCGATTTCGGACGATAAGGTTTGTGGACATTGCTTTCATCAATGCCATGAGCATGGAACCACAGTTGAAGGCCTATGACTCCGAATTCTTTCTTTAAGAGATCTGGATGAGCCTGAGCCAGTTCGGCAATCGACGTGATCCCGATCTTTTGCAATCGCTTTTCAGTACGACGTCCAATGCCCCAAAAATCAGTGAGATGGGGCAGTTTCCAGACCTTACTTTCTACATCTTCATAAGACCAATTGGAGCGCATATTTCGGCAATGCTTGGCTTCATTGTCCAAGGCTAGCTTGGCAAGAAGGGGATTGGCATTGCTGAGGCCGATGGTAGAGTAGATGCCAGTTTCCTGCCAGATCCTTTTTTGGATCCTGGCAGAAAGGAGATCCAGTTTTTCCTTTCGAGAGAGGGAGGGATCTGGAATAAAATAATTTAAGGAAGAAGTCAGATCGATAAAGCCTTCGTCAATCGAGTAAGGGAAAATATCATCTGGTGCCGCAAATTCCTGAAAGACCTTCTGAATCTCCATATTGACTTGAATATAGGCATTCATCCGTGGAGGGACAATCAGAGTCCTCTTGGCCCAGGATTCAATGGATGCAATAAAGGCTGGATCTGTGGGCAATCCTTGCTTTTGGGCGACGTAGCTATTAAATTTTCTGGTTTTGAGGTCAAAAGGTAGGTCGTAGCTACGGCTGACATTCTTCTTGCCAAAGACTTGTTTGAAAACGGGAGAGCTCGCCAAAATCAGGCCAGCAGAATTGTCGCTTCGACTCATGACGCAAAGGGAAGTCGTCAAGGGGTTGAGCCCCAGACGGACACATTCACAGCTAGCATAAAAACTTTTCATATCCACAAAAGCAATATCAGAATGAGGCTCACGTGAATAATCAAATAGCATATTTAAACCTCGAGTGGAAGAAAATGCCCGACCACAATGCCGACGATTTTGGGCTCGTCTTCATAGGGAGCAAATAAATCATCGTAGTCAGGGTTGATGGATTCTAAGCGCAAGCCTTCCGCTTCCCGATAGACTTTCTTGATGTAGGTTTTTCCATTCCAGATGATGGCATAGACCGCCCCATCGTAATCAAATCCAGTTTGCTTCATGAGGGCAACAGAGCCATTGGGGTAGAGAGGTTCCATCGAATTTCCGGATACCCAAGAAGCAAAGTCATGCTGGATCTCTTGGTCAAAATAGACGGTTTCATAGTCCGTTTCGTTGTCATAAAAGGTGTGTCCCAAACCGGCTGCCAGCTCAATCGAAAGAACCTTATAAGCTGTCAAGGAGACAACTTTTTGCTGCTGTTCCAATAACTGGCTGGCCAACTGGTCGACTTTCATTTGATGAGGTGGGGTTAATAAAGGGTAGGTGTAGAGTGCGGAGTCTTTGTTAATAAAGTAGTCCTCTTTAACGGAGAGGCGCTTGGCCAACCTCCTGAGATTTTTTTCGTGTGGCTCCGCTAAGCCATTCTCCCAACTGGAGTATGTCTTGCGAGAAATCTTGAGATCCTCGTAGACATCTGCTTGGGTCAAGCCTTTTTCCAGGCGTCTTTCTTTTAGTTTTTTTGCATCAAACATGTCGCTTCTCCTATGTAACGTTTTAAAAGTTACATATAGTTTATCAAAAATGAATCCTTTTTGCAAGAGAAAAATTCAGTTGAAAACGAATGAAAAGACTTGATTTTGATTGAAAAAGGAGTATAATCAATTCTAAAATGTCTATAAATGAGGAACTATATGAAAAAAAGTTTTATCCACCAACAAAAAGAAATTTCGTTTGTTAAAACGACGTTTACGCAGTATTTAAAAGATAAATTGGATATCATTGAAGTCCAAGGGCCAATTTTGAGTAAGGTAGGAGACGGGATGCAGGATAACCTTTCTGGGATTGAACATCCGGTATCTGTAAAGGTCCTTCAAATTCCTGATGAGACTTATGAAGTCGTGCATTCACTCGCAAAATGGAAACGCCATACCTTGGCACGTTTTGGTTTTGGCGAAGGAGAAGGTCTCTTTGTCCATATGAAGGCTCTTCGTCCAGATGAAGATTCGCTAGACGCTATCCACTCTGTTTATGTAGACCAATGGGACTGGGAAAAAGTCATCCCAAATGGTCAACGCAATATCGCCTACCTCAAAGAAACGGTTGAAAAAATCTACAAGGCGATTCGTTTAACAGAACTAGCAGTAGAAGCGCGCTATGACATTGAGTCAGTTCTTCCAAAACAAATTACCTTCGTTCACACAGAAGAGTTGGTGGAACGCTATCCAGATTTAACTCCAAAAGAGCGTGAAAATGCCATTGCCAAAGAATTCGGAGCCGTTTTCTTGATCGGGATTGGTGGAGAGCTTGCAGATGGCAAACCACACGATGGCCGTGCACCTGACTACGATGACTGGACAACAGAGTCTGAAAATGGCTATAAGGGCTTGAATGGTGATATCCTAGTCTGGAATGACGTTCTAGGTTCAGCCTTTGAGTTGTCTTCAATGGGGATCCGTGTCGATGAAGATACGCTTCGCCGTCAAGTTGCGATTACAGGGGACGAGGATCGTCTCCAATTAGAGTGGCACAAGGCTTTGTTAAATGGTCTCTTCCCACTCACGATTGGTGGAGGGATCGGACAATCTCGTTTGGCTATGTTCTTACTTCGTAAGAAACATATCGGTGAAGTCCAAACTAGTGTCTGGCCTCAATCTGTCCGCGATGAATATGAAAATATCCTATAAGGAAGAAAGAGAGTGGGACAGAAATCGGTAATTCGT
>NZ_KV818853.1:530181-591281 GCF_001815045.1 Streptococcus sp. HMSC065E03 | reverse complement strand
TGAGAGGCTAGGACTTTTGTCCCAGCCTCTTTTAATTGTCGCTTGACCATATCAAATCGCAATTTTCTGATTTTTTTTGGTATAATGGTCCCTATGAAAATAGTATCTGGAACCTATGGGGGACGTCCCCTCAAAACACTTGAAGGAAAAACAACCAGGCCGACTTCTGACAAGGTCAGAGGGGCCATGTTCAATATGATTGGTCCTTACTTTTATGGTGGAAGAGTGCTGGATCTCTATGCAGGAAGCGGTGGGCTCTCTATCGAAGCCGTTTCTCGAGGCATGTCAGAGGCCGTTCTAGTAGAAAGAGATCGTAGAGCGCAGGAGATTGTAGCAGCCAATATTGCCATGACCAAGGAAAAGGAACGGTTTCAACTGCTAAAAATGGAGGCCAAGCAGGCCTTGGGTCTCCTAACGGGCACCTTTGACTTAGTTTTCTTGGATCCTCCTTATGCCAAGGAAGAGATTGTCTGCGATATCGAAACCTTGTGCGAGCGCCAACTCTTGTCAGAGGACATCATGATTGTGTGCGAAACCGATAAACACGTAGAACTTCCTGAGGAAATCGGACAAGTGGGAATCTGGAAAGAAAAAATCTATGGAATTAGTAAGGTAACAGTATATGTCAGATAGAAGTGGATTGTTTACAGGATCGTTTGATCCGATTACCATTGGGCATGTGCAATTGATCGAGCGAGCTAGTCGCTTGTTTGACCGTGTCTATGTCGGAATTTTTTATAATCCGGAAAAAGTCGGACTCTTTTCTATTGAGCAGCGCGTGCGCATGGTGGAAGGGGCCTTGGCTCATTTGGAAAATGTTGAAATTGTGACGTCAACTCAAGAGTTGGCTGTGACAGTGGCGCGCAATCTTGGGGTCATCACCTTGATCCGGGGTTTGCGCAATGCACAGGATCTGGTATACGAAGCCAATATGGATTATTTTAATCACCAGTTGGCACCTGAATTGGAGACGGTTTATCTCTATGCCCAGCCTCCTTACCAGGCCATTAGTTCAACACGTATTCGAGAGTTGCTGGCTTTTCAGCAGGATATCTCACCTTATGTACCAAATAGTGTAATGGAGGAAATCAAAGATGACACAAGCGAATAAACCAAGCTTGCCTACAAAAAAGAAAAAAGGACGATTGAAAGAATACCGATGGCCGATTGCAGGCGTTCTTTTCTTGTTCCTCTTGCTAGCTGCCTTTGTGATTCGTCTTCCCTATTATATTGAGATGCCAGGAACGGCAGAAGACATTCGATCGGTCATGACAGTCGATGGAAAAGCGGATACCAAGTCAGGATCCTATGACTTTGTAACCGTGGCAGTGAAAGAAGCGACCCCGGCTGATTTGATCTATGCTTGGGCGACACCTTTTACAGATATCTACTCTGCCAAGGATATGACAGGTGGTAGTTCGAGCCAAGAATTTACGCGGATTAACCAATTCTATATGGAAACCTCGCAAAATATGGCCATCTACCAAGGGTTAAAGACAGCTGGAAAAGAAACCCAGATGGACTTTCTAGGTGTTTATGTCATGCAGGTAGCAGATGACTCGACCTTTAAGGGAATCTTGAACATTGCGGATACCGTCACCGGTGTGAATGGCAAGACCTTTAAGAGTTCCAAAGAATTGATTGACTATGTCGGTTCTCAAAAAATTGGCGACCCTGTTTCGGTGACCTATATCGAGGATGGACAAACCAAGACAGCAGATGGAAAGATCATCAAATTGTCCAACGGGAAAAACGGAATTGGGATTAGCTTGATCGACCGGACTGAAGCCAAAGGCGATGTTCCTGTCCAATTTGCGACCGAAGGGATTGGTGGACCAAGTGCCGGTATGATGTTTAGCCTAGCCATCTACACTCAAGTGGCTGATCCAGATCTTCGTCAGGGACGCCATATTGCAGGGACAGGAACCATTAACCAAGATGGAACGGTTGGCGATATCGGTGGGATTGACAAGAAAGTCGTCGCAGCCGATAAAGAAGGAGCAGAAATTTTCTTTGCCCCTAATAACCCTGTTTCCAAAGAAGAAAAGAAGGCTAATCCTAAGGCCAAATCAAACTATGAAACAGCTAAAGAAGCCGCGAAACAAATTCATTCGAATATGAAAATTGTCCCCGTCAAAACCCTTCAAGACGCTATTGATTATTTGAAAAAGAAGTAGAAGTATCTTGTTAGATCAGTCTCGTACTTGAAAGTACGAGATAGAGTTGGCAGATAGGAAGATTCACCTTCTAATCAAATTCAAGTTTTTGCTTATCAATCTCTCTATTTTTAGAGGGATTTTTTCTTTATACTGGTATCAGAAAGAAAGGGAGGTAGTGAAATGATTCAAACCAGTTTGTTTTCCATTTCAGTATTCTTAGCGGGAGTTCTATCCTTTTTCTCCCCATGTATTTTACCACTGATGCCAGTCTATGTAGGGATTCTATTGGATTCTGAACGTGTGAAAACTGTTCGGATTTTTGGAAGAGACATTTCTTGGTATGGCCTGGTGAAGACTCTTTGTTTTATCGCAGGTCTATCAACTGTTTTCCTGATTCTAGGATACGGTGCAGGGGCCCTTGGCCAGGTATTGTATGCTCCATGGTTTCGCTATCTGCTAGGAGGGATTGTGATCCTATTAGGGATTCACCAAATGGAAGTGATCAATCTGAGACAACTCCAAAAACAAAAGACCATCCAACTCAAAAAGAATCGGGAGCGCAATGAATTCTTCAATGCTTTTCTGATAGGGGTAACCTTTAGTTTTGGTTGGACCCCTTGTGTCGGACCAGTTTTGAGTTCGGTTCTAGCCATTGCCGCTTCTGGAGGAAATGGTGCTTTGCAAGGCGCTCTCCTGATGCTGGTCTATACATTAGGCTTGGCGCTCCCCTTCTTAGTCTTGGCTCTAGCTTCTAGCTGGGTTCTACAACATTTTGCTAAACTCAAGCCCCATATGGGAACCTTGAAAAAAATTGGTGGTGCCCTCATCATCTTGATGGGCATCTTGCTGATGCTAGGAAATCTTAATAGCCTCGCATCCCTGTTTCACTAATCTTAAAGGATTAAAGGAGAAAAATCATGAAAAAAATTCTTGCACTTTCTGTTGCTACACTTAGCATCGTCACTTTAGCTGCTTGTTCTGGACAGAAATCAGATTCAGACATGAAAAAAACGGACGATAGTAGTATGATGAAGAAGGACGATATGAAGAAGGACGATATGAAGGATTCATCCATGTCCGATGATAAAATGAAAAAAGAAGACATGAAAGATTCATCTATGATGTCTGACAGCAGTTCGGAAATGAAGGACGATATGAAAAAAGATGAGATGAAATCTAGCGATTCAGAAATGAAAAATGAAAAGAGTGAATCATCTGATATGAAATCAGACAAGGAATGAAAGAAGGGAGAGGTCATCTGAGGATGACTTTCTCCTTGTTTAAAGAGGTAATAATGATGAAGAAATTAGCTTTAGTAGCTGCAGGATTTTTGTGTACTGGACTTTTGGGGGCTTGTTCGAGTCAAGGAATGGCTACTTCCAATAAGGACATGAGCCAACAAACAGCCAAAGCTGGGGCTAGGCAACCATCTGGCAAGAAAGTGAAGGATTTTAGCTTGCAAGGAGTGGATGGCAAGACCTACCGCTTATCCGATTACAAAGGGAAGAAAGTTTACCTCAAATTTTGGGCTTCCTGGTGCTCTATTTGCCTGTCGACATTAGAGGATACCAATGAGTTGGCAAAGGAAGAGGCAGGTAAGGATTATGTGGTTTTATCTGTTGTAGCTCCAACCTTTAATGGCGAAAAATCAGCAGCAGATTTCAAAAATTGGTACCAGTCTTTGGACTACAAGGATTTCCCAGTCTTGCTAGATAGTAAAGGGGAGCTACTCAAAGAGTATGGGATTCGTTCTTATCCATCGGCTCTCTTTATCAATAGTGATGGGACGTTATCAAAGAGCCAGATTGGCTTTATGAATAAAGAGGATATCCTCAAGACCCTAGAGAACATGCAGTAAGGAGATAGACAATGGAAACAAAGTGGAAAGTGTTTGCTATCCTTCTCGTTGGCTTACTATCGATTGGTTTCTTTTTCTTTAGTAAGGGAGCAAACGGAATGGATCGATCAGAAACAAGTACGGAGAGTATCAAAAAAGCATCGATGAGTCAGACTCCAGTAGCCAAAAAGGAAACAAAGGAAAAGGTTGATCCAAAGGATCAGCGTGAAATTTATTTGGCTGGTGGTTGCTTCTGGGGCGTAGAAGAATATTTCTCCCGTGTTCCAGGTGTGATTGATGCCGTATCAGGCTATGCCAATGGAAAGGGAGAAACGACCAAGTATGAATTGGTCCCTCAAACAGGCCATGCTGAAACAGTTCACATCACCTACAATGTCAAGAAGGTATCTCTGAAAGAATTGCTCCTGCATTATTTCCGGATTATCGACCCAACGTCGAAGAATCGACAAGGAAATGATCAAGGAACACAATACCGAACAGGTGTCTATTATGTCTCTCAAGAGGACATTCCAACCATTAACCAAGTCTTTGAAGAAGAAGCAAAAAAATACGACAAACCGTTAGCAGTGGAGAAAGAGCCACTGACCAATTTCATCAAGGCTGAGGACTACCACCAGGATTATCTAAAGAAACATCCAAATGGGTACTGCCATATCGATGTCAATCAGGCTTCTTATCCTGTTATTGATGCTAGTCGCTACTCCAAGCCGAGCGATGAGGAGATCAAAAAGAAGTTATCCCCCGAAGAGTATGCGGTGACACAAAAAAATGATACCGAACGAGCCTTCTCCAATCGTTACTGGGATCAGTTTGATGCCGGTATTTATGTAGATGTCGTGACCGGTGAGCCCCTCTTTTCCTCTAAGGATAAATTTGATTCTGGTTGTGGTTGGCCAAGTTTCAGTCGGCCAATTAGTCCTGATGTGGCGATTTATAAGGAGGATAAGAGTTTCAATATGACTCGGACAGAAGTTCGGAGCCGTGTGGGAAATTCTCATCTGGGCCATGTTTTTACCGATGGTCCCAAGGAAAAAGGCGGCCTTCGCTATTGCATCAATAGTTTGTCTATTACCTTCATTCCCAAAGCAGAAATGAAAGAAAAGGGCTACGGTTATTTATTGGACTACGTCTGAGACAATTCGATCTATAATTTGCTATAATAAGTATAGCAAAAACAAGTAGGTGAAAGACATGTATGCGATCATGATTGTGGAAGATGAAGAGCTTATCCGGCAGGGACTGACTTCCTTAGTGGATTATGAACAGTTTGGAATGACCGTTATCAACCAGGCAGAAAATGGCCGTGAGGCCTGGGAGAAGTTTCAAGAGCAACCAGCCGATATCCTTCTAACCGATATCAATATGCCACAAATGAATGGCTTGGATCTGGCCCATCTCGTCAAAGAGCAGTCTCCGTCTTGTCATATCATTTTTTTGACGGGTTATGATGACTTTGAGTTTGCGAGGAAAGCCATCAAGTTAGGTGCAGATGATTATTTGCTGAAGCCTTTTTCAAAAGATGATATTGAAGAGATGTTAGCAAAGGTGAAGGGAAAACTCGATCAAGAGCGAAAAAAGGCGCAAGTCGAAGATTTGGTCAGTCATGGTTATTCGACAGACTTGGAAGAAGCCATTCATGCTCGTTTAGCAGACTCTCAGTTAACTCTAAAGGATCTGGCCTATCAACTTGGTTTCAGTGCCTCTTATCTAAGTGTATTGATCAAGAAAAAACTGGGACTCCCCTTCCAAGACTACCTCATTCAAGAGCGAATGAAGAAGGCTCAACTCTTGCTTCTCACGACAGATCTAAAGATTTATGAGATCGCCGATCAGGTTGGTTTTGAAGATATGAACTATTTTTCTCAACGCTTTAAGCAGGTGGTTGGGGTGACACCAAGGCAGTATAAAAAAGGAGAGCATGAATGAAACGATATCCCTTGCTGATCCAGCTGGTCCTCTACTTTTTTCTCTTCATTCTCCTCCTTTTTGGTCTTATTGGTGGTCTCTATTATCAAACGAGTTCAGGGACGATCCGCCAGCAAACAGAGCGGACGACAAGAAATAGTATCGATCAAAGCAGTCAGTTTATCACCTCCTATCTAAAAAAATTAAAGCAGACCACGACGGTTCTTAGCAAGGAACAGGCTGTTCGCCAATTTGCCCAAGACAAGAGTGCGGATCAAGAAACGGTTCAACACCTGATGCGAACGATGATTGAAACGGATCCGGACTTGGTCTCTGCGGTCTTGGTGACCAAGGATGGACGTCTGGTAGCGACAGATACCAAAATCAGCATGCAGACTTCTTCAGATATGATGAATGAAAGTTGGTATCAAGAGGCGATTAAGGAAAGAGCCATGCCAGTTTTGACGCCAGCTCGAAAGGAATCCTTAACCTCGGAAAAAGAAAAATGGGTGGTTTCTATTACCCAAGAAGTGGTCGATCAGACTGGTCAAAATCTCGGAGTAGTACGCTTGGATATTGGCTACGATAGCCTTCAGGCTTACTTGGATCACCTTCAACTAGGGAAACAAGGCTTTAGTTTTATCATTAATCAAAAGCATGAGTTTGTCTACCATCCCAAAAAAGCGGTCTATTCTTCCAGTCAAGAAATGCAGGCTATGCAGCCCTATATTGCTGTGAAAGATGGCTATGCTAAAGGAGGACAGAATTTTATCTATCAGGTTCCGATTCCAGATAGCGATTGGACCTTGATTGGAGTGGCTTCACTTGAAGGACTTCAGATGCTGCAGTCGCAGCTCCTGTACTCTTTCATTGGTCTAGGATTACTAGCTTTGATCATGTGTTTAATAGGGATCGGCTTTGTTCTGCGTTTGTGGATCAAACCTTTACGAGACCTTCAGACCATCATTTTGAGGATTGGAGCAGGAGATGCTCACGTAAGAGCTGTAGCCAAAGGATCTCCAGAATTGGTGGCCCTCGCTCAAGCGTTTAATGCCATGTTGGACCAAATCGATAATCTCATGCAACAGGTTAAGGAAGAGGAGCAGAACGCACGGCGGTACGAGTTGCGGGCACTTTCAGCTCAGATTAATCCGCATTTCCTCTACAATACCTTGGATACGATTGTCTGGATGGCGGAGTTTAATGATAGTCGGCGCGTGGTCGACATCACTAAGTCTCTGGCTCAATATTTTCGACTGGCTCTTAACCAAGGCCAGGAGCAAATCCTACTGAGAGATGAAATCGACCATGTCCGCCAGTATCTTTTCATTCAGAAGCAACGTTATGGAGAAAAGCTCAACTATGAAATTCTAGAAGATGAACGGTTGGGCGACTATCAGATTCCTAAATTAGTGCTTCAACCCTTAGTGGAAAATGCGATTTACCACGGCATTAAAGAGATCGATCGGCCAGGTCTCATTCGAGTGACAACTGAAGTCAGTGGAGACTACGCCTGCGTATCGATTTTTGACAATGGACGAGGGTTTGACCGATCAGAATCAACAGACCAAACCCTTCTTCGTTTAGGAGGTGTTGGCTTGAAAAATGTGGACCAACGATTGCATCTTCAATTTGGCGAAGCCTATCATATGGAGATTGATTCTAAGGCCAATAGCTATACGAAAATTACTCTTTTTTTGCCCCTTTCATCATCTGATGAACATGTATAGAGACAAAGATTGCCTTCTTTGTCTCTTTTTCCTTTTGGAAGCTCTCAATGTTGAATTTCAACTCTTTTCTAGTCAAATCTGACGCAAGTCATCAAATTTATGATAAAATAAAGTGTTACAGTAAATAGATTTTGATGAAGGAACACTATGCGAAAAGAGATTGACCCTGAATTATATAATTACAATAAATTTCCTGGACCTGTCTTTCATCAGGTAGGAGACCAAATCCGTTCAGAAAACCTCTCCTTTGAGCTCTTGAAAAATGAGAAGGAAGCTTTTGATGCGACTGTTTTTGGTCAGCGATTTTCTGAGATTTTAACCAAGTTTGATTACATTGTTGGTGATTGGAGCAATGAGCAGTTGCGCTTGCGTGGCTTTTATAAGGAAGAGCGCGATGTTGCAACGATGGATAAATTAAGTCGCTTAGACGATTATTTGTTAGAATATTGTAGCTATGGTTGTGCTTATTTTGTCCTTGAAAATAAGGAGCCTCATCGTGCTTCTTTTGATAAGAAATCACCGGTCAAAAAAGCTCAATCAGAAGAAAGAGAGCCCAAAAAACGTTCGCGCAATCGCAAACAAAAAGATCGTTTCCAAAAACGGGAACGCGACAAGGGACAACCAGCCAAAAACTCGAAAAAAACAAGACCGTCTGCTGAGACTAAAAAGACAACGAAGACAGACAACAAACGTCATTTTGTGATTCGACAAAAAGAGGAGTAAGAAAGAATGAAACCATCCATTTATAGTTTAACACGCCAAGATATGATTGATTGGGCGGAAGAAAACGGCGAAAAGAAATTCCGTGCAGCACAAATCTGGGAATGGCTCTATCGCAAACGCGTCCAGTCTTTCGAAGAAATGACCAACCTTTCTAAGGACTTGATTGCGAAGTTGAATGATCAATTTGTCGTCAACCCACTTAAGCAACGGATCGTGCAAGAGTCAGCAGATGGAACGGTCAAGTACCTCTTTGAATTGCCAGATGGTATGTTGATTGAAACCGTCTTGATGCGTCAGCACTATGGATTATCTGTCTGTGTAACGACTCAGGTCGGATGCAATATCGGTTGTACCTTCTGTGCTTCAGGTTTGATCAAAAAACAACGCGATTTGAACAATGGAGAAATCGTGTCTCAAATCATGTTGGTCCAAAAATACTTTGACGAACGTGGCCAAGATGAACGGGTTAGCCATATCGTTGTCATGGGGATTGGAGAACCATTTGACAACTATAACAATGTCTTGAAATTTATCCGGACGGTCAACGATGACAAGGGATTAGCGATTGGTGCTCGTCATATTACCGTGTCTACTTCTGGTTTGGCTCATAAAATTCGTGATTTTGCAAATGAAGGTGTGCAGGTCAATTTGGCAGTGTCTCTTCATGCTCCAAACAATGACTTGCGCTCTAGCATCATGAAGATCAACCGGGCCTTTCCAATTGAAAAATTGTTTGCGGCGATTGAATACTATATCGAGACTACGAATCGTCGGGTGACCTTTGAGTATATCATGCTCAATGAAGTCAATGATGGGGTCGAGCAAGCCTTAGAGTTGGCAGAATTGCTCAAGAATATCAAGAAATTGTCTTATGTTAACTTGATTCCTTACAATCCTGTCAGTGAGCATGACCAATATAGCCGGAGTCCAAAAGAACGGGTCATGGCCTTCTATGATACCTTGAAAAAACAAGGTGTTAACTGTGTAGTGCGTCAAGAGCACGGTACAGATATTGATGCTGCCTGTGGCCAATTGCGTTCAAATACCATGAAACGGGACCGGGAGAAAGCGATTGTTGAACATGCGCAACCTTAAACAAGGGCTGATGGATCATACAGAACTAACAAAAAGAGGAAGAAGGCTGTTACGGAGTGGCAGCTTCTTCTATTTTATCCTCTTGTGTCTGATGTGTTTTTTGCCCCAACAACCAAAGCCGGGTATGGAAACACCGGGTATTCAACATTTCGGTCGCATCGTCGTCCTGCTGGTTCCTCTTAATTCGGTGATGAATCTTGGCCAGATCACCAGTGTCCTCCAACTCATTAAGGTCGTTCTCCAAAACATAGCCAATATCTTTTTGTTAAGCCCGCTAGTCTTTCAACTCCTCTGGATATGGCCCTGGTTGAGGAGTCGCAAACGGGTCTTGTGCTTCGGTTTTGCGATGAGCTTGTGGATTGAATGCAGCCAAGTTCTGTTAGATCTCTTGTTTGATGCCAATCGTGTCTTTGAGCTAGATGATTTGTGGACCAATACCTTAGGAGCTTACCTAGCCTATCTGGGCTTTCAGTATTGCAGAGCACGATTGCTAGCAAAAAATGGCGAAATGTAAAATCCGAACATTTTAGTGTCTTTTTGAAATTTTTGTTGACAAAGTCAGAAGCGGGAGCTATAATAACTTCAAGACATCAGAAAAGTAGAGATTTTTCTCACTTCCAGGGAGCTTGTGGTGATTGCGAACAAGCAGTGGTGAATCTTGAAATGGGCTGATGCGTTTATGATGATGAATTTGAAACAATAAAAATTCGGTGAGCACACCTTATCGTGCACCCTGTTGTTAGACAGGTCAGAGATGTAGGAGAAAGAATAGCTTCCTACAATTGAGGTGGCACCGCGGTATCGAATCGTCCTCACACAGATTTTTCTGTGTGAGTTTTTTTGTATCTCAAAGGAACCCAGTGAGACTGCAGCTCAAAGGGCCCGCGAGAGAAAAAGATCATAAACAGATCGAAAATATAGAAAAGAGGACACAATCATGACAGAAACAAAAGGCTATTTCGGACAATTTGGTGGATCTTTCGTACCAGAACCCATTCAAAACTTGCTCAATCAATTAGAGGAAACCTTTGAACAGTATAAAAATGATCCAGAATTTATCGCAGAATACAAACATTATTTGAAAGATTATTCTGGACGCGAAACACCACTCTACTTTGCGGAAAGTTTGACAGATCATTTAGGTGGGGCAAAAATTTATTTGAAGCGCGAAGACTTGAATCACCTAGGTTCGCATAAATTAAATAACGTCTTGGGGCAAATCCTCTTGGCTAAGCGCATGGGCAAAACGCGCGTGATTGCTGAAACAGGAGCCGGTCAACACGGTGTGGCTACAGCAGCTGCAGCAGCTAAGTTTGGCATGACCTGTGATGTCTACATGGGGGCAGAAGACGTGGAACGCCAACGCTTGAATGTCTTCCGCATGGAAATGATGGGGGCAACCGTTCATGCGGTTGAAACCGGGACTAAGACCTTGAAAGATGCCGTTGATGCTGCGTTTGGAGCATGGATGGCGGATCTGGATGCCTTTTACGTTTTGGGTTCTGCTGTTGGCCCTCACCCTTACCCAACCATTGTGCATGAATTCCAAAAGGTGATCAGTGAAGAATCTAAACGTCAAATCTTGGAAAAAGAAGGCCGTTTGCCGGATTATGTGATTGCCTGTGTCGGTGGTGGCTCCAATGCCATCGGTGCCTTTTCTGAATATGTTGCAGAAGAGGAAGTCGGATTGATTGGGGTAGAAGCAGCTGGTCATGGCTTGGACACCGATCAACACGCAGCGACCATGACCAAAGGGACTATTGGTGTGGTTGATGGTATGAAGACTTATGCAGTCTTTGGCGAAGATGGAAAAGTAGCGCCAGTTTACTCGATCTCTGCTGGTTTGGACTACCCAGGGGTTGGCCCAGAGCATGCTTTCTTTAAAGATTCTGGTCGTGTCGAATATGTAGCAGCGACAGATGATGAAGCAGTAGAAGCTCTTCTTCTTCTCAGTAAGACAGAAGGGATCCTCCCAGCCATTGAAAGCTCACACGCGATTGCAGAAGCGGTCAAACGTGCTCCACAATTGGATAAAGACAAGATCATTATCATCAATGTTTCCGGACGTGGGGATAAGGACGTGGCTGCTATCGCCGATTATCTAGAAGCGAAGACTGCAAAATAAGAAGAATTTATCTGCAAAATATCGTATAAAGCAGTAAAGCGTGATAACTGAGAAAGAGACAGGGAACAAAGGGAATCCGGTCTCTTTCTTTTTTGAGAGCAAAGACGAGAATCCCTAAGAGGGATGCGATCTGAATGAGAAAGAGAATCTTGGTGGAAGAAAAGCTTAGCGAAAAGGTAGCTAGTAAGAGAAAATCTCCTGCTCCCATTCCGATAAAGAAAAAGTGAGCTCCTATCGCAAGGAGTAAAAAGACCAGCATGAGGAGATTACTACCGGATAAAAAGAAGACCAGGGCATGGAGACAGCACCAGATGACCAAGGGGTATTCCATAAAGCGAAGGTCATAGATGGCTAAAACGGCAACTCCCAGTAGTGTTAGAAGTTGAGGCAGAGAAAGGGAACCATTGGCGTAGGCTAAAAAGAGTAGGCCACTCCAGACCTCAAAAAGGCAGTACCAAAATGGGTAGGTCTGATGACAATAGCGGCAGCGAAAACGATGGAGTAGTTGCGAGATAATGGGGATGAGATCCCAAACGCCAAGGACGTGCTGGCAGTGATCACAATGACTGCGAGGAGCAAGAATGGATTGGTTTGGAAAACGATCGACAACTAGTCCCAAAAAAGAGGCGATACAAGTACCGATGGTAAAAAAATAAAAGTTGATCATACTTATTTATTCGTAAAGCAATTGAAAAATGTCATCATTTACTTGAAAATCTTGTAAAGCCTTTCTAAATTTGATACAATAATGAACATGAAAAACCTGTATGATGTTCAACAATTTTTAAAACGTTTTGGAATCATCATTTATGTGGGGAAGCGCCTCTATGACATCGAATTGATGAAAATTGAGCTTCAACGTCTTTATGATGCAGGCCTGATGGAGCGGCTCGATTATTTAGAAGCCGATACCGTTTTAAGAAGAGAACACAAGCAAGAATTAGAATTTTTGAAAAAGAGTGAGGTAGAGTGATGGGAAATATCATTGTTTGGTTGGCTATTTTAGGAGTATTTGGATGGATGGCGTTTAATTATTTCCGCATCCGTAAAGCTGCTAAATTTGTGGATAATGCGACTTTTGAAGAGCTGATTCGTCAAGGTCAGTTGATTGACTTGCGAGAGCCAGCTGAGTTTCATGCCAAGCATATTTTAGGAGCACGTAACATTCCTTCTACTCAGTTGAAGTTGAGTCTTGCAGCCTTGCGCAAAGATAAACCAATTTTACTCTATGAAAATAGCCGTAGTTCGCGTGTAACCAATGCGGCTCTCTATCTTAAGAAACAGGGTTATACAGACATTTATGTCTTGTCTTATGGTCTTGATTCTTGGAATGGGAAAGTGAAAAAAGACGCTTAATAAAAAGAGCTCTAACTGCAGCAAATGTGTGGTTAGAGCTTTTTTATCTTGTTTTTTCAAGGAAATCTTTGACCCATGTGAGCTCTACCTCATTCAAAGGCCGGCTTTCGCCAGGTGCTAACTGAGGATCCAAGGTGAAGGGACCAAAAGACAAGCGTTTTAAGGTCATTACTTTGACTCCGATGGCCAAAAACATCTTTTTCACTTGGTGGTATTTTCCTTCTGAGATTCGGACCTGGGCCTTGCTGTAGCTGGGGGTACTTTCTAGAATGGTCAAGGAGGCAGGCTTACAGATAGGGCCGTCCGTGAATGAAATCCCATTCTGAAATTGCTCGATGTGGGCTGCATAAAGCGGGCCATTGACTTCTACCTCATAGACCTTCTCCACATGGTATTGAGGATGGAGCAGTTGAAAGCCTAAGGGACCATTATCTGTGAGGAGGAGCAAACCACTGGTATCGCGATCGAGGCGACCAAGCGGATAGAGATCTGGGTACTCTTGCTGAGGGTCCACTAGATCGATCACCGTTGGATGGTGGGCGTCTCTTTTAGCGGTCACAGCCCCGATTGGTTTATGGAGCATGTAGTAGTGATGACGCGGTTCTTGAATGATCCGATCCCCGATTTGAATCTGTTGGAGTCCAGGGTCGATGTTTTGGGATAGCTTTTGAGCTGGTAGGTGATCGACCAAGATTTGCCTTCGGGCCAGAAGTTGTTTGATGTCTTTACGAGCGTGCTGATGTTCTGCCATCAATTGATCTAATCTCATGGAAGCCTCTTTTTCTGAAAGTCTAATAATCAGTGTATCATGAAAAGAAAAGGAAATCGAGTCCGAGAAAAGAAATGAAGATGAAAACATTTACAACTAGCTGAACTGTGTTTTTTAGATAGGACTGTGGTATAATTGTTCAGTTAGAAATATTATTTAAAATTTTATAGAGGAAATCATGACAAAATTAAGAGAAGATATTCGTAACGTTGCGATCATTGCCCACGTTGACCATGGTAAAACAACCTTGGTAGACGAATTGTTGAAACAATCGCACACCTTGGATGAACGTAAAGAATTGCAAGAACGTGCAATGGACTCAAACGACCTTGAAAAAGAACGTGGGATTACCATTCTTGCTAAAAATACAGCAGTTGCTTATAACGGAACTCGAATCAATATCATGGACACACCAGGACACGCGGACTTCGGTGGAGAAGTGGAACGGATCATGAAAATGGTTGATGGGGTTGTATTGGTCGTAGATGCCTACGAAGGAACCATGCCTCAGACTCGTTTCGTATTGAAAAAAGCCTTGGAACAAGATCTTGTTCCGATCGTTGTAGTTAACAAAATCGATAAACCATCTGCTCGTCCAGAAGAAGTTGTAGATGAAGTGCTTGAACTCTTCATCGAATTGGGTGCGGATGACGATCAATTGGAATTCCCGGTTGTTTATGCATCAGCGATCAACGGAACCTCTTCACTTTCAGATGATCCAGCTGATCAAGAGCACACAATGGCACCAATCTTTGATACCATCATTGATCACATCCCAGCTCCAGTTGATAACTCAGATGAGCCTCTTCAATTCCAAGTATCCCTGCTTGATTACAACGACTTCGTTGGACGTATCGGTATCGGACGTGTCTTCCGTGGTACTGTAAAAGTTGGAGACCAAGTAACCCTTTCTAAATTGGATGGAACGACTAAGAACTTCCGTGTTACCAAACTCTTTGGTTTCTTTGGTTTGGAACGTCGTGAAATTCAAGAAGCTAAAGCGGGTGACTTGATCGCTATCTCTGGTATGGAAGATATCTTCGTTGGAGAAACCATCACACCGACAGACGCAGTTGAAGCTCTTCCAATTCTTCACATTGATGAACCAACGCTTCAAATGACCTTCTTGGTTAACAACTCACCATTTGCTGGTCGCGAAGGGAAATGGGTGACCTCTCGTAAAGTTGAAGAACGCTTGCAAGCGGAATTGCAAACAGACGTCTCTCTTCGTGTTGACCCAACTGATTCACCTGATAAATGGACAGTTTCAGGACGTGGGGAATTGCACTTGTCTATCTTGATCGAAACCATGCGTCGTGAAGGATACGAATTGCAAGTATCTCGTCCAGAAGTTATTATCAAGGAAATTGATGGTGTCAAATGTGAACCATTTGAGCGCGTTCAAATCGACACACCAGAAGAATACCAAGGATCTGTTATCCAAAGCCTTTCTGAACGTAAAGGTGAAATGTTGGATATGATCTCAACTGGTAACGGTCAAACTCGTTTGGTCTTCCTTGTTCCAGCGCGTGGTTTGATTGGGTACTCAACTGAGTTCTTGTCAATGACACGTGGTTACGGAATCATGAACCACACCTTTGATCAATACTTGCCAGTGATTCCAGGAGAAATCGGTGGACGTCACCGTGGTGCTCTTGTTTCAATCGATAACGGAAAAGCAACCACTTACTCTATTATGTCTATCGAAGAACGTGGTACGATCTTTGTCAATCCAGGTACAGAAGTTTACGAAGGAATGATCATCGGGGAAAACTCTCGTGAGAACGACTTGACCGTAAACATTACGAAAGCTAAACAAATGACCAACGTTCGTTCAGCTACTAAGGACCAAACAGCGGTTATCAAGACTCCTCGTATCTTGACCTTGGAAGAATCTCTTGAGTTTTTGAACGACGATGAGTACATGGAAGTAACACCTGAATCTATCCGTCTACGTAAACAAATCTTGAACAAAGCAGAACGCGAAAAAGCAAATAAAAAGAAAAAATCAGCAGCTGCTGAATAATACGGAAAGGAAGGAGAAACAAAATGGTCTATTTTATCTTAGGGATTTTGATTCTCCTTTTTTACCTTTTTATGACCCCCAAAAGTATTCGTGGTACCTTAAACAGTGTCACAATGGTGGTCTTAATCGTCTCCATTATCGTACTGACTTGTCTCGCCATTTTTCAGATATTCCAACTACCGTCTGAGTTTTTTGTCGGTGCCTTTCTCGCCTTTGTTGGTTACCTGGCTTTGGTGGATATTTCCAAAATGACGACCAAACAGAAAAAATAAATGCTGACGTGATTTTTAAAGCCCTTTGGGCTTTTTAATTTTGCTAAAAAAAGGTAAAATAGAGAGTGATAAAAATGGAGCGAAGAAATCATGAAATTTGTGAAACAATTTGAAAATAAAAAGGTTCTTGTATTAGGTTTGGCTAAGTCAGGCGAGTCAGCTGCTCGTTTGTTGGATCGCTTAGGAGCGATTGTGACCGTCAATGATGGCAAACCTTTTGAAGAAAATCCAGCAGCACAAAGTTTACTGGAAGAAGGGATTAAAGTCGTAACAGGAGGCCACCCTCTGGAATTGTTGGATGAAGACTTTGCAGTCATGGTCAAAAATCCAGGAATCCCTTATTCCAATCCGATGGTCGAAAAAGCACTTGAAAAAGGTATTCCCGTCCTCACTGAAGTGGAATTGGCCTATCTGATTTCGGATGCGCCAATTATTGGGATTACAGGATCAAACGGAAAAACGACGACGACAACCATGATCGGGGAAGTCTTGACGGCTGCCGGCCAAGGTGGTCTATTGTCTGGGAATATCGGTTTTCCAGCTAGTCAAGTTGCACAAACAGCAACAGAAAAGGATGTTCTGGTCATGGAATTGTCTTCTTTCCAATTGATGGGAATTGAAGCCTTCCATCCAGAGATTGCAGTGATTACCAACCTCATGCCAACCCATATCGACTATCATGGTTCTTTTGAAAATTATGTAGCTGCCAAATGGAATCTTCAAAAGAACATGACAGAAAAAGATGTCATTGTCTTGAACTTCAACCAAGACTTGGCCAAGGAACTCGCTACAAAAACCAAGGCAAGGGTCCTTCCATTTTCAACGGTTGAAAAAGTGGATGGGGCTTATTTGGAAGATGGACTTCTCAAGTTTAAGGGAGAAGTTGTTATGCGTGCGGATGAACTGGGTGTTCCAGGTAGTCACAATGTAGAAAATGCCTTGGCAACGATTGCGGTTGCAAAAGTCCGTGGTGTGGAGAATGAGGTCATTAAAGAAACCTTGTCGGCCTTTGGAGGAGTGAAACACCGCCTTCAATATGTGGATGAGATTCAAGGTGTCAAATTCTATAATGATAGTAAATCGACCAATATTTTAGCAACACAAAAAGCTCTTTCTGGTTTTGATAACAGCAAGGTGATCTTGATTGCAGGAGGGCTCGATCGTGGCAATGAATTTGATGAATTGGTGCCTCACATTACTGGCCTAAAGGAAATGGTGATTCTCGGGGAATCAGCTCCTCGAGTGAAACGCGCAGCCGATAAAGCAGGCGTCCCTTATGTCGATGCAGCAGATGTAGCAGATGCTACAAAGAAAGCTTTCGACTTGGCTAGCCCCGGAGATGTTGTACTACTAAGTCCTGCTAATGCCAGCTGGGATATGTATCCGAATTTTGAAGTGCGTGGGGATGAATTCCTTGCTACAGTAAAAGGGTTGAAATAAGATGAAAAAAATAATGTTTACTGGTGGGGGAACCGTGGGACATGTGACCCTTAATCTCCTTTTGATTCCAAAATTTATCGAAGATGGATGGGAAGTCCATTATATTGGAGACAAAAAAGGAATCGAATACCAAGAGATCAAAAAGTCTGGCTTAGACGTGCGATTTCATTCAATTGCAACGGGGAAATTGCGCCGCTATTTCTCTTTCCAAAATATGATGGATGTGTTCAAGGTGGCTTGGGGAACGCTCCAGTCCATTGCAATCCTGCTTCGTGTGCGTCCACAAGTTCTCTTCTCAAAAGGGGGATTTGTCTCGGTGCCACCGGTGATCGCAGCTAGACTCACGCGTGTCCCTGTCTATATCCATGAGTCGGATCTCTCGATGGGATTGGCCAATAAAATTGCTTATAAATTTGCTACCAAGATGTACACGACTTTTGAGCAAGCACATGGTTTGACAAAGAGTGAGCATATCGGTGCGGTAACCAAGGTCACAGATCATATTCCGCCAACTTCAGAAGTTTTAGAAGAAAAAACACAAGGATTTCAAAAAGACTTGCCGACCCTTCTCTTTGTCGGAGGATCAGCCGGTGCGCGTGTCTTTAATGAATTTGTGACAGAGCACAAAGCAGAGCTCTTGCAGCACTACAATATCATCAATTTGACGGGCGATTCAACATTGAATCAGGCTGAGGGTGGTTTGTATCGAGTGGATTATGTAACCGATCAGTATTTGCCCATGCTCCAGAAGGCTGATTTAGTGGTGACTAGAGGTGGGGCCAATACCTTGTTTGAACTCTTGGCCATGAACAAACTCCACCTGATCGTACCGCTAGGAAAAGAAGCCAGCCGTGGCGATCAGATTGAAAATGCCCAATATTTTGTGGATAAAGGTTATGCAGAGCAATTGCAGGAAGATCAATTGACGCTCGAAACCTTTAATGAAACCATTCAAGAAATGTTGAAGCAAAGCCAAGTCTACCACCAAGCAATGGAAAAATCGACAGAACTCCTTTCACTAGACGATTTTTATTGCCTGCTTCAAAAAGATATCAGTAAGGGAAAAGATGACGGACGACAATAAAAAAACGCCAACGGATGACAAAATTACAGAATTGTCAGCCTGGCAAAAAAGAAACAAAGAATATTTAGAAAAAAAAGCGCTTGAAAAAGCAGAAGAAGCTGAGACAGAGGAAACTGAAAGCGAAGAAGCAAAAGAAGACGAAGACCTTTCAGAAAAAGAAACAGCTTCCGTCTCAGAGGAAGAATCTGAAGAAATAGGAGAGTCTGAAGAGGAAGATGAATCTGAGGCCGAAGAGGATCCAGAAGCAGATGGAGAAAGTTCAGAAGGAGAAGAGGATGATCCGGCTGTAGAGGAGCTAGATCCTTCAGAGAAGCAAGAGAAAAAGCCTTCATTTTTTAAAGGCTTAAAGACGAAAAAGCCAAAGAAGGAACCGACAGTGGCAAAACGCCATATCTATCGTGCCCTTCCGGTAATCGGAATCAGCTCGATTGTCGCCCTTCTCTCCATCTATTTTTTAAGTCCCTTGTCCACACAGAAAGTAATTGAATTTTCAGGGAACAAAGCGGTTGATCAGCAACTCTTGTATGAAAAAAGTCGCATCAAAGAAGAAGATTATACTCTGACGACCTTCCTTCATAAATCGGTCTATGAACAAAATATGAAAACGGCTAGTCCGTGGATCAAAGAAGTGCACATGCATTATCAATTCCCAGTGACCTTTAAAGTCAATGTCGTGGAACACAAAGTAGTTGCTTATTATGTGACCGGAGAAGACCACTATCCAGTATTGGAAAATGGAGAAGTCATTGAGACAGTAACTCCAGCTTCGGAATTGCCGTCCTCCTATATTAGCTTGAAATTCTCAGATCGAGAATTGGTTAGACAATTTGTCCAAGAAATGAAGTCTATTTCTTCTTCCATTACGGATAAAATTGTTTCGGTTGATCTGACTCCGAGCAAGGTCACCAAGGATCTGGTGACCATCACCATGAAAAACGATAATAAAATCTTGGTGCCTGTTTCCCAAATTACCCGCAAGCTTCCTTATTATAAAGCCATTAGTAAGCAATTAGACGATGATTCCACCATTGATATGGAGGCTGGAGTTTTCAGCTATAGTGAACAATCAATCGCAGATGCCAAAGAGCAAGCTGAAAAAGAAAAGGCTGAAAGTACAGAAAAGCAAGAAGAACATTCTGAGGAAGCAAGCCAAGAACAGAATCAAGAAGGAGAAAATTCTTCTGGGAATGAGTAAAGCCCATAAATTATCTCAAATAATTGAAGAAAAAATGTCCATTTTAGGCTTCTTTGTGATATAATGAAGTTTGGATAGTTCCAACTAAAAGGGCTATAAATAGATGTAAAGTGAAAACAAATAAAGAGAGAGGACTGGTGTAATGGCTAGAGACGGCTTTTTTACAGGTTTAGATATCGGTACTAGTTCAATAAAAGTATTGGTGGCAGAACATGTCAATGGAGAAATGAATGTAATTGGAGTCAGCAATGCAAAAAGTGCTGGCGTCAAAGATGGAATTATAGTAGATATCGAAGCTGCTTCAAATGCAATTAAAAATGCAATCAGCCAAGCTGAAGAAAAAGCAGGGATTTCAATCAATCTAGTCAATGTTGGGTTGCCTGCAAACTTACTACAAATCGAAGCAACTCAAGGAATGATTCCAGTCACAAGTGATTCGAAAGAAATCACAGATGCAGATGTTGAAAATGTTGTCAAATCTGCACTCACAAAAAGTATGACACCGGATCGTGAAGTAATCACCTTCATTCCTGAAGAATTCACAGTAGATGGTTTCCAAGGAATCCGCGATCCACGCGGAATGATGGGGATCCGACTTGAAATGCGTGGCCTTCTTTATACAGGACCTCGTACAATCTTGCACAATTTGCGTAAAACCGTTGAACGTGCAGGCTTACAAGTTGAAAACATCATCATTTCACCGCTTGCGATGATCAAAACAGTCTTGAATGAAGGCGAACGTGAATTCGGAGCAACGGTGATCGATATGGGTGGTGGCCAAACAACGGTGGCATCTGTTCGTAGCCAAGAACTTCAATTTACAAATATCTACCAAGAAGGTGGCGATTATGTTACCAAAGATATTTCTAAAGTATTGAAAACTTCTCAAAAATTGGCAGAAGGCTTGAAGTTCAACTATGGTGAAGCCTATGTGCCATCTGCTGGAAACGAAGTCTTCCATGTAGAAGTCATCGGTGAAGTAGAGCCAGTTGAAGTGACTGAGAAGTACTTAGCTGAAATCATTTCAGCACGTATCAAACACATCTTTGAGCAAATCAAACAAGACCTTGAGAGAAGACATCTGTTGGATCTTCCTGGTGGTATTGTGATTATCGGTGGAGGAGCGATCCTTCCTGGTGTTGAAGAATTGGCTCAAGAAGTCTTTGGTGTAAATGTGAAATTGTTTGTTCCAAATCAAATTGGAATTCGCAATCCAGCTTTTGCCCATGTAATTAGCTTGTCTGAATATGCAGGCAATTTGACAGATGTGGATATTATTGCTCAAGCTGCGGTTCATGGAGACGAAGTCTTGCGTCAACAACCGATTCAATTTGATCGTCCAGTGCAACCACAAGTACAACCACAACCTGCTGCTCCAGCACAACCGGTAGTACCTGCATACAATGCTGAGAAGATTGAATCTCCAGTGGATACTCAAGAAATTCCAGCAGCAAGCAATGATAGCAAACAAGAACCAAAAACTACATTCACAGACCGAATGAAAAATTTGATCGGTAATATGTTTGATTAAGGAGTGTAAGTATTTATGACATTTTCATTTGACACAGCAGCGGCACAAGGTGCAGTAATTAAAGTAATCGGTGTCGGTGGCGGTGGCGGTAACGCCATCAATCGTATGATTGACGAAGGCGTTGCCGGTGTAGAATTCATCGCAGCTAATACAGATGTTCAAGCACTTTCAAGTGCAAAAGCTGAAACAGTTATCCAATTGGGTCCAAAATTGACTCGTGGATTGGGTGCTGGAGGTCAACCTGAAGTTGGTCGTAAGGCAGCTGAAGAAAGCGAAGAAGTGTTAACAGAAGCTTTGCAAGGTGCAGACATGGTCTTCATCACTGCAGGGATGGGTGGAGGATCTGGTACAGGTGCTGCACCAGTCATCGCTCGTATTGCAAAAGCAGTAGGTGCTTTGACAGTAGCCGTTGTCACTCGTCCATTCGGGTTTGAAGGTTCAAAACGTGGCAACTTCGCTATTGAAGGGATCAACGAACTTCGCGAACATGTAGATACCTTGTTGATTATTTCTAATAACAACTTGCTTGAAATTGTAGACAAGAAGACACCACTTCTTGAAGCTTTGAGTGAAGCAGATAACGTTCTTCGTCAAGGTGTTCAAGGGATCACTGACTTGATCACAAGTCCTGGATTGATCAACCTTGACTTTGCAGACGTGAAGACTGTTATGGAAAACAAAGGAAATGCCCTCATGGGTATTGGTGTTGGTAGCGGTGAAGAACGCGTTATCGAAGCGGCTCGTAAAGCCATTTACTCTCCACTTCTTGAAACTACAATTGATGGTGCAGAAGACGTGATCGTCAACGTAACAGGTGGTTTGGATATGACATTGATCGAAGCTGAAGAAGCTTCAGAAATTGTGAACCAAGCTGCAGGTCACGGAGTGAACATCTGGTTGGGTACATCTATTGATGAATCTCTTAAAGATGAAATCCGCGTGACGGTTGTTGCAACTGGTGTCCGTCAAGACAAGGTAGAACGCGTTAGCGGAATTGCTTCCTCACAACGTCCTTATAAAACAGGACCACGTGAACAACGCCCACAAGCTGCACCATTTGACCGTGAATTTGATTTGAAACAAGATGTTGAATTGCCAACAACTCCAAGTCGTCCAGCGGTAGAACCAAACCGTGGCTCAGCCTTTGGTGATTGGGATATTCGTCGTGAGAATATCGTTCGCCAAACTGAACCAACATCAACACATCAAGTTGATCGTTACGTAGATTCATCTTCAGATGATGATGAATTGGAAACACCACCATTCTTCCGGAATCGTTAATCATGAATCTGGTAGAGAATGCTGATCTTGTTCGGCAACAAGTAGAAACAGCAAGAAACAAAGCTAACCGTCAAGATCAAGTTAATGTGATAGCTGTTACCAAGTATGTGGATGTTGCCACAACAGAAGCACTGGTGAAAACAGGTATCCAACATATCGGTGAAAATCGTGTCGATAAATTCCTAGAAAAGTATCAAGCTCTAAAAGAGTATGACCTCACTTGGCACTTGATTGGGAGCCTCCAACGGCGGAAAGTAAAAGACGTGATTAATCTCGTCGATTACTTTCATGCCTTGGATTCGGTGAAGCTGGCTCAAGAAATTCAAAAGCGAGCAGAACACCCGATCAAGTGTTTCCTCCAAGTGAACATTTCTGGTGAAGAAAGTAAGCATGGATTTGCACCCGATGAACTGGATGATGTTTTAGCGGAAATCGCACAGCTGGACAAAATTGAAATTGTTGGTTTAATGACGATGGCTCCTTTTGAGGCTAGTCAAGAAGAGTTGCAGGATATTTTTTCAAAAACTCACCAACTTCAGAAACAACTAGAAAAGAAACAATTAAAAAATATGCCTTTTTCAGAACTAAGTATGGGTATGAGTCGTGACTTTGAAGTAGCCATTGCGAACGGAGCGACTTATGTTAGAATTGGGACATCATTTTTTAAATAGGAAAGAACTATGTCATTAAAAGATAAATTTAACAACTTTATTGACTACTTCACAGAAGACGGTGAAGAAGTAGAAGTTCGCGAGGCAAAAGCAGCTGGGGCGGAAACACAACCAGTTCCACAGCCACAGCCGACTCCTCAAGTGACTTCTCCACGTCCACAGATTAGTCAAAGAGAACCAGTAAAACCAAAACCGACTCCTGTCGCACCTGTTACGACTCCAGTGTCTACAGCGGCAGTGAAGGAACCTGTTTCAACAACGAAAAATACATCTGAAAATATTACTCGTTTGCATGAACGTCAACGTGAATTGGCTGCTAATCGTGCGAATACAGATGAAAAGATTACCATTGATGTACGCTATCCCCGCAAATACGAGGAAGCGACTGAAATTGTTGATCTGTTACTATCTAATGAGAGTATCTTGATTGACTTCCAATATATGACTGAAGTACAAGCACGTCGTTGTTTAGATTATTTGGATGGGGCTCGTTATGTTTTAGCAGGAAATCTTCGTCGTGTTGCAAGTACCATGTACTTGTTGACTCCAATTAATGTAGTCGTTAACATTGAAGATATCCGCCTTCCAAATGATGTGGAAGTGACAGAATTTGACTATGATATGAAACGTAATCGTTAAGATGGTTATCTTTCAATACTTATCAAATATCATTCAAATCTATTCCATCATTCTTGTCATCTATGCCTTACTATCTTGGTTCCCTGGGGCACCTCAGAGTACTCTTGGACAAATGGTTCACCGCCTAGTTGAACCATTTTTGAGCCTTTTTAGAAAGTTACCATTGCAGTTTGGGGGCTTGGATTTTACGGTTCTTGTAGCACTTTTGGTCTTGAACTTGATGAATCAGTTATTAGCCCGCTTGTTCCTACTTTTGATTGGGTAGAAAACGATGGGACAGACAGAGATTTACCAACATTTCAATCGCGAAGATCACGAATTCATTGATCGTTGTATTGAATTATCTGAAAGAGTGGTGGAACGCTATTCTGTTGAGGTGACGGGCTTTTTAAACCCTCATCAGGTCACTATTTTACGAAATGTCGCGGCAAGCCACCAATTACAGGTCTTTGCTTCCAGTGATGAGCAGAAAATGGAGTATGCTAAGGTTATTGTTGCTCCGGATTATTACCAATTAGATCCAAGTGACTTTGATCTGGCCTTATTGGAAATGGTCTATGCTTCAAAATTTCATCACTTGACCCATTCCCAGGTACTGGGGACCATTGTTCACCAATTGGGTGTGGAGCGCAAGTCCTTTGGAGATATTCTAACGAGTGATGGAAAGATCCAAGTATTTGTTGAACAGCGGTTTGTTCACTATTTTATGGATCACATCCAGAAAATTTCTCGGGTACCTGTTAAGCTGAGGGAAGTTCCTCTCTCTGAACAAATGATCGTAGAGGAAGAAAGCCAGCAGCGAGATATTCTCGTGTCGAGTTATCGGTTAGATAAGGTGATTGCTGGGACCTTCAAGCTTTCACGCTCACAAGCTAGTCAGTTGATTAGTTCTGGTTTAGTGAAAGTTAACTATGCGACTACTTCCAATGTTAGCTATGCTGTAGGTCTGAATGATTTAGTCAGTGTCCGACGCTTTGGGCGTCTTAAAATTGTTTCTGAAAATGGTATTTCAAAGAGTGGAAAATATAAAATAACTGTTGAAGTACTCTTAAGTAAAAAATGAGGAGGAGTTATGGCTCTTACTGCTTTAGAAATTAAAGATAAAACTTTTGGCGTTAAATTTAGAGGGTATGATGCGAACGAAGTAGAAGAATTTCTAGATATCGTTGTTCGCGATTATGAAGATCTTGTTCGTTTAAATCATGATCAAGAAGCAAAAATTCAAGCTCTTGAAGAACGCTTAAACTATTTTGATGAAATGAAAGATTCATTGAGTCAATCTGTTTTGATTGCACAAGATACTGCGGAACGTGTCAAACAAGCCGCTAACGAACGTTCTGAAAATATTGTTCGTCAAGCTGAACAAGATGCACAGCACTTAGTAGATGAAGCAAAACAAAAAGCAAATGAAATCCTTCGTCATGCAACGGATAATGCCAAGAAGGTTGCCGTTGAAACAGAGGAATTGAAGAACAAGACACGCGTCTTCCATCAACGTTTGAAATCAACCATCGAAAGCCAATTGAGCATTATCGATACACCTGAATGGGATGAAATTCTTCGTCCAACAGCTATGTACATTCAAACAAGTGATGAAGCTTTCCGTGAAATTGTGGAGAAAGCTTTGGGTGAATCAGTTCACCATCATCATGCAGAAGATGATAACATTGATTTGACTCGTCAATTCTCACCAGCTGAAATCGAAGAATTGCAAAAACGCATCGAAGCTGCTAATTTAGAATTGGGTGCAACACAAGCGTTTGAAGGTTTGAATGAAAAAGTTCAATCCGCTTTAGAAGAAGCAGAGCACGCTCGTCATGAAAATGAAGAAGTTGTTGCGGTTGAAGAAACTGTTCAACCAGAAGATGATGCAAATCGTGAATCTGTCAATATTTTATAATTTTGTAAAAACAGGTCCATTAATGATAGGTCTAGCGAGCAGATGATGGTGGAAGATCTGCACTCCCTCTTAATGGATGATCCTTTTACAGTATTCGTTCTGAACCCTTGAGTAAGAACGGACGTTTCCCTCGTTACGGGATGAGAGGAGAAGGTCGCTTGCGACTTCTCGAACAAAGGTGGTACCACGAGCAATCGTCCTTTTTAGGATGCTCGTGTTTTTTTATAGTTTTTAAATCAATAAGGAGACACAATGAAACTCAAAGAAACATTGAATCTTGGAAAAACAGCTTTTCCAATGCGGGCTGGGCTTCCAACGAAAGAACCAGTTTGGCAAAAAGAATGGGAAGATGCAAAACTCTATCAACGCCGTCAAGAGTTGAATGAAGGGAAACCGCATTTTACCCTTCATGATGGCCCTCCCTATGCCAACGGAAATATCCACGTAGGACATGCCATGAACAAGATTTCAAAAGATATCATTGTTCGTTCTAAGTCTATGTCAGGTTTTTATGCACCGTACATCCCAGGTTGGGATACCCATGGTTTGCCAATTGAGCAAGTCTTGGCTAAACAAGGTGTGAAACGTAAAGAAATGGACTTGGTTGAGTACCTGAAACTCTGCCGTGAATATGCGCTTTCTCAAGTAGATAAACAACGCGAAGACTTCAAACGCTTAGGTGTTTCAGGTGATTGGGATCATCCTTATGTAACCTTGACGCCTGACTATGAAGCAGCGCAAATCCGCGTCTTTGGTGAAATGGCCAATAAAGGCTATATCTACCGTGGGGCTAAGCCAGTTTACTGGTCTTGGTCTTCTGAGTCAGCCCTTGCTGAAGCAGAGATTGAATACCATGATTTGGTTTCTACTTCCCTTTACTATGCGAACAAGGTTAAAGATGGTAAGGGTGTCCTAGATACAGATACCTACATCGTTGTCTGGACAACAACTCCATTTACGGTTACAGCTTCTCGTGGATTGACAGTAGGTGCAGAGTTTGATTATGTCGTAGTAAAACCTGCTGGATCTGACCGCAAGTACGTCGTAGCATCCGAGCTCTTGCCAAGCCTTTCTGAAAAATTCGGTTGGGAAAATGCTGAAGTCCTTGCGACTTACCAAGGAAAAGAATTGAACCATATCGTGACAGAACACCCATGGGATCCGGAAGTGGATGAATTGGTGATCCTTGGTGAGCATGTAACCCTTGATTCAGGTACTGGTATCGTCCATACCGCTCCTGGTTTTGGTGAGGATGACTACAACGTAGGGATTGCCAATGGCCTCGAAGTTGCTGTTACTGTTAACGAACGCGGAATCATGATGGAAAATGCTGGCCCTGACTTTGCAGGTCAGTTCTATGACAAGGTTGTTCCAACAGTTATCGAAAAACTTGGTGATTTGCTCCTTGCTCAAGAAGAAATCTCTCACTCCTACCCATTTGACTGGCGGACGAAAAAACCAATCATCTGGCGTGCCGTGCCACAGTGGTTCGCTTCTGTATCAAAATTCCGTCAAGATATCTTGGACGAAATTGAAAAAGTGAAATTCCACTCAGAATGGGGGAAAGTGCGTCTTTATAACATGATTCGTGACCGTGGTGACTGGGTTATCTCTCGTCAACGTGCCTGGGGTGTTCCACTTCCAATCTTCTACGCTGAAGATGGCACACCAATCATGACAGCGGAAACCATCGAGCATGTAGCTCAACTCTTTGAAGAGCATGGTTCGATCATCTGGTGGCAACGTGAAGCGAAAGACCTCTTGCCAGAAGGGTTTACGCATCCTGGTTCACCGAATGGCGAATTTACAAAAGAAACAGATATCATGGACGTCTGGTTTGACTCAGGTTCATCATGGAATGGGGTTGTGGTGAACCGTCCAGAACTCAAATACCCAGCTGATCTTTACCTAGAAGGTTCAGACCAATACCGTGGTTGGTTCAACTCATCTCTTATCACATCTGTGGCGAACCATGGTGTCGCACCATACAAACAAATCTTGTCTCAAGGTTTTGCTTTGGATGGTAAAGGTGAGAAGATGTCTAAATCTCTTGGAAATACCATTGCTCCAAGTGATGTTGAAAAGCAATTTGGTGCAGAAATCTTGCGTCTCTGGGTAACCAGTGTAGACTCAAGCAATGACGTGCGTATCTCAATGGATATCTTGAGCCAAGTGTCTGAAACTTACCGTAAGATTCGGAATACTCTTCGTTTCTTGATTGCCAATACTTCTGACTTTAACCCAGCTGAGGATGCAGTAGCTTACGAAGAACTTCGTTCTGTTGACAAGTACATGACCATTCGCTTTAACCAGCTTGTCAAGATCATCCGTGACGCTTATGAAAACTTTGAGTTCTTGACGATCTACAAAGCGCTAGTCAACTTTATCAACGTTGACCTGTCTGCCTTCTACCTAGATTTTGCCAAGGATGTTGTTTACATCGAAGGAGCTAAATCCCTTGAACGCCGTCAAATGCAAACAGTTTTCTATGATATCCTTGTGAAAATCACGAAACTCTTGACGCCAATTCTTCCTCACACTGCTGAAGAAATCTGGTCCTATCTTGAGTTTGAAGAAGAAGACTTCGTTCAATTGTCAGAATTGCCAGAAGCAGAAACGTTTGCCAACCAAGAAGAAATCTTGGATACCTGGTCAGCCTTCATGGACTTCCGTGGTCAAGCTCAAAAAGCCTTGGAAGAAGCGCGGAATGAAAAAGTGATCGGTAAATCTCTTGAAGCTCACTTAACTGTTTATCCAAATGAAGTTGTGAAAACTCTTCTTGGAGCTGTTGATAGCAATGTTGCTCAACTCTTGATTGTTTCTGAGTTGACCATCGCAGAAGGGCCAGCTCCAGAAGGTGCAGTGACCTTTGAAGATGTAGCCTTCACAGTTGAACGTGCAGCTGGTGAAGTTTGTGACCGTTGCCGTCGCATCGATCCAACAACGGCTGAACGCCACTACCACGCAACCATCTGTGATCACTGTGCAAGCATCGTCGAAGAGAACTTTGCGGACGCAGTCGCAGAAGGATTTGAAGCTAAATAATAAGATGTGAAAAATCGCAGGGAGAGAGTCTCCTTGCGACTTTTCAATAAAGAGGAAGTTATGTGGTACCAGAAAGAATTTAAGGAACTAGAACTGAAAGAGTTTTACGAGATCGTTCAGCTACGATTAGAGACTTTTGTCGTGGAACAAACTAGGATCTACAATGATCTCGATGATGTTGATTATCGATCTATCCATCTTTTTCATCAAAATAGGGAAGGACGTGTGGATGCCTATGCTCGCATATTCGAAACAGGGCTGACAATTCATTTTGGCCGAGTGGCTGTTGCCGAAGGCAGTCGTGGTCAAGGACTAGGAAAGGCTATGGTAGAGCAAATTTTGGACCTTTGTGAACAAAGATTTCCTGAACGGACCATTGAAATTGAGGCTCAAGAACAGGTGGTCGGCTTGTATGAAAAATTAGGTTTTCAAACGGTGAGCGAGCCCTTTATCTTGGCTTCTACCCCTCACGTAAAAATGATCTATCAGAAATAAAGAATCCTTTCATCTCATAATCGAGGTGAAAGGATTTTTTTTGGAAAAAGATACCAAAGAAAAAAGTAAGGCAAATTGGCCTTACTTAGTAATTGGAAAGGAAATTTCAATTAGTTTATCGGAGTAGAGGGTTTTAATAGCGGATTGGTCAATGATTTGAAGATCAATCTTACGTTTTAAAAAGAACTCACGAATTTTTTCTACTTCAGTTTCACGAATAGCTCGGTGTTTGTTACTGATCAATAATTCATAGTGTGTTGGGGCCTGTGTAAAAACAACATCGGTATTGCCCGCGGAATAAACCTCGACAAGCAAGGCGTCAGTGCTGGCAAGTTGGCTTTTGACCAGTGCAGCATGACTATTTGTGGTATTAATGAGCTTCATATGAGTTCCTCCTAACCTCTATCTTCATTTATTATAGCACTTTTTTATTTTTTGTGAAAGAATTCCTTTATTTTTTGTGGGTATTTTTCCACTGTTCAATGCCCCATTTGTGACTACCACGTTTGAGTTTTTCAATCGCTTCATCTACAGGAAACCAAGCAAGATTGTTAAAATCTTCCAGTGGTTTTTGAGTCTCTGTATAGTCTACCACTTCATAAATATAGGCAGGATTGTAGTAGTAGGTGTCGCGATGACTGGAATAGAAATACTCATCTGCTTGGCCATAGTATTGCCCTAAAATAGCGGTAAAGCCTAATTCTTCGATCAGTTCCCGTTTCAGAGCTTGCACGTGATCTTCACCTGCCTCAATTTCCCCTCCAGGTAAGAACCAAGCTCCATTAGGAGCTTGAACGAGGATGATCTGATCCTTGTCCTTATTGGGAATAACAGCGTAGACACCATAGCGATTGACGTAGGTCACATCTTGTTTCTTTTCACCAAAACTTGGAATGGTCATGGTTTTCTCTTTTCTTATTTTTTCATCATTATATCATATTTTTTAGCAAAAATCTGGAGGGAAAAAAGAAAGAGAGTGGGACAAAAGTCCTAGCCTCTCAATTATTCTTGGATGTCGAGCAAGATGCAGTGGTTGAGTGGGCTCTAATACGCTGATTTCATCAGCTTTTACAGCCCTACTCAACTGTGCGGATGTGGGACGATGAAATCGAATTCTAACGAATTACCGATTTCTGTCCCACTCTCTGAATGTACATTTACTGATTATGATTCTGACTTCTTTTCAGTCGTCTTGTGAACAGCTTTGATGCTAATATTCCCATTGCTGGTCATGACGGCTTTGAGTTGTTTCTCACTTGGATGTTCCAGGTAATAATCGGTAATGGCATCTTCGATATGGTCTTGGATGGTACGACGGAGTGGGCGGGCCCCCATTTTTGGATCGTAACCCAGATCGACCAATTTTTCTTTGACCTTCTCTGTCACATCCAGATGAATCTCATTTTGTGCGAGACGTTGATTGACCTCATCGAGCATGAGGGTAACGATTTGAAGAAGGTTTTCTTTTGATAGAGGTTGGAATTCAATGATGCCATCAAAACGGTTCATGAATTCAGGGCTAAAGAAGTTACCGAGTTCTCCAAGTACAGAGTTGGTTCGACCTTCGCGAGCAGCTCCAAAACCAACATTGGCCTCAGCTTTGCCGGTTCCAGCATTAGAGGTCATGATGATAATAGTATCTTTAAAGCTGACGGTACGACCTTGACCATCTGTCAAACGGCCATCATCCAAGACTTGCAAGAACATGTGCATGACATCTGGATGGGCTTTTTCCACTTCATCCAATAACACGAGGGAGTAAGGATTGCGACGTACCTTTTCTGTTAGTTGTCCGGCTTCATCGTAGCCAACATAGCCCGGAGGAGCTCCGACTAGTTTCGCTACGCTATGTTTTTCCATGTATTCGCTCATATCAAAGCGGATCATATTGTCTGCAGAGCCAAAGAGCTCGATCGCCAATTGTTTAGACAATTCGGTCTTTCCGACACCGGTAGGTCCGACAAAGAGGAAGCTTCCGATTGGTCGATTTGGAGATCCTAGGCCGACACGATTGCGTCGAATGGCTTTCGCGATTTTATCTACTGCATCATCTTGACCGATCACATGAGCTTTCAAATCAGAAGCCAGATTGATCAATTGAGACTGTTCTTTTTCTTTCAAATCACCAACAGGAATATTGGTCTTTTGTTCAACGATGTGTTCAATAGTTTTTTCACTGATGACAGGGGTTTCCTGATCGGTGACATGTTGACCTTGCATTTCCTTGTATTTCGCGATTTGGTCGCGGAAGTAGGCTGCTTTTTCAAAGTCTTCTTCGCGCGTCGCTTGAGCTTTGAGGTTTTCCGCTTCAATCAAGCGCTGGTCGATCACTTTGGGATCCACGAAGTTTAGGGTCAGGTTCATCTTAGATCCCGCTTCATCCAACAAATCAATGGCCTTGTCTGGCAGGAAGCGATCTTGGATATAGCGGTTTGAAAGAATAGCTGCCGCTTCGATGGCCCCGTCTGTATAGTGGACGTGGTGGTAGTCTTCGTATTTTTTCTGGATGCCCTTGAGGATGGTGATGGTTTCTTCAACCGTTGGCTCATCGACCTTAACGGGCTGCATGCGACGTTCCAAGGCCGCATCTTTTTCAATGATACGGTATTCATTGAGGGTAGTAGCCCCAACTAATTGGAGTTCTCCTCGCGCTAAGGCTGGTTTGAGGATATTTCCAGCGTCCATATTGCCTTCGCCGGCTGATCCTGCGCCAACAATTTCATGGATTTCGTCGATGAACAGAATAACATCTTCGCGTTGACGAATTTCATCCATTAATTTTTGCATGCGTTCTTCGAATTGACCACGGATGCCTGTGCCCTGAACGAGACTGACGACGTCTAGGCGGATGACTTCTTTTCCTTGCAATTTATGAGGAACGTCGCCATCGACGATTTTTTGAGCCAGGCCTTCCACAACGGCAGTTTTTCCGACCCCAGGTTCTCCAATCAGAACCGGATTGTTCTTGGTTCGACGGTTGAGGATTTCGATGACACGGATAATCTCCTCGTCACGGCCAATGACAGGGTCAATATCCCCTTTGCGGGCAATTTCTGTGACATTGATGCCGAACTCTTCTAACAGTCCTTTTGGCTTTTGAGGGCGTGCTTGACGAGGGTCTTGACCACCACCACGGTTATTGTTTTGGCCGTAGCCACCACCTCCATAACTGCCTCCGGATTGAGTTGGAGGGGTTTGAGGTTCTTGCGGACTTTGGAAGTTTCCAAGGTTATTGAAGAAATCTTCAAAAGGATCTCCAGTGAGTTGGCTCCGTTGGGTCATGCCTTTCAAGAAGCTGTTATTTGGGTCTGTTTTCATAATTTTATAGCAATTTTGACAGAGGTCTACTTGCTGCTGACGTCCATTTACATTTGTATATAAATGGATGGTTGATTCATTTATTTTACAATTTTGACAAAGCATATACATACCTCACAGTAGGTTTTTGATGGTTTCCCATCAAGAGACGAGCCTATTTTTAAAAGGTCAAAAATAGTCAAAGATTTATAGTTTCATTATATCAGTATTCTAGAAGTTTGCAAGAATTTACTACGGAATGTCGCTAAGGATTGAAGAAGAGAGCAAATCAATGGAAAAATGTGAATTTTTATTGGAAGAGCTTTCTCTTTTATGATAAAATAGGAGAGTAGAAAGTAAAGAGGAGAAATAAAATGGAATCACATATAGTACGGATTATCAACCGTTTGGAGACGATGACAAAAGACGGTGGAAACTTGAAACGTAATTTTGAACGTGACGGTGTTGTTGTCGCTGAAGTAGCATACAACCACAATGAAGAAGAAGGTTCAACCTTTACACTTCGTGATGTTGAAGCGCGTGAAACCTATACATTTGATAGCATTGATTTAATTGCAATGGAAATTTATGAATTGCTTTACTAAGCAGCTGTGTGGATGAGTTTGGGGTGGTCTCAAGCTCATTTTTTGTCCATCTGGCTATAGTTTTCGTCTATAAGAAATTCTAATTAGGAACAGTTAGGTTTGAGAGTTGAAATCTGCTATAATAGAGAGGACTATTTTCATTACTTGACTAGAAAGAGAATTGATATGACGACACTCATTGATGGAAAGGCGCTCGCTACAAAATTACAGGGTGAGATTGCGAAGAAAACAGCACGATTAAAAGAAGAGACAGGGGTTGTGCCTGGTCTCGTTGTCATCGTGGTAGGAGATAATCCAGCCAGCAAAATCTATGTAAGAAATAAAGAGCGTTCTGCTATTGCGGCAGGCTTTCGGAGTGAAGTGAGACGACTTCCTGAAAGCATCAGCCAAGCTGAATTATTAGAAGTGATCGAACACTACAATCAAGATCCCCTTTGGCATGGGATTTTGGTGCAGTTGCCACTGCCTAAGCATATCGATGCGGATGCAGTCCTTTTAGCCATTGATCCGACAAAAGATGTGGATGGCTTTCATCCATTGAATATGGGGCGCTTGTGGGCTGGAAATCCGATTATGGTGCCTTCAACTCCCGCTGGCATCATGGAGATGTTCAAAGAGTACGGGATTGATCTAGAAGGGAAGCGAGCAGTCGTGATTGGTCGTTCCAATATCGTTGGAAAACCCATGGCGCAGTTGCTCCTCGCCAAAAATGCGACGGTAACCTTGACCCATTCTCGGACCCATCATCTGCCTAAAATTGCTAGAAGAGCAGATATCTTGGTTGTTGCGATCGGTCGTGCCAAATTTGTAACAGCAGACTTCGTGAAAGAAGGCGCCGTCGTCATTGACGTCGGGATGAATCGCGATGAGAATGGCAAATTGTGTGGGGATGTCGATTTTGAC
This sequence comes from Streptococcus sp. HMSC065E03, assembly GCF_001815045.1. Taxonomy (NCBI): domain Bacteria; kingdom Bacillati; phylum Bacillota; class Bacilli; order Lactobacillales; family Streptococcaceae; genus Streptococcus; species Streptococcus sp. HMSC065E03. The sequence goes on along the minus strand of NZ_KV818853.1, from coordinate 557,177 downwards.
TCTGTTGCACCTTTGGCCAGTCATATTACCCCGGTACCAGGAGGGGTTGGGCCTATGACTGTCACCATGCTGATGGAGCAGACCTACGAAGCAGCTGTTCGTGCCTTAAAAAAATGAAAGTGTGAACAAGATGAAGTTTGTATTTGATTTAGATGGAACCCTGTCATTCGATGGTGTCACAATCGATGATGAAATCAAACAGGTCTTATTGAGAGCAGAAGAATTTGGCCATGAAGTTGCCTTTGCTTCTGCACGTTCTTACCGGGACTGCTTGGGTCTTTTAGGGGACCCATTGAGTCAGCAACTCGTGATAGGCTTAAATGGTGGATTGGCCTATCGCCAGGGGCAATTGGTATATGAGGAACAATTGGACAAGGATGTGTATCGGGAAGTCCTTGGCTTTTGTCGCCATTACAATCTACCATTTTTTGTGGATGATACCTTTGATTATAGCGGACAGATTTTGGAAAAGATTCCTTTTGTTGCGAATGTAGATCCCCTCAAGAAAGCCCAGTATCGGTCTTTAGAGGAGCTGACAGATCCGATTAAGGTCGTGATCTATATGGGTGGCCATGAGGAGCTCGTGGATGAGATCATCGAGCGGATTGAAAAGACAGACAAGGCCCATATCCGCTATCATGCGCATGAAAAATGCATCTATCTCAATCCAGCAGACACGCATAAAGCGACAACCGTAGAAGAACTCTGTGGAGAGAATTTCGTGGCTTTTGGCAATGATCAAAATGATATCGAGCTCTTTGAAAAAGCTCTTTATGCAGTTCAGATTGGTGATTTTCCAGCCCTTCAGCCTTATGCGGATGATCAATTGGTAGCCAAACAAAATCAACCACAAGCTGTGGCTGCTAAGATCTTGCAAGTCTTCGCAGAATTCAGAGGAAAATAAAAGATGGAGGGGGAGTCGTGGCTTCTCCTTTTTCGCTAGAAATGAGGAAGGTATGAAAACAGTTCAGAAAGAAGAGATCCAACGTGTCATTGCAAAGCGAGAGGTGAATTCTTATAAGGGAGATTTTGGTCGCCTGCTCTTGATTGGGGGGACTTACCCCTATGGGGGAGCCATCATTATGGCGGCGCTTGCTGCGGTTCATAGTGGTGCGGGGCTGGTTACTGTAGCAACAGATCCTGATAATCTGACAGCCCTTCATAGCCATCTTCCTGAAGCTATGGGCTTTGATTTGGCAGATCACGAACTCCTTTGTGAGCAGCTCCAAAAAGCTAGCGTGATTCTCGTAGGACCGGGCTTAAAGGAAGCAAGAGAAAACCAAGCAATCTTGCACATGATTTTTGAACAAGTCTCTAGCCAGCAGGTCTTGATATTAGATGGAGGAGCTATCAGTCTTTTTACAGCCTCTCAGTTTGACCTGCCAGAAGCTCAGTTGGTCTTTACCCCTCATCAAAAAGAATGGGAAAAACTGTCAGGGATTGATCTTGCAAGCCAGACTGAAGACAAGAGTCGAAGAGCAGTACAGAACTTTCCTCAAGGGACTGTCATTGTAGAAAAAGGGCCTCACACCCGCATTTGGACAAGTGGGCAAGAAGAGGGCTATCAGCTAGATGTTGGTGGTCCCTATCAGGCAACAGGGGGGATGGGGGATACCTTGGCAGGGATGATCGCAGGGTTTGCGGGTCAATTTCCACAGGTCAGTCTCTATGAGCGCGTGGTGGTTGCGACCTATCTACATTCAGCCATTGCAGAAGACTTGAGCAAGGAGGCTTATGTGGTTCTACCCACGACCATTAGCCAAGAAATCCCCAAATGGATGAAGAAGTGGAGTGACCAAGACCAGGTTGCCAGCACTGAAAATAGAAAATAGGTAAAAAAGATGAAGGAAAGCATTCGAAAAGCAAATCAGTATATCGATGAAAACAGGGAGAAGGTTGACCAGCAATATAGAGGAGCATTTCATTTGTTACCTCCTATCGGCTGGATGAACGATCCAAATGGCTTTGTTTATTTCCGTGGGGAATACCATTTGTTTTACCAATTCTATCCCTATGATAGTGTTTGGGGTTCCATGCATTGGGGGCATGCCAAATCAAAAGATCTTCTCCATTGGGAAGAACTGCCAGTAGCATTAGCGCCAAGTGAAAGCTATGATAAGGATGGTTGTTTCTCGGGTAGTGCTATTGTGAAAGATGACAAGCTCTATTTGCTTTATACGGGTCATGTAGACGATGAGGAAAAGCGGGAAGAGACTCAGTGTCTTGCGGTGTCAACAGATGGCATTACCTTTGAAAAGTTGCCTACTAATCCAGTGATCCATGCTCAACATATTGAGGGGATCGCAGATATTGCAGATTTTCGTGATCCTAAAGTATTTGAATATCAAGGAAGATATTATGCTGTCGTTGCTTCTAAGACACCAGATGACAGAGGTCAAATTCTCCTATTTGTATCAAGTAATCTAGTAGATTGGGACTTTACATCAGTCCTTCTAGAAGGTGAAAAAGGGCAAGGGATTATGTGGGAGTGTCCTGATTTCTTCCCTTTAGATGGCAAATGGGTCTTGATCCTGTCTCCCATTGAAATGGAAAGGCAGCAAGAAAAATACTGGAACTTAAATTCGACGGTTGCCTTTATCGGTGACATGAATTGGGAAACGGGGGACTTTCGTGTCGATTCCTATGATGAAATGGATGGCGGTTTGGATTTCTATGCTCCTCAAACTTGTCAAGGACCAAAGGACGAACGATACATGGTTGCCTGGATGCAAATGTGGCACCGGTCTATGCCCAGTCATGATTTAGCTCATGGGTGGGCAGGTAGTATGACTCTTCCAAGAAAATTGTCTCTGAAAGACGGACGATTAGTTCAGGAGTTACCTGAGTCAGTGAACGAACACTTTCTTGTAGAGCATGCGTCAGAAACCATTGTTAAGGGCAATCAAATCATTATCCCAGCTAGAGGGAAACAAACCTTGTTTGAGCTAGATACCAAACCGGGTCGCTCCTTTATCCTTGGTTATGGCGATGAAACTGATCCTGATAGTGTCTTGCAATTGGTTTATGACGCCTCTCAAAAACGCTTTAGCTTAAGTCGAGACCAATTTGGGCACCCCATTTCTGGAAAAGAAAATCCAGCATTTCAATCGAGATGGATTCAGTTGGATACTGAAAAGGATCATCATTTTTCGATCATTCGCGATACCAACTCCATCGAAGTATTCGTGGATGGCAAAACTCTCTCGATGACTTTTTATGAAACGAGTCAGAATCCCGTCTATACTCTCACGGCAGATGAAGGGGTTGATTGGGTCGTGAAAACCTATCAAAAATAGGAATGAAAAAACCTCCTAAAGAATAAAAGACAAGTCCTATGACTTGTCTTTTTGTTGTATCCTAAATAGGATTTGTGTTCATCGAAGAAAATTTGGGAATTGGTCTCATGACCGATCTGACTCTCTTTCCAGAATATCCAAATCTTGTCAAAATTCCGCTGGTTGAAGAGGAAAAAACAGTCTTCTATATTAGTGATGCCTATCCAAATGAAGGGGAACCCCAAGCGCTTCTTAGCTCCTTTATTGAACGGTTAGAGAAGTGTGAAAAATAAAGAAGCTGGTGTCAAACAGACAAGTAGAGGGGTAACTTGAATAAAATGAGGCTTGTAGAGAAAGGAAATTCATGATTTCGCTTTGTCTGCCAGCCTTTTTTGGTGTTTTTTGGTATAATTAAACTTGATCATATTCTGCAGAAAGGAGTTCCTATGTCCAACTATTTATCCGTATCAAGTTTGACCAAATATTTGAAATTAAAATTTGATAAGGATCCCTATTTGGAAAGGGTTTATCTGACAGGGCAGGTCTCCAATTTCCGAAAACGCCCCAACCACCAGTATTTTTCATTAAAGGATGAAAAAGCGGTTATTCAGGCGACGGTCTGGGCTGGGGTTTATCGAAGCTTTGGTTTTGAGCTAGAAGAAGGCATGAAGATCAATGTCATCGGTCGCATTCAGCTCTATGAGCCAAGTGGGAGTTATTCCATTGTCATTGAAAAGGCTGAGCCAGATGGGGTAGGGGCCTTGGCCATCCAATTTGAGCAACTCAAGAAAAAATTGACCGAAGAAGGGCTCTTTCAGGACCGGTGGAAGCAAGCTCTGCCACAATTTCCAAGAAAGATCGGGGTCATCACCAGTCAAAGTGGGGCCGTGATCCGCGATATTATCACAACGGTGAGCCGACGCTTCCCTGGTGTAGAGATTGTGCTCTACCCGACCAAGGTTCAGGGTGAAGGCGCATCTAGTGAGGTGGTTGCTAATATTCAAAGAGCCAACCAACGGGATGATTTGGATGTCTTGATTATCGGTCGTGGGGGTGGTTCGATTGAAGACCTCTGGGCCTTTAATGAAGAAGCAGTGGTGCGAGCCATTTTTGAATCGCGGATTCCGATTATCTCCAGTGTTGGACATGAGACAGATACGACTCTAGCCGATTTTGTAGCAGACCGACGAGCTGCTACTCCGACAGCCGCTGCTGAATTGGCCACTCCAGTAACCAAATTGGATCTCTTGTCTCATATACAAAAGCAGGAGAACCGCATGGCAACAGCTATGTCCAATCGCTTGGCCTATAATCGTGAACGCTTGGCCAAATTAAGTCAATCGGTTATTTTTAGACAGCCTGAAAGACTCTATGATGGCTACCTGCAAAAGATTGACCAGTTGCAATTGCGTTTGAAACAAGGAATGCGTGATGCTTATGGACAAGGGGCCAATCAACTGCAAGGTCTGCGTCATCGCCTAGAAGCCATGTCTCCTTTGCATCGCATCGAGCGCTACCAAGACCGCCTGCTCCAAGATAAGAGAATCTTAACCAACCGAATGGAACAAGTCCTAAAAGAGCAAAAGATCAAGGTACAAGGCTTATCAGAAGCCCTCTTGATGCTCGATACCAGTCGGATTATTGCGCGTGGATATGCCATGGTTAAGCAAGACGATCAGGTTCTAGATTCGGTTGCGAAAGTAACAGAAGGGGACCCGCTGTCACTCATCATGAGAGATGGCCAGTTAGAAGTAGAGGTAAAACATGTCGAAAGAAAAGAAATTTGAAGAAAATTTAGCAGATTTGGAAGTCATCGTCCAAAAATTGGAAAGTGGTGATGTGGCTTTTGAAGAAGCCATTACAGAATTCCAAAAAGGAATGAAGTTGTCAAAAGAATTGCAAGATACCTTGGATCAAGCAGAGAAAACCTTGGTCAAGGTCATGCAAGCAGATGGTACTGAAGCGGATCTAGCATGAGACAAGAAGAAAAACGAAATAGAGTAGAGCAAGCGGTTCGCTCTTTTTATGAGGAGAAAGCCGTTGCCCCCCATTTAGTGGAGTCGGTCCTTTATTCGATCCAGGCAGGTGGAAAACGCCTGCGCCCCTTGCTCCTTCTAGAATTGTTAGAGGCCTTTGGACAGGAATTGACAGAGGCTCATTTTCAAGTGGCAGGGGCTTTGGAGATGATCCACACAGGAAGCCTTATTCACGATGATCTGCCTGCCATGGACAATGATGATTACCGTCGGGGACAATTGACCAATCATAAGAAATTCGGAGAAGACCTGGCGATTTTAGCAGGGGATGCACTTTTTCTCGATCCCTTTGGGATGATAGCTGCGAGTGCCCTTCCTGATGCGGTCAAGGTCTCTTTGATTCTTGAATTGTCAGATGCTTCCGGTAGTCGTGGAATGGTAGCTGGCCAAGTCCTTGACATGGAAGGGGAGCACAAACAGCTCACGCTAGCAGAGTTGCAGACCATCCATGCCAATAAGACAGGACGCCTCCTTGCCTATCCTTTCATCGCAGCAGGTTTGATTTTAGAGTTGCAAGCAGACATTGCTCAGCTCTTAGAAAAAATTGGGAAAAAATTAGGCCTGGCTTTTCAAGTACGGGATGATATTTTGGATCTGGTCGCTGATTTTGAAGCTTTGGGGAAGACCCCTCAAAAGGACTTAGTGGCTGAAAAATCGACCTATCCAGCCCTGTTGGGATTGGAAGAATCAAAAGCTTTGCTGACAAGTGAATTAGACGCTTGCGAGGACTTGTTGGATCAGATTACAGCTGCTTGCGACTTTGATCCGCGAGCGATCAAGAAATTAATAGAAGGATTACGAATAGATGGCTAAGGAAAGAGTGGATGTATTAGCCTATAAACAAGGCCTATTTGATACCCGCGAACAAGCTAAAAGAGGGGTGATGGCAGGTCTTGTCGTTGCCGTTATCAATGGTGAGCGCTTCGATAAACCGGGTGAAAAAATTGATGAAGCAACCGAGTTGAAATTAAAGGGTGAAAAGCTCAAATATGTCAGCCGGGGCGGTCTTAAATTAGAAAAAGCCCTGAACCAATTTGGTTTATCTGTAGAGGGTAAAATTGCGATTGATATCGGGGCTTCTACAGGTGGCTTTACAGATGTCATGCTGCAAAACGGAGCAAGCCAGGTCTTTTCGGTGGATGTCGGGACCAATCAGTTGGCCTGGAAATTGCGCAATGATCCTCGAGTGGTCTCGATGGAACAGTTCAATTTCCGCTATGCCGAGCCAGATGATTTTGAAGCGATACCGAGCTTTGCCAGTATCGATGTCAGCTTTATTTCCTTGGACTTGATTCTGCCAGCCCTTCACCGGATTTTGGCAGAAAATGGACAAGTCGTGGCCTTGGTCAAACCTCAGTTTGAGGCAGGACGCGAACAGATCGGGAAAAATGGGATCATTAAGGATCCTAAGATTCATTTAGCGGTCCTTGAAAAGGTCGCTGCTTTTGCAGGGACACATGGCTTTGCGGTAATGGGAGTGGATTATTCCCCTATCCAAGGAGGCCATGGCAACATCGAATTTTTGATGTATCTAGAAAAAAAAGAAGAGAAAACAAAGCCGACTACAGAGCAGCTGGAGGCTGTTGTGGAGCTGGCACACAAGGAATTTAAACATGAAGAGTAAGAATATCAGATTAGAAAAAATTCGTCGCTTTATACGTGATCATGAGGTGGGGACCCAAGAAGAGATCGTCGAACATTTGAAAGAAGAAGGCATCTCAGCAACCCAAGCGACAGTATCACGGGATATCAAAGAATTGGGCATCGTAAAACGCCCTCTGAAAGACATGACCTATGTCTATGAATTGCCACGTAAGCACCACCAAGGGATTGGGATGATTGAAAGCAATATCTTGTCTCATCGTCGCATGGGAGAATATGTCAATTTCACCATGGTTCCAGGGACAGCGCCTTTAGTCAAACGTCGCTTGCGGGAGATTTATAAGGAGCATATCTTTAGTATTGTTGCAGATGATGATACGATCTTACTGATCGCCTATTCAGCTCCAGAAGCAGAGAATATCCTCAAATCAATCTTTGGGTGGTAAGAGCCTATGCTATTAGAAATTTCGATTAAGAACTTTGCTATTATCGAAGAGATTTCCTTAAATTTTGAAAAGGGAATGACGGTACTGACAGGGGAAACAGGTGCAGGGAAATCCATCATTATCGATGCCATGAACATGATGCTGGGAAGCCGCGCAACGACGGATGTCATCCGACACGGAGCCCCAAAAGCGGAAATCGAAGGGCTCTTTACCGTTGAGAGCAATCGCCACTTGACGGCTCTCTTTGAAGAGCAAGGACTAGAGTGGACCGATGAATTGATCATCCGCCGAGAGATTCTGCAAAATGGACGAAGTGTCAGCCGGATCAATGGCCAAATGGTGAATTTGTCTGTCTTAAAAGCAGTTGGCCAACATTTGGTGGACATCCATGGCCAGCATGATCAGGAAGAACTGATGCGGCCACAATTGCATATCGCTATGCTGGATGAATTTGGGGATGCAGCCTTTTTCCAAACCAAAGACGCTTATCGTCAGACTTTTGAAGACTACAAACGCCTGCGCAAACAAGTGGTGGAACTCCAGCGCAACCAGCAGGAAAACAAGGCTCGTATCGAGATGTTGGAGTTTCAAATTGCAGAGATTGAGGCAGCTGCCTTGGAAGTGGATGAGGACCTGCGTCTGGAGCAAGAACGCCAACGCCTGCTCAATCACAAGATGATTGTAGATACCCTAACCAATGCCTATACCATGCTGGATGCAGAAGAATTTTCGAGCCTCTCCAATGTTCGCTCAGCCATGAATGATCTGGAGAGCATCGAAGAATATGATCCCAGCTACAAAGAGCTCTCAAGCCAGTTATCAGAAACCTTTTATGCCCTTGAGGATATTACCAAGCGCTTAGAAGATGTGGTCGATGGTCTGGAGTTTGATGGCAATCGCCTCATGCAGGTGGAATCACGTTTAGATTTGATCCACTCCATCACGCGCAAGTATGGTGGCCAAGTCAAGGACGTCTTAGAATACCTGGCGCAAATCACCAAAGAATATAGCCTCCTCACTGGAAGTGACCTCTCGTCTGAGGACTTGGAAAAAGAACTCAAACGTTTGGAAAAAAGTTTGGTCACCTTGGCTCAAGATTTGAGTGATCAGCGGCATGCCCTGGCCCAAGCTTTGGAAAATGAAATCCAGCAAGAATTGGCAGATCTCTACATGGACAAGGCGCGTTTTCAAGTACGTTTTAGCAAGGCTAAGTTTAATCGTGAGGGAAATGAAGCTGTCGAATTTTACATTTCGACCAACCCAGGTGAGGATTTTAAACCCCTTGTCAAGGTAGCATCCGGCGGAGAATTGTCACGCTTGATGTTGGCCATTAAGTCTGCTTTTTCTCGAAAAGAAGGAAAAACCAGTATCGTCTTTGACGAGGTGGATACAGGAGTCTCTGGGCGCGTGGCTCAAGCCATCGCAGCGAAAATTCACAAGATTGGTCAAAATGGCCAAGTGCTTGCCATTTCTCACCTGCCTCAAGTCATTGCTGCAGCAGATTATCAATTCTATATTGAGAAAATCAGTGATGAACACTCAACTGTATCTACTGTTCGTTTGCTCAATAGAGAAGAACGAATCGAAGAAATTGCCAAGATGCTGGCAGGAGAGGATCTAACGGAAGCTGCCCGTCAACAAGCAGAGCAACTTCTCAAGCGTTAAGAGAAAGAAGGTTTGAAACAATGTCAACATACTTTGTAGTCGGAGATATTCACGGAAAAGCACAAATGCTAGAAGAGCTCATGACAGAGTGGGATGGAAAAGCCCAATTGGTCTTTTTAGGAGATTTGATAGATCGAGGCGAAAACAGCAAACGATCGATTGAAATCGTAAAAGACTACGTAGACCACCACGGAGCTGTTTGCCTTTCCGGGAATCACGAGTACATGTTTTTAGCCTGGTTGGACAATCCAGAAGAGCGTTATGACCACTACCGAAGAAATGGTGGCGATACGACCATCAACTCTCTGTTAGGCCGGCCGCTCGATGCTCCTGTAGATGGCATTGCGGATGCGCAAGCAGTAGAAAATGCCGTTCCTGACTTGGTGGCCTTCATCCGCAGTTTGCCCTTTGACTACGAGACAGAAACCTATTATTTTGTCCACGCTGGTGTGGATCTAAGCCTTGAAAATTGGCGAGAAACCAGTGATTACCAAAAGGTCTGGATCCGAAAACCATTCCATGAAGCGGAGAATCATACAGGCAAATGGATTGTCTTTGGCCACACACCAGTCTATGGACTGCTCAATGAGCCAGTCGGCACCGAAAATCTTTGGATTTCAGATCAGAAGATGGGTGTCGATGGGGGCGCTGTTTATGGAGGGGTTCTCCATGGATTGCTCTTGGATGATCAAGGAATTGTCCAAGACCATGTCCTTCACAATACAGGTTTTTCTGCTGCAGATGATTAAGGGAGCCGAACTAGTTATCTTTCACTGCAAAACCCCGTGTTTTTTGATATAATGAAAGCAGAACATTCTTAGGAAGAGTATAGAAATATATGGCAAATATTAAAATAGTTACAGACTCATCTATTACAATTGAGCCTGAAGTGGTTGAAGAATATGGCATCACCATTGTGCCACTTTCTGTTATGGTGGATGGAGTCCTTTATTCCGACAGTGAGTTGGGCGAAGGGGACTTCTTGCGCTTAATGCAGTCTAGCAAAAATCTTCCAAAGACCAGCCAACCACCCGTTGGAGTCTTTGCGGAGGTGTATGAAAAGTTAGCAGCAGACGGAGCTCATATCGTTTCGATTCATATGTCTCATGCCTTGTCAGGAACAGTAGAGGCGGCACGTCAAGGAGCAACCTTGTCAGGAGCAGAAGTGACTGTGATTGATAGTGGCTTTACAGACCAAGCCATGAAGTTCCAAGTGGTTGAGGCAGCTAAGTTGGCTAAAGAAGGAGCAGATCTAGACACCGTTTTAGCTCGTATTGAAGAAGTCAAAGAAAAGACAGAGTTGTATATCGGCGTATCTACCTTGGAAAATCTAGTTAAAGGTGGTCGAATTGGCCGTGTTACCGGACTTTTGAGCTCGCTTCTTAACATCCGTGTGGTGATGCAAATGAAGGACCATCAGTTGGAGCCAATCGTCAAAGGGCGTGGGAACAAGACCTTTAAGAAATGGTTGGATGAATTGGTAGAGAAACTTTCCCATAATAAGGTGGCTGAGATCGGAATCTCTTATGCAGGAACACCAGAGTGGGCCAATGAAATGAAGGCTCAGTTGCAATCGCTCGTTGAAAAAGCAATCCCTGTTCTCGAAACTGGATCGATTATTCAAACCCATACAGGTGAGAATGCATTTGCAGTTTTGGTACGCTACGAATAAGCTGAATAAATGTTTGAAAAAACAGGTTTAGTACTTGACCTAAAGGCTTTTTTTAGATATTATAGTACTGTTAAGGCGTAAAGCCTAAAAAAATTTGGAGGATTTGTTAAATGGCTAACAAACAAGATTTGATCGCAAAAGTGGCAGAAGCTACAGAATTGACTAAAAAAGATTCAGCAGCAGCTGTTGACGCTGTATTTGCAGCAGTTTCAGAATACCTTTCAAAAGGTGAAAAAGTTCAATTGATCGGTTTCGGTAACTTCGAAGTTCGTGAACGTGCAGCTCGTAAAGGTCGCAACCCACAAACTGGTAAAGAAATCAAAATCGCAGCTTCTAAAGTTCCAGCATTCAAAGCTGGTAAAGCTCTTAAAGAAGCAGTTAAATAATTGCATTTTGAAAAGCCATCCTAGATTTCTAGGGTGGTTTTTTTGTTGGACAGCTCTATAGGATAAGGGTATAATAGGAAAAAAGAAAGAGAGAAAAGACCATGCGATTCATTTTAGGACTCTTTGCCTTGTTGTTTATCCGACCTATTTTGTATCTACTGAAAGGACTGTGGTTCGTACTGGAGTTCTGTTTTATGATCCTCGTGGTCAAAATGATCCTAGGAACCGTGCGCTGGATGACCAGTTGGATCGGCTGAGAGGGGAGAGGAATTTATTAAATTTTACCTTGCATAGTAGAATTAAGTTTGATGCTTAATTCTTTTTTTATAAAAAATTTCACTAAATAATAATTAATTTCAAAAAATACTTTTTTTTTTTAGCAACCATAGTATAATACTGTGGAGCATGAAATTAAATTAGGAAAGGGAGCAATTAAGAAAAGTTTATAGTGGTTGTCTGTATTACTATATGTAATTTGGAAAAGTTCAAATTAATACTTTTATATGTAGGATATTCTGGTAACCATGTAGGACATATATTATAAAATCAATAGAATTTTGTTAGTTCTAAATGTATAAAATAGGAGAAAAGTAAGATGAAAACAAAAACTTTAGCACTTTTTAGCGGAATTGTAGGTTTAGTTGGTGGTATTTTACTATTAGTTGGACCGTTCTTTATTCTTGGTACTGCAGCTGCTACAGCTAGTTCAGATGCAACTGCTGGATCAATTCTTTTATTAAATGCTTTGAAAATTGCAAATCTAGTATTAGGAATTATTGCAATTGTTTATTACAAGGGTGATGAGCGAGTGGGTGTTGCTCCTTCAGTGCTACTGATTGTAGGTGGATCTGTTGCGATTATCCCATTCTTAGGATGGATTGGTGGTATCATCGTATTGATTGGTGGTTCATTATTCCTCGGTTCTCTTAAAAAATTTAAAACTAATTAATTAGTTTCATTTTTAAGATAAAAAATCGTATTTAGATACGTGAATCCATGTCCACTGGACATAACCTCGCTTTTCCGTTTTCAAGCTCGTGAAAAAAATGTCCACTGGACATTTTTTTTAATTAAAAGCATTCTAAATAGTGATTTATTTTGAAACATGCTATAATAAGGGTAACGAATCGATTAAATCATATTGGAAAGGGGGGATCATAGTGAACGTATTGCATCGTCATGAAGAAGAGCGCGTGGAAGAAGTTTTGCAAAGTTTGCGTGCTAAGGGCATTCGAATTACCGATACCCGCAGAGCAGTTCTTTCCTATTTAGTGGCGAGTCATGAACATCCAAGCGCTGAGAAGATCTATCGCGATTTATTGCCTCAGTTTCCAAGCATGAGTCTAGCAACTGTCTACAACAATATCAAGGTTTTAATTGATGAGGGGGTTGTTTCTGAGATCAAGGTTCGCAATGATACCACGACCTATTTTGATTTCATGGGGCATGACCATTTGAATGTGGTGTGTGAAAAATGTGGCCGTATCGCAGATGTGGACATTGAAGTCCCAGATCTTCGCGAAGAAGCAGCCAGTCAAAGTGGCTACCAGATCACCAAGACCCAAATGACCGTCTATGGAATTTGCCCAGACTGTCAAAAACAATGATAAAGATATTCCAAGAGAGCCGTCAGGCTCTTTTTTGTGAGAAATTGCACTTTTCTATGGTCGCCACTAGATTTTTCACTGAAAATCTAGTAGAATAGAATAGATAAACGGGGGGAACCTCGGAGAATAAAAAGGAGATCCATCTAATGGTAAAATTGGTTTTTGCTCGCCACGGTGAGTCTGAATGGAACAAAGCTAACCTTTTCACTGGTTGGGCTGATGTTGATTTGTCTGAAAAAGGTACACAACAAGCGATCGACGCTGGTAAATTGATCAAAGAAGCTGGTATCGAATTTGACCAAGCATACACTTCAGTATTGAAACGTGCGATCAAAACAACAAACCTTGCGCTTGAAGCTTCTGACCAATTGTGGGTTCCAGTTGAAAAATCATGGCGCTTGAACGAACGTCACTACGGTGGTTTGACTGGTAAAAACAAAGCAGAAGCTGCTGAACAATTTGGTGATGAACAAGTTCACATCTGGCGTCGTTCTTACGATGTATTGCCTCCTGCAATGGACCGTGATGATGAACACTCAGCACACACTGACCGTCGTTACGCTTCACTTGATGATTCAGTGATTCCAGATGCTGAAAACTTGAAAGTTACTTTGGAACGTGCCCTTCCATTCTGGGAAGATAAAATCGCTCCAGCTCTTAAAGATGGTAAAAACGTATTCGTAGGAGCACACGGTAACTCAATCCGTGCTCTTGTTAAACACATCAAACAATTGTCAGACGACGAAATCATGGATGTGGAAATCCCTAACTTCCCACCATTGGTATTCGAATTTGACGAAAAATTGAACGTTGTAAAAGAATACTATCTTGGAAAGTAAGATAGCGTGATTCGTTATCAATCATAGAAAGCTGACTTCGGTCAGCTTTTTTGTTCATCGCAAACCTAGCCGCTTTTGGGTTTTCAGGGTCTCCTAAAAATGTTATAATAGAGTGTTACTAAATTGGGTTCCATTAGCCCTGAAAGGAAAAGAAACATGACAAAATCATTCTACATCACAACCCCTATCTATTACCCATCTGGTAAATTGCATATTGGTTCAGCTTATACTACGATCGCCTGTGACGTCTTGGCGCGTTACAAACGTATGATGAACTACGATGTGTTCTACCTGACTGGTCTTGATGAGCATGGTCAAAAGATCCAACAAAAAGCAGAAGAAGCTGGGATTACGCCGCAAGCTTATGTAGATGGGATGGCCGTTGGAGTGAAAGAACTCTGGCAATTACTCGATATCTCATATGATAAATTCATCCGTACGACAGACGATTACCATGAAAAAGTGGTGGCTCAGGTCTTTGAACGCTTGCTGGCGCAAGACGATATCTACCTGGGTGAGTACTCTGGCTGGTATTCAGTCTCTGATGAAGAGTTCTTTACAGAAAGCCAATTGGCGGAAGTATTCCGTGATGAGAATGGCAAGGTCATCGGTGGGGTAGCCCCATCAGGCCACGAAGTAGAATGGGTCTCTGAAGAATCTTACTTCCTTCGCCTCAGCAAATACCAAGACCGCTTGGTTGAATTTTTTAAATCACAACCTGATTTCATTACACCAGATGGCCGTCTCAATGAAATGTTGAAAAACTTCATCGAGCCCGGTTTGGAAGATTTGGCAGTATCTCGGACTACCTTTACTTGGGGAGTTCCAGTTCCATCTAATCCAAAACACGTGGTCTATGTGTGGATTGATGCCCTTCTCAACTATGTGACAGCTCTTGGTTATGGTCAAGAAGATCATGAAAACTTTGACAAGTTCTGGAACGGAACGGTCTTCCACATGGTCGGAAAAGACATCCTTCGTTTCCACTCGATTTACTGGCCAATCCTTCTCATGATGTTGGATATCAAATTGCCAGAACGCTTGATTGCTCATGGTTGGTTTGTCATGAAGGACGGCAAGATGTCTAAGTCTAAAGGGAATGTCATCTACCCAGAAATGTTGGTGGAACGCTTCGGCTTGGATCCACTTCGTTACTACCTCATGCGTAGCCTTCCAGTTGGTTCTGATGGGACCTTCACACCAGAAGACTATGTGGCTCGCATCAACTATGAATTGGCCAATGACCTTGGAAACCTCCTCAACCGGACGGTAGCCATGATCAATAAATACTTTGGTGGTCAAGTTCCAGCTTATGTTGAAAATGTCACAGCATTTGATGCAGATTTGGCTAAGGTGGTTGAAGAAAACATCACTGAATACCACAAGCAAATGAACGCGGTTGATTACCCACGCGCTTTGGAAGCCGTATGGAACATCATCTCTCGTACCAACAAGTACATCGATGAGACAGCTCCATGGGTTCTCGCTAAAGAAGATGGCGACAAGGAACAATTGGCAGCGGTCATGGCTCACTTGGCAGCCAGCCTCCGTGTCGTGGCTCACTTGATCCAACCATTCATGATGAACACCTCAAATGCCATCATGGAACAACTAGGCTTGGGCTTGGACTTCGATCTTGAAAACTTGACCCTAGCTGGCTTCCCTGAAAATGTTACAGTGGTTGCCAAAGGAACTCCAATCTTCCCACGTCTCGACATGGAAGAAGAAATTGCCTACATCCAATCGCAAATGACTGCTGGTAAACCACAAGAAAAAGAATGGATTCCAGAAGAAGTGGAACTCAAGTCTGAAAAAGATGAGATCAAGTTTGAAGAATTTGACAAGGTTGAAATCCGTGTAGCAGAAGTCAAAGAAGTGGAACGCGTCGAAGGCTCAGACAAATTGCTTCGCTTCCGCCTAGATGCAGGAGATGGCGAAGACCGTCAAATCCTTTCTGGTATCGCGAAATTCTATCCAAAAGAACAAGAATTGGTCGGCAAGAAACTCCAAATCGTAGCCAACCTTAAACCACGTAAGATGATGAAGAAATATGTCAGTCAAGGCATGATTCTTTCCGCAGAACACGGAGATCAATTAACAGTCTTAACAGTTGATCCATCTGTACCAAATGGAAGCATCATTGGCTAAACGATAGAGAAAGAAAAAATCATCTAAAAAACTTTCCTTAGGTGAGTACGGACGTCAGCGAACTTCGAAGAAGTTCCATGACTTAGTTTTGGACCCTAGGTTCCAAAACTCCCGAGTGCTAGAAATACAAGTGTTTCTAGCACTTTTCTCACGGCGGAAAGTTTCAGTAGATGATTGAATAATTCTAACGAATAAATTTTTTGATTTTTATAGAATTAATTTGATTTGTAAGAAAGAACAGATTGTCTACACTCTCAAGCACTCCCGCGGGAGTGCTTTTCTTGTATTGATATGGTTCCCATCATTGAATTTTACAAGGATGGTAGATGAGTCCTATTAGTAATGGGTGTTAACGGAGACTTCCGCAGTGAGAAAAGAGTCTGAAACGGTATCGTTTCAGACTCTCGGAAGATTTGAGACAGTGGGCTCAAATCTTAGGTATGGAATCCCAAAGGGATTCGCTACCGTCCGTCCTCACCTAAGGAAAGTCTCCGAATATAGTCCCTATTCATCCGGCCGGTATTCCAAGATATCTCCTGGCTGGCAGTCGAGTTCTTTGCAGATGGCTTCAAGGGTGGTGAAGCGGATGGCTTTGGCCTTGCCGGTTTTGAGGATGGAGAGGTTAGCAGTCGTGATGCCGATTTTGTCGGCTAGCTCATTGGATTTCATTTTCCGCTTGGCCAGCATGACATCTAGATTGACGATAATCATGGCACCCTCCTTAAATGGTTAGCTCATTTTCTTCAGCAATCTCAATACCTCTCTCCAGAATCTTGCCAGAGACCCAGACGATTGGAACGGCAAGGAGAAGCCCTGTGTTAAAGGTAAATTGGAAAGTAAAGGGAAGGAGATAAGCATTTCCACTGGTTTCAAGTGTGCCAGACATAAAGGACAAGACCAAGAGAATCTTCCAAGCTCGGTTGCAAAGATCAATGTTGGAGTGAGAAAAGATCTTTTCTTGGTAGAGATTTTGGAGGAAGCTGCGAATGGTGATGAGAAGGTAAATATAGATAGCGCTTGAGGCTAGTGGGAAGAGCAGCTGCCAGAGAGGTTGTGGATGTTTGGGAAAGAGCTGGATGCCATTCGCATCAAAGGACAAGCGACCTGATTGAATGAGATCTTTGAAAAGGCCCATGCGGGAAAGCAGATGGACGACCAATGCAGCCACGGTCATAAAGCCACAGAAGTAAATGAAAGCCGTTAAGACTTCAATGACATTTTTTAAGGTTTTTGAGTTTTTCATCGCAAGCCTCCTTGAAGTTTATTTATTTTTCACTTATAGTATACTCCTTATAAAAAATTAGTCAATAAAAAAGTATCGAAAAACGATAAAAAAATAATGATAAACAAAATATTATTTTTGAGAAACAGGTATTTTCTACTCAAACTAGTCAGTTCAAACCTGGGAAACCACTACATAGAGGGGAATTTTACTATACTTTCGATTTAGGGTATACTAGTGTAAAGATCTTATTCCATGGAGGTAGTAAAATGAATCTTAAGTGGAAGAAAAAATACCTGGGGCCGATTTTGGGGCTGGTCGGAGCAGTTGTTCTGATCGGTGGAGTCTATCTCTACTCTAGCTCCAACATCCAACCAGACCATCAAAAGGAATTTAACCAGACCAGCAAGAAGGTCACCAAGCCAAAGGAAAAAGCTATTGACTTGAGTGGTGACTATGTCTCAAATGAACGGGATGAAGCCAAAATCGAGAAAAAAGGCAAGGCCTGGAAGATCGATTACCAAACAGCTGACGGCAAGGTATCTGCTGAATTTAGCACGGATTGGAAGGTCGAAGGGTCTAACAAAGTTTCGACAGGCAAGATGAAAAAGTCCGATGGCAATACAGACTTTACAGTCACTGTTCGTGTTTTCAAATACAAGACAGATAAGAAGCCTTTGATCACGGTCACCATGTCTGACAAAAATCCCGACCACGAGATGGTCTTTGC
This sequence comes from Streptococcus sp. HMSC065E03, assembly GCF_001815045.1. Classification (NCBI taxonomy): domain Bacteria; kingdom Bacillati; phylum Bacillota; class Bacilli; order Lactobacillales; family Streptococcaceae; genus Streptococcus; species Streptococcus sp. HMSC065E03. The sequence continues at coordinate 539,549 of NZ_KV818853.1, read as the reverse complement.
CAATCGGGAGGATTTTTTCAAATCGACAGATCCAAATGATATCGTCCTTGATGGCAATCTCTCACCGTTTGAAGGTGCTTATTCCAATGATACCTATGAAAAGGAAATTGCAGATTCAGGTTTTAAACTTTATGGCTATACTCCAGAAGAGTATTACCAAAACAAGACCAATGCCTTTCCAAGTATTGTAAATGGGGAGACTGGCTGGACTTTCTGGAGTGGAGGCACTCGGGCAAGTTACTTGTTCAATAAAGAAAAAGAGCCCAAGAAGCGAAAAGGCTATTATGAAGTTTATTTCACAGGGGCAAATGGGACTGCGATCCAAGGGCAAGAGCAAACCTTGTACTTGATCCCAGCAGGTGTGACAGGTCCTGATGGAGTTGCTTCCCAAGAACGTCGGATTCTCTTTGGTGACGTGGCCTACCGTGATTACCATCTAGAGTGGTGGAAAGCCTACCCGCAACCGAAAAAAGAGAAAGATTTGGATATTGCGGCCATTAACGGAGGCGACTTCTCAAGCTTAGCTGGAACCTGGCGCAATGGCAAGGGTGCTGAAATCGTCATCCAAGCAGACGGAAAAGTCAAGGGCCAAGGTAGCCTCAAGGCTGTTGCGGACTCGGATAAGAAGAGCAAGATCCCTTATGTTGAGATGAAGATGGGTGAGACTGGTGCGGCGATTGGACTGCTGAAAATTGGCTTCCAAAATCCAGATGGAGACCAGTCTGACACCAGCAAGGCCCGTCTGGTGGTGACTCAATCTGCAGGAAACTACCCAGCTGATCAATACTTCTATCGTCAATAAAAGAGAGTGGGACAGAAATCGGTAATTCGTTAGAATTCGATTTCGTCGTCCCACCTCCGCACAGTTGAGTAGGGTTGTAAAAGCTGATGAAATCAGCGTAGTAGAGCCCATCAACCACTGCGTCTTGCTCGACAATCCAAAGATAATTGAGAGGCTAGGACTTTTGTCCCAGCCTCTTTTTTTCTGCAAGGAAAGATCGTGGAGGCTAGTAAAAGGTTAGTCTCTAACATTAAAAGGAAAAAAATGTAAAAAAGACTTGACAAAGCAAATGATTAGCAGTATTATTAACTAGTTAATTAACCGATTAATAAACTGGTTAATAAAAAGTAAAAAAGAGGTGAAGGATGATACGGAGAAAAATGAAGATTCTGGGACTCTTGTTCCTCAGTTTCTTTCTGTTTGCAGCTTGTGGAAGTCAAGGAAATGCAGGCAAGCCCCCTTCTAAAAAAGGTCTCAAAATTGTCACGAGTTTTTATCCTATCTATGCAATGGTCAAGGAAATCTCTGGTGATCAAAATGACATTTGGATGGTTCAGTCCGGTGCAGGGATCCATGATTATGAGCCCTCAACCAAGGAAGTGGCCCAGATCTATGATGCGGATGTATTTGTCTATCATTCTCAGACCCTGGAATCCTGGGCTGGTCGCTTAGATCCCAATCTTCAAGGTTCCAAGTTGCGAGTGATCGAAGGCAGCCAAGGAATGACCCTTGATAAGGTGGCTGGATTAGAGGATGTTGAGGCTGGTCAGGAAAAAGAAGCCAAGCACTTGTATGATCCGCATACTTGGTTGGATCCTGTAAAAATTGCAGAGGAAGGAAAGATTATCGCCCAGCGCTTGGGAGAGATCGATCCAAAAAACAAGGAGCTCTATCAGGCCAATGCCCAAAAGCTTGAAAAGCGCTGTGAGGAACTAGTAGCCCACTACCAGCCTCTCTTTGACAAGGCCAAGCAAAAGACTTTTGTGACCCAGCATACGGCCTTTTCTTATCTGGCCAAACGCTTTGGTCTCAAGCAGTTAGGGATTGCAGGGATTTCCCCAGAGCAAGAACCGACTGCCCGACAATTGGCAGAGATCCAGCAGTTTGTCAAAGATTACAAGGTGAAAACGATTTTTGTGGAAAAGCACACGTCGTCAAAAGTGGCAGATAGTATCGCCAAGGCAACAGGGGCGCGTGTCAAGGTCTTGGATCCACTGGAAGCCGATCCGCAAAACGATAAGGATCTATTAGAAAATTTAGAAGAAAATATGGCGACTTTAGCCAAGGAATTAGAGGAGTAAATCAAGAATGAAGAAAAAGGGAACGATTGGATTGGTAGCGACCTTGGGAATAGGACTATGTGCCTATGCGCTCAGTCAGCAACCACAAGCTAAGGAAGAGAAAAAGAATCAGATTCAGTATCTACAGGCAGAAAAGAAAGCGTCATCGTCTGCCTCCAGCAAAAAGGAAGACAGCATCGAAGCGGTCAATGCCAAGGAAAAGACTCAGGCAGAGCAGATTGTCATCAAAATTACGGATGAAGGCTTTGTCACTTCTCATGGGGATCATTTTCATTACTATAGTGGCAAGGTCCCATTTGATGCCATCTTTAGTGAGGAGTTGATTTTGCGGGATCCAACCTATCAGCTACAAGAAGCTGACATCGTGAGCAAGGTCAAGGATGGCTATATTATTAAACGCGCTGGGAAATACTATCTCTACTTAAAGGATGCGCAGCATACGGTCAATGTGCGCTCGATCGAAGAGATCGCTCAACAACAAAAAGGAGGCGCTAAAGAAGAAGGGGAAACGGGATCGGTACAGGCGAGCTCCTCGCACAAGGCAGGCAAAACCCGTGACTTCCGTCAACCTAGTCAAGCGCTAAAAGAGGGGAAGACCCTTGAAACGCTGACTGCTAAAAATCATTCAGGAGGAGGCTATCGTACGGACGATGGTTATGTCTTTAGCCCTGGAGATGTCATTTCAGATACAGGGGATGGCTTCATTGTGCCCCATGGTGGACATTACCATTATATTCCAAAGAGTGCCTTATCTGCTGGCGAGTTAGCAGCAGCCCTCTCTGTCCTAGGCGGTCAAAGTGGCCACCAGGCTGGAAGCTCGTACTTAGCTAGCCCAAGTGTAGAAGTAGGTAAGAATCAAGGGACTCCAAATCAAGCCTCTCCAAGCTTAGGAAAACAAGCTAGCAGTCAGCCGTCTGCTAGTCCAACCCATACACAGACGACCCCAACGACTTCTAAACCGGCTACTTCCAAACCGAGTCCAAACCTGAGCAATCTGCTGGAAGAATTGCAGAAAACACCTCTGTCTTCTCGTCATGTGGAGTCTGACGGTTCTGTCTTTGATCCAAGTAAGATCACCAAGTGGACCGATCAAGGGATTGTCTACCCTCATGGGGATCATTTCCACTTTATCCCTTACAGCTCCCTATCTCCTTTAGAACGTGAGCTGGCGCGGCAATTCCAACTGCTTCGGGCCCAAGGTGCTACTACACCTGCTGAAATAAGTCCAAACCGGCCTTCAAATCCAAGCACAAAACCAATTGACCATGAGCATGGTCATGAGCATGGCGACAGTCACGATCACAAAGAGGAGCACGATCATGGCTTCCACGCTGACAAGGTCATCAGCAAGGACGAGGAAGGCTATATGGTCGCTCATGGCAACCATGCCCATTATTTCTATAAAAAGGACCTCTCTCCTCAAGAGATTGCAGCAGCAGAGGCAACTCTAGCTGGTAAGAAAGAAGAGGACAAGGGTCAGCCCCTGACAGATGACGTTGCGACCTATTCTCGTGATGCCTCAGATGAGGAAAAGATCCAGTACATCAGCAAGACCTACGGTGTCCCTCGCGAGGCCATTAAGATTTCCAATGGTTTCTTTGTCTTTAACAATCCAGACCAAGAATACGATCCGACCCACATCCATCCTTATGCTGTTCGGAAGGAACATGTCCGGATCCCACTTGAAACTGGCAATCCTGAACTAGACTTTATCAATGAACTCTATGCAACAGCGCTTCGTTCGGGGATTTCTCCTTATAGCCTCCAGATTGAAAATGGTCAGTTTGTCATCCCGCATGGCGATCACAACCACTACATCAAGGTGCGTTCAGCAGGACTAGCAGACTACTTAGCCCACCGTCTTCCAACCATCCAATCGCCTTACAAAAAAGGAGACTTGGACAAGAAAGTCGTAGAGGACAAGGTCAACCAGCTCTTAGCAGAAAGCCGCAGTCTCTATGCTTCTGATCCATTGCAACAAAGACGGATTGAGCTCATCTTGGGTCACTTCTTGGAAAATGTCAAGAGCTTCCCAAGTAACTCAACAGAGGGCTACCTAGCTAGTCTCAAGCAGGTTGATGAGCAGTACATTCATGCGACCCAAGCGGTCAAACCAAAAGAAGAGACAGCCTTGGATCGTCGTTACCAAGAATTGCTGGAACAAGTGCGCTTGCTAGACACAGAAGCCTTCCAATTGAAGAAGGAAGAGTTGGTCTCTCAACTGCAGGAAGCCTATACTGCCAAGGACAGCAAGCGTCTAGAGCAGGAAGGAAAGCTATTAGAAGCTGTTCAGGAGATGCAAGATCGGACGGGTGTGACATCGGTCGATTACCTCAAGTATTTCTACCAAAGCTTGAGCGATGCGCGCTTGACACCAGAACTCCGCACTAAGGCAGCAGATCTAGCCTTGAAGCTTTACCGAGCTCAAGCCTTTGAAGAAGCTTGGGATTCCAAGTCTCACTTTATGGAACTCTACCAAACCAAGCAAGCTATTGACCAGCTCTTCTCCCAGGAAAAAGGCCAAACCTATCCTATTGAAAAAACAGTTTTGGATCAAAAAGGAAGTCAAACTCCATCCTACAACGTAGCGGTTTATGATTTCCTCAAAGGCTTGTATGGAGAATTGGATAAGGCAACAGAAGCCCGTCAACAAAACAAGATTTTGACAGCTCTCTTAGAGCAAATCCAGTCGCTCTTGCCACAAGTCGAAGACCAAGGAAAACGAACGGCTTTTGAAGCAGGCTTGGCTCAACTTGGAAAAGAATCTGATCCAGAAAAGGCTATTACAAGTGGGGAAGCACTTCTACGCGAAATCAGTGATACCATTGAAAAGCAAAAACAAAAGCAAACGGAAGAGCCTCAAATTGGGGATGTCGCTCTTTATCAACAGCTCTATAACCAATTGATGGCCCTACACCAACAATTGCAGGACAAGGGAGCTAGTGATGCTGTATTTGATCGCTTAGAAGCTCTCTTTGACCAATTGGCTAATCCAAAGAGTGATAAAGCAGCCTTACTACAGGCCATCCAAGCCTTCCAGGCAGAGTTGGCAGCCGCGCCATCTGCAGGCGAAGTGAGCAAACCAGTTACCCCAACTGAAATGCCTGTCCCTACAGAAACCTCAGAGGCAACAGAAACACCGGTTTCAGAAGGAAGCAAGCCTGCCACAACTGAGACAGTAACAGAGCCTGCAAGCGCAGCTGTAACAGAAGCAAGCACGCCAGATACTCCATCTCCTCAGAACCAATAGAAAATAGAAAAGAGAGTGGGACAAAAGTCCTAGCCTCTCGATTGTTTTTGGATGTCGAGCAAGATGCAGTGGTTGAGTGGGCTCTAATACGCTGATTTCATCAGCTTTTACAGCCCTACTCAACTGTGCGGATGTGGGACGATGAAATCGAATTCTAACGAATTACCGATTTCTGTCCCACTCTCTTTTTGCGTTCTAGTGAATAGAAGAGGTGGCCTCTTTTTTCAGTTGTTGAGCCTCACTCCTTGTGTTCTAAGAGCAGTGGCGAGGAAGACTCGACTGCTTTTTTCCGCTTGAAAAATGCGGCCATTTGAACCAGGATGCGGGGGACCGTCTGCCATTTTTTCCAAGCTTGTACTCGGGTATCGATGAGTTGTTTAGCAAGACGTTCCAGCATTTCTCGCTCGGTTGGATCCAAATCCTGGGCATTTTGAAGGATTTCTTTGGCCTTGGCTAGCTGCTTGAGATCGGTTAGGTCATTGATGGAAGTGATGCCAGCATCCAGAAAAATACCAAAAAAGGTGTCAAAAAACTTCTTGCGCTCCTCTGCCGATGTCTCGCGAACCCATTGCTTCAAGGTCAGATCCGTCTGCTGGCTATCTGGACTGGTTTCAGAAACGGTCACAAAGCTGTCGTCCTTGATTTCCCAAGTAAAGGCGTCGTGCTGGGCAAAGCCACCCAAGGCGCGACTTTTGACAATGGTCGTCGGTTCTGGCACTTCCAACATCATGCCAACGATGGATCCCTGAGGGACAAAGCGACGAATGTTTGGGGACGTGCGCTGGTAGCCTTCGGTTTCGATAATGGCCTTGTTGAGGCCAGGAGCATCGTAGCTGTAGATGGCGTCGACCCGTTCAAATAAGGAATCAGGTAGATACGAGCAAGCATAGGTTGCGAGATTCCCCCCTTTGGAGTGACCAGCTACTAAGAAACGTCCTTTTGGAAATTCCTTCATGACATGTTGCAGGTAGCTGGCTGCGCGTCTTTGAGCTGGAACATGGTCCATATAGGTCATATGGAAGTCTTCCTTCCAGCCGATCAAGGTGTCATCCGTCCCTCTGAAAACGACCAAATACGTATCCAGACTAAGCCGATAGGTCATGGCCGCGAACTGTTTTTGCACATCGGGATCGCACTCATCGACATAGTTAAGGAGTTTGATGTTCTTAAAGCGCTTTGAAGTAGCCAACTCATCGACTAATTGCAGGTGCTGGTTACTCACGATAAAATCGGTAGTCCGATCGATCAGTTCCATCGCATCAGACAGGCGCACTGGAATTCCTGTTGTATCTCCTTGAGGCACAATGTGTCCAAAGGGCAGATAGGTCAGCTCTGTCAAAGCGAGGACATCCAGCTCCTTGAAGGGGCGGTCATATATGGAATCGTAAGTCACTTCTTTTAGGTAATCAAAAATAGTCGACATCTGTGCCTCCCGTGTCTTATTTCTTTCAGTATAGCACAAAAATGGATGTAGAAAAAGCGCCTCCCATCAAGAAAGTAGGACTCAGCTCTTCTTTCCCTCTGAAACAGCCTTTTTCTCTGCCTCTTAATCTGTTATAATAGGAAGAAGAAAAAAGAAGGAAAGACAGCCATGCATAAAATTCTCTTAGTAGAAGACGATGAAATTATCCGCCAACAGGTCAAACAATTATTGGAACAATGGGGCTATGAAGTGGTCGCAGTAGAGGATTTTATGGATGTCCTCGGGATCTTTGTCGAAAGTGACCCCCACTTGATTCTCATGGATATTGGCCTGCCTCTCTACAATGGTTACCACTGGTGCCAGGAGATTCGCAAGGTTTCAAAGGTTCCGATTATGTTTCTTTCTTCACGGGATCAAGCCATGGATATTGTTATGGCCATCAATATGGGGGGAGACGACTTTGTCACCAAGCCTTTTGACCAAAATGTCCTCCTTGCCAAGGTCCAAGGACTCTTGCGTCGTTCCTACGAATTTGGGACAGATCAAAATCTGCTGGAGCACCGGGGAGCCATCCTCAATCTCAAGTCCACGGACTTGGTGTATGAAGGGGAAGTCGTCAAGCTAACCAAGAATGAATTTCAGATCCTGCGCGTCCTGTTTGAGCATGCAGGCAGTATCGTGGCACGCGATGACATGATGAAGGAGCTCTGGAATAGCGACTTCTTTATTGATGACAATACCTTGTCTGTCAATGTGGCCCGCCTTCGTAAGAAACTAGAAGAGGCTGGCTTGTCAAACTTCATCGAAACAAAGAAAGGCATCGGTTACGGGTTGACCCATGAATAAATTTGGAACGATCTTCTGGCAGTATGTGGTATCCCGCAGGCGCCTACTCTATCTATTGGTCATCTTTTTGATCATTGATTTGGTCTTTGCCTATCTCTTTCCAGAGACAGGGACGGTTTTCCTCTATGCGACCCTAGTGCTAGGCTTTTTTGCCTTCTGTGTCTTGATCTGGGATTTCGCCATGACCTTTCGGGACTACCGCAAAGCCGCACTTTATGAGGAAGTTGAGGTTACCTCACCACTGGAACACCTCCTTTATGAAAAATACACGGAAGAACAGCAGGCGCGCTTGGAGGAAGGGAAGACAGCCCAGGCCAAGTTCAATGACCTGATGGATTACTATACCCTCTGGGTTCACCAGATTAAGACGCCCATTGCGGCCAGCCAGCTCTTGGTGCAAGATGTCGAGACGCCCATTGTCAAGCAGCAGATGGAACAGGAGCTCTTTAAGATTGACTCCTATGCCAATCTGGTTTTGCAGTACCTGCGACTGGAGAGTTTTCATGATGATCTAGTCTTAAAGCGCGTGTCGGTAGAAGACTTGGTCAAAGAAGTAGTCCGCAAGTATGCCCTCTTTTTTATCCAAAAGAACTTGACCGTGGACCTACATGATTTGGAGCAGGAGGTCATCACCGATCGCAAGTGGCTCCTGGTCATCATCGAGCAGCTCTTGTCCAACAGCCTCAAGTACACCAGCACAGGTGGAATAGAGATCTATTTCAAAGACCAAACTCTCTATATAAAAGACAGCGGGATTGGAATCAAAAATAGCGATGTCCTCCGCGTCTTTGAGCGGGGCTTCTCCGGTTACAATGGCCACATGACCCAGCAATCCTCAGGGCTGGGGCTCTATCTGTCTAAGAAAATTGCAGAGCAATTGGGCCACAAGATCACCCTCCACTCAGAGGTTGGCCAAGGCACGACCGTTGCCATTCACTTTGAAGAAAAGAAGTTGGTCATGGATTAGTTTTTCCCCATCTTACAAAAATGTAAGAAATAAACGTCAAAATGAAAGGTTAGGTTATGGTAGCCGCCTTTTATTTTTTATACAATAGTCTCATCAAATGAAGGAGGTCAAGAAAATGAAACTCTTGAAATGGATGAAACAACCTAAAAAGATTAAGAAACCAAATGAGCAAACCGATCTGGAAAAGACGGAATTTGGTCTCCAAGTCCTGCAACAAACCCAAGAATTTTTCTTGATCTACTAGTAAAAGGAGAAAAGCATGTCATTACTAGACGTTCAACATATCAAAAAAATTTACAAAACCCGCTTTCAAGGAACGCAGGTCGAAGCCTTAAAGGATATTCACTTCACCGTGGAAAAGGGTGAGTACGTGGCTATTATGGGGGAATCAGGATCCGGGAAATCGACCCTTCTCAATATCCTAGCCATGCTGGACCAACCAACTGAAGGACGGGTCTACCTCAATGGCACGGACACCTCAACCATCAAGAACAAAGACGCATCGAGCTTCCGTCGCGAAAAGCTAGGCTTTGTCTTTCAAGATTTCAATTTGCTCGATACCTTGTCTGTCAAGGACAATATTCTTCTCCCTCTAGTCCTCTCTCGCAGACCAGTCAAGGAAATGATGAGTAAGGTGGATAGCGTGAGTCGGGAGTTGGGCATTCACCAGTTATTGGAAAAGTACCCTTACGAAATCTCTGGTGGGCAAAAACAACGGGTAGCCGTAGCACGGGCCATCATCACCTCACCTGAAATCCTCCTTGCTGATGAGCCAACAGGGGCGCTGGATTCCAAGTCTT
>NZ_KV818853.1:484917-530081 GCF_001815045.1 Streptococcus sp. HMSC065E03 | reverse complement strand
ATGAGCCAACAGGGGCGCTGGATTCCAAGTCTTCGGCAGCTTTGCTAGATGTCTTTGAAGATATCAATACCATGGGGCAAACCATTCTCATGGTGACCCACTCGACAGCAGCAGCAGCTCGGGCCAAGCGCGTGCTCTTTATCAAGGATGGGATCCTTTACAACCAGATCTTCCGCGGGGAAAAAACAGAGCGTCAGATGTTCCAAGAAATCTCGGATACTCTGACGGTCATGGCAAGTGAGGTGGAGTAGATGTTTCGATTAACCACTAAATTAGCTTGCTCTAATCTGATCAAGAACCGCAAGCTCTATTATCCCTTTGCGATTGCGGTCATTCTTGCAGTGACCATCGCCTACCTCTTTGACTCCCTGACCTTTAATCCCCACATTTCCGAGCTTCGAGGGGGCGATTCCATGATCTTTACCCTCGTCTTGGGACTGTTCGTGGTCAATGCGGCGGGAGCTATCATCGTGCTCTATGCCAATAGCTTCGTCATGAAAAACCGCTCTAAGGAGCTGGGAATCTACAGCATGCTCGGCCTTGAGAAACGCCATCTCATCAGCATGATCTTCAAGGAACTCTTGCTTTTTGGCTTGCTGACTATCTCAGCCGGAGTCTTGATTGGAGCCCTCTTTGACAAGCTGATCTTTGCCTTTCTCTTGAAACTCATGAAGATGAAGGTCCAGCTAGTATCCACCTTCCAACCTGGAATTGTCATCTTGGTCTTTGTCACCTTTGGTCTCATCTTTGGACTTTTGATTCTTCTCAATGCTTGGCGCATTCTCCGTTTGAATGCCTTGCAGTTGACGCGTGAGAAGGCCAGTGGTGAAAAGAAAGCCCGCTTCTTATGGCCTCAAACCATCCTGGGCTTAGCCTCTCTTGGTTTTGGCTACTACCTAGCTCAGTCTGTTAAAGACCCCATCATTGCACTTGTGACCTTCTTTCTAGCGGTTATCTTGGTCATGATCGGGACCTACCTGCTCTTTAATGCGGGGATCACCGTCTTCTTGCATCTGCTTAAGAAAAAGAAGAGCTACTATTACCAGCCCAACAACATGATCTCGGTCTCTAACCTCATCTATCGTATGAAGAAAAATGCAGTGGGGCTTGCGACCATTGCCATCCTCTCGACCATGGTGCTGGTGACCATCTCTGCAGCCACCAACATCTATGTCGGTAGCGAAATGGTCAAGAAAATCATGGCGCCTCATGATTTCTCTGTCCAAGGAAAAGGGGTCGATCTGGAGCAGATCAATCAGAAATTTGATGAATTTGCCTCTGAGCACCATCTCGAGATCAAGAATCGCGACCTGATGACCTATGCCAACTTTGGAGTTAAATCACAAAAGGGGACAGACTTCACCGTCTATCCAGCTGATGAACGCAGCGTCACTCCTAAAACTGTCTTTATGGTCTTTGATGTAGCTAGTTATGAACACATGACAGGCGAACAAGTCGATCTGACAGGCAACCAAGTCATCCTCTTTGCCCATAACGAGGCTCTTAAGGGGCAAAAGCAGTTTACTATCAACGGGCATGACTTCCAAGTCAAGGAAGAAGTGAGCAAGGATTTTATCACCGATCACGTGCCCAATCAGTTTAATATGCTGACGGAGGATTTCAACTACCTGATCGTGCCGGACCTCTCAGTATTTGTCGCTCAGTTTCCGGATCTTGCCATCAATACCAATATCTATGGTGGCTTCAATGTCAATGTTGACGAAGACCAGCAACTCAAGCTGGCAGCCAGCTATGACAAGATGATCGATGAATTGAGTAGCCAACAGGCCCAAGGAACATTTGTCTATGGGGGGAACCGTGCCAATGATGTGGCAGAGTTGAATAGCCTCTTTGGCGGCATCTTCTTTATCGGAATTTTCTTGTCACTGATCTTTATGGTCGGAACGGTCATCGTCATCTACTACAAGCAAATCTCAGAAGGCTATGAAGACCGTGACCGCTTCGTCATCCTCCAAAAGGTGGGGCTCGATGAACACGAGGTCAAACGGACCATCAACCGTCAAGTGCGGACCGTCTTCTTCCTCCCCCTCATCTTTGCCTTTGTCCACCTGGCCTTTGCCTACCATATGATCCGCCTCATTCTCAAAGTGCTCGGTGTCATCAATAGTGGCCAAGTCCTCGTCGTCACCCTCAGCGTCTGTGCTGTCTTTCTCATCACCTACCTAATCGTCTTTTGGATCACCTCTCGGAGTTATCGTAAGATTGTGCAGATTTAGGAAAAGAAACTCAAATTAAATTAGAAACTTTCCTTAGGTGAGTACGGACGTCAGCGAACTTCGAAGAAGTTCCATGACTAATTATTGAGCCTAAGGTCTCAATAATTCCGAGTGCCTGAAACATAATTTTTTCAGGCACTTTTCTCACAGCGGAAAGTTTCAATATACTCTAATAATAATCAGATATTATTTGGATATTTTTGCACAATAATCCAGCATAGGTTATTCAAAGAAAAGAATTGTCAATTTTTTTAGCTTGCTCATAGCGGGCTTTTTTGTACGAAAACCGACTGCGATTGTTTTTGTTTTTCAAAGGGATACACAAAAAAGACTGAACCCGTAGAGTTCAGTCTTTGTTCACTTTCTATTAAAGTGATGTAAGGAAAGTCAATCCCCCTAGGATGACACCTGCCGAATTCGGAATGATCAAAATCCAGTCTTTTTTAGGTTCCTTTGTCCAACCATAAATGACCCAGATCAAGCAAGAAATAGCAGCTGACAAGGGTTGGAAAGGTTGGGCCTTATTTCCCTGTAAATTAGCAATAATTTGTGGGATGTAGGCAATGAAAACGATAATCCCAATAAAGGCACCGATCGAGCCAACGATTTTGTTGATTTTTTGTTTATTCATAAAATTTTACCTCTGTGTATTAAAATAGCATAAGTAGGAAGAAAATGCAATTAATTTGCATGCTACGCAAAATGAAAACGATCACATTTGCAAAAGAATTAGACAATGTGTCAAAAAATGGCAACTAGAGAGAAGATCCCCTTGAGAAGAAATCCATCTTCCTGCAAAATCACAAGATTGTGACACTTTACAGTTCGGTAACATTTGAAAAAAAGACTTGAATTTTAAGAGGGCAAGCGTTAGAATAGTGCGTACTTAAAAAACGAAAGGTATCATGAAAATGAATGAAAAACAAATGAAAATTCTTGGTTGGGTTGCGACCTTTATGTCTGTGATGATGTATGTCTCTTACTTCCCACAAATTATAGATAATCTCGCTGGTCACAAAGGAAACTTTATTCAACCTCTTGTCGCAGCCATCAACTGTAGTCTTTGGGTCTATTATGGACTTTTCAAAAAAGAACGCGATATCCCACTTGCTGCAGCTAATGCACCAGGGATCATCTTTGGTTTGATCACAGCGATCACAGCCTTGTAATTAATTAAAAAAGCTGGACAAAAGTCTGGCTTCTTTTTTTATGACTTCACTCATTTCCATGGTATAATGGGAGGACTATTCATAGAGAAGATCAAAAGGAGACACGAGTGGATCAAAAACATCACTGCCAAGTCCTATGGGCGAAAAATAAATACCTGGTGCTGAGTCATTCCAGCAACATCTATAAGGAGATCCGGGAATACCTCAAGCAAGACCAGGTGGAGGTCAGCCACGTCGAGGACCTAATCCAGCAAGCGCTAGCCCTGCCGGAAAATCGTGGCCAAGTCTCCAATGCCTTTCAGCATATTTGGGGCTATTTCAAAAAGCAGGCGACTGCAGAGGAAAAGGCGGACTTTATGTTGCTACTTGAGAAATACCAGCATGGGCAAGCTAGCCAAGAGGATCTCATCAAGGGGATCCAAACCCTCCTTGAGCGCTATCCCAATCGCTACTTGCAAGACTCGACACTACTAGGAGGTCAATAAATGAGACTGTGGCACCAAGACTTGATTCGCAAACTCCCTCGTCCCCAGCTCCTCGGCCAACACCGGGAATGCTGCGCCCTTCGAGGCAATGGCTGGGGCAAGAAGCACGCGACGGTCAACTATGTCTTTGACTACTCGCCCTATCGCCTCTATGCCTATCACCGCCTGATCATGGAGGAGATGACCGCTCGTGGCTACAAGGTCAGCCCAGAGTGGTGGGAGCCAACCTACCGAGGCAAGACCTGCCTAGCCTATCCAGGACTGAAAGAGGAAGCCTTGAGAACCCCTATCTATCCAGAGCATCAGGACACTTACCTCCAAGAATGCCTAGACAATCTAGCAGAAAAAGGGATTCAACTAGACTAAGAAAAAACGGACCAGACCAGGTTCGTTTTTTTGCGCGAAAAACCAACAAAATGCTTTGAAAGCGTTAATTTCTTTCCCAAACATGCTATAATAATAGGAGATTATGTACAGGAAAAGGATAGACGGATGAAGGCAGTAGCAACTCCAGAACTTGAGATTGAAAGACAGTTGATCCAGCAGTTGACATCAGGGGAGAGTCAGTGGACCTACCGAGAGGATCTCAAGAATGAAGACCAGTTGTGGGATAATTTCTTTGATAAGCTAGCGCAAAATAATGTCGCCGTGCTGGCGGACCATCCCTTGACTGACCAAGAAAAGCGTCAGATCAAGAACCAGCTTAACTTTGTCAGCTATTATGAAGCAGCTAAGTGGCTTGCTGGTGAAAATGGCATCGCCAAGGTTGAAGTCCAGCGTGAAGATGCTAGTCTAGGCACTATCCGTCTCGCGGTCATTTGGCGGGACAATATCGCTGCTGGTAAGTCGAGCTATGAAGTGGTCAACCAAGTTGAACGCGACATGGCCTATCCGCTAGACCAGGATCGGCGACTCGATACGACCCTTCTGATCAATGGCCTGCCTCTCATCCATATCGAACTCAAGAGTCCACGAGTGGCCTTTCTGGATGCCTTTCACCAGATCAAAAAGTATGACCGCGAAGGCAAGTTCCGGGGCATTTACTCCAGCTTGCAGATGTTTGTCGTGACCAATAAGGTCGACACACGCTATATTGCTGCAGCGCGGGAAAGCAAGCTAAACAAGCAATTCCTGACCAAGTGGGTGGACAAGAACAACCAGCCCATGATCGATCTCAATAGCTTTGCCCATGAGGTCCTCTCCATCCCTCGGGCCCACCAAATGGTCATGCAGTACTCGGTCATCGACGATAGTAAGAAAGCCCTCATCCTCCTGCGTCCCTACCAGATCCATGCCATTGAGGCTGTACAGGAAGCCTCTCGCCGTCAAGAGTCAGGCTATATCTGGCATACGACCGGTTCAGGCAAGACCCTGACCTCTTACAAGGTAGCGCGCAATCTCTTACAGATTCCAGCGATCCAAAAGACCATCTTTGTCGTCGACCGCAGAGATCTGGACCAGCAGACGACTTCATCCTTCCTCTCTTATGCGGCCAATGATGTCATCGACATCGACGAGACCGACAATACCCATGAGCTGGTCAAACGCCTAGGGGGAAATGATAAGCGCGTGGTGGTCACGACCATTCAGAAAATCACGACCATGATGCGTAAGTTCGAAGAAGGGAAGTACCAGCGGGATGCTGGGAAGATCAAGGACCTGCGCGTGGCCTTTGTCGTGGATGAGTGCCACCGGGCGGTCACCCCACAGACGCAAAAGGAGATCAAGGCCTACTTCAAGAACTCTCTCTGGTATGGCTTTACAGGGACTCCGATCTTTAAGGAAAACAAACGCAAACAAGTGGGAGATCTGGCTCAGACCACCCACCAACAGTACGGTGATCGCCTACATGAATACACCGTCAAGGAAGCCATCCATGATGGAGCGGTTCTAGGCTTTAAGGTAGACTACCGCAATACCATCATCTCAGATCTGCTAGAAGAAGAGATCCCAGACCAGGCCTATGAGGACAAGGAGCATATGCTAGAAGTCCTGGATGCCATCCTCAATAAGAGTCAGCAACAGCTCAATATCCCTAAAGGGGTCGGAAAGAGCTATGAAGCTATCTTGACAGTCAAGTCCATCCCACGAGCACAAGCCTATTACAATCTGCTCAAGAGCATACTCGCTGGCAAGGAGCGGGTCAAAGTTTCCGAGCGGGTCAAACAATACCTACCAGATTTTCCAAAGTTTACCATCACCTACTCAGTGTCTGAAAATGAGGAAGAGTCTATCGGCTACCAAGACCACATGAAGCAGGTCATGGAGGACTACAACCAAGAGTTTGGAACGCATTTTAGCCTAGCGGATCTGCGGGGCTTTAACACCGATGTCAACAATCGCCTGGCTAGAAAGCAGGATAAGTACCTCTACCGCAATGAGCAGTTGGATTTGGTCATCGTGGTTGACCGTCTCTTGACTGGCTTTGATGCTCCTTGTCTTTCTACACTCTTTATCGATCGCAAGCCCATGCGCCCACAGGACTTGATCCAGGCCTTCAGCCGGACCAATCGGATCTTTGATGACAAGAAGCACTTCGGCCATATCATCACCTTCCAGCGTCCTCAAGCCTTCAAGGAAGCTGTCGACAATGCCCTCAAACTCTACTCTAATGGGGGAGAAAATGAGGTCCTAGCACCAAGCTGGGAAGAAGAGAAGCGCAACTTCTTAAAAGCCTGGGCAGAGTTTAAAGGCCAAGTCACAGACTTCGAAGAAGAAGGAGTCGCCCTCGAGCAGGCCCCGACAGCCCAGCTCCGCAAGGTTGCTAAAGCCTATCAGGTCTTTGACAAGTACCAAGCCTCGATCCGCGTCTACTCAGAGTATGATAAGGAAGAGATCTATCGGGAAACAGGCCTCAGCGACAGTCAGCTCGAAGACTATCTGGGCCTCTATCAAAATATCCTAGCGGAGATCAAGAGCAGGGATCCAGAAGTGGACAGCCAAGATGAGCTGGATATCCACTATGAACTGGAGTCTGTCCAAGTCGATGAGATCAACTATGCCTATATTCTGATGCTGATCCAAAGTATGATCCAGCAGGAGGAAAATGACGAGCAAGCCCTCAGTGACAAGGATATCGCAACCGTGGATAGCTATATCGAAAGCCTGAATCGGACCAATCCAAGCCTCGCTGAGATCATCCAAAACCTTTGGACCCAAGTCCAAGAAGAGCCCGAACGCTACCGAGGACAATCCATCACCGGAGTCTTGGACCAGATGATAGAATCCGTCATCGATAGCCATATCGTAAGCTTTGCCAAACGCTGGTATATCGGAGCTGACGAACTCCGCTACTATATCCAACACTACCGCAAGGGTGCCAAAAAACAAGCCGGCGAAAGCCAGCTGACCAAGAGCCAACGCTACAAAGACTACAAGGCAGAAGTAGCAGATGCCCTCAACCCACTCAGCTACAAAAAACAAATCAAAGAAGCCTATACCCAACTGATCGAAGAGGTGATTGAACCACTGAGAGTGGGGAGGTAAGAAAAAGGAGTATTATAAGATGAATAAAATAACTATTTATTTTCAATTAATTAACAATAAGGTAATTGCTTTACATACAGAACAAATTAACGAATTATATAGTGAGTGCCTTGAATCAGAGAGTCTGGATGGAATTATTCAAGAATTTCAAAATAAAGGATACGAATTAACTGATGAACAAAAAGAAGAATTATCTGAAATTTTTAACGATGATATTTCGTCTGCTAATGAAAGTGATGTATTTCAAGCTGATGGATTTATAATAAAGCACTGGGTAAGTAATAGGTCTTACGGAGAATTAATTGATATGTATGATTTAGGAGAAATAAAAAAACCAGAGATGCAACGAGAATTTGTCTGGAATTCTGCAAAAAGTTCAAGATTTATCGAATCTATCATATTAGGTCTACCAATACCACCGTTATTCTTATTGGAAGTGAAAGATAACGAATACGAAATAATTGATGGATTTCAACGGTTAACAACATTATTTAACTATATAAAAGGTTATCCTTGGTCAGGAAAAAAAGATTCGGGAAGAAATTTGCCTGCTAGGTTGTCTAATAGAAATATTAAAGAGAGCATCGCAGGAAAGAAATTTGATGATTTAGAGCCTATTTATCAAAGAAAAATTAGAAGAAGTACAGTACCTCTAATGGAGTTTAAACAGATCTCACCTGGAGATTTCACATCAAAATATTTAATATTCGAAAGAATTAATACAGGTTCAGAAAAATTAAATTCAATGCAAATCCGTAAATCGTTAGCATATGGTGAATTTATGAACGACTTATATGATTATGCAAACTCTGATGAAGTTTTTATATCTCTATTTTCTGCTACTCAAGTAAAAAAGGATATTCATGTTGAGGCACTTCTACGCACTTTAGCAATCAGTGATGCATACTATAAAAAATATAAATTTTCAAAAAGAGGTATAAAAAATATGCTGGATGAATATTGTGAAATTTATCGCAATAACAAAATTGATGTTAACCGAATAAATTCAATTTTCAGTGTTATAAAAGAACTTTGGGATTTGTTTGGAGAAGATATTTTTAAAAGAGTAAATTCTGAAGGTAAATTTGAAGGTATATTAAATATTGCAATATTAGAATCTTTAGTTGGAGTTATTGTTGAGAATGATTATGCTATAAATCAAGAATTATTCCAGAAATATAAACAAAAAATGCAAAAAGTCTATGAAGATGATGTACTGGATACTGAGAAAAGTCCGTTTTCAGCAAATACAGGAACGTATAGATCAATTGAAAAAAGGTATGAAATTTGTGAATCTATATTTGGAGTATAAAGATGTTTAAAAACAGAGATTACCTAGATTATTTTGAGAGGTTAGAAAAAATTAAGAAAGAAATTGAATATGCTGAAATGATGCAGGCTAGTCTTTCAGAATTTCGTTCGGAACATAGAGAATTTGCAATGAGTATAGATTTAGATTTTAAGGTGTTACAAACGGCGTATGATTTCTATAAACCTAGCTTACTAATCTCCTCTTATACATTTTCGGAACAATTAGTTAAATATTTTATATATTCAATTTTGAATATGCAAGATGAAGATTTTATTGAAAACCAACATCTTGCTAAATTTGTTGAGAAAAAAATTCCAAAAAAAAGGTTTGTACCAAATATAAAGGTGAAAGATATATCTAACTTATTCAGTGAATTTATTCAATTTGATGAAGGTCAAATTATAAAATTACTAAAAATTAAGGAATTTGAAGATAATTATAAGTCTTATGATCTTATGATTGAAAATAGACATTTGTTTGCTCACAGTGGTGAAAATCAAGGATATGACTTGGATACTATTAAAGAATCATTTCCTGTTTTAGAGTTATTAATGGATGAAATCTATAATATAAATAATAGATTCGAAGCGAGAGTAAGTTTAGAGAATGAACTGATTCAAATAAAAAATTTGATAAATAGTTTTTTTGAAAAAAAAACAAGGAAAAATGGTAAAAAAGTGAAGGCTTTGTTAAAGGTTTTAAAGAAACATTCTAAGAAATCGTTGAAAATTTTGAAAAGTTTACGAAAGGAATCGGAGATTTATATCTTTTTATATGATACATTGGAATGTATTTTAAATATAGATGGAAGAAAAAATTACGAAGTACTATTATGTAATATAGAAAAGTTGAATTTATAGTGGGTAGTAAGATGTCAAAAATGATTACGTTTATTCCTAAAATAAGATTTAAAGATTATTTAAATGATTGGCTATATACAGAATTAAAAGAAGTTAAAGATGTTAGAGATGGTACTCATGCTTCTCCCAACTATTTTTTTTCAGGTTATCCTTTAGTAACTTCAAAAAATTTAACAGATTCTGGATTAAATTTAAACGATGTATCATTGATTTCTGAGTCGGATTATAATGAAATTAATAAACGTTCAAAAGTAGAAATAGGTGATATTTTACTTGGGCTTATTGGTACAATAGGAAAGCCGGTTTTAATTGAAGAAGCCGGATTTGCAATTAAGAATGTAGGATTAATAAAAAAGGATGGACAATTACAAAATCAATTTTTATTACAATATTTAAAAACTGACTTGTTCAATAAATACATTCAAATTGAGATGGCTGGGAATACTCAGAAATTTTTGGGGTTAGAAACACTTCGAAAAACAAAAGTACCTGTTCCTAGTCAGAAAGAACAATCCGCTATCGGCACCCTCTTCCGTACCCTCGATGATCTTCTGGCTAGTTACAAGGATAATCTTGCTAACTACCAATCCCTCAAGGCGACCATGCTCTCCAAGATGTTTCCAAAAGCTGGACAGACGGTGCCTGAGATTCGTTTAGATGGATTTGAAGGAGAGTGGAGAATTATAAAATTAGGTGATGTATTATCTGAGTTAAAAAGTGGCTTGTCGCGAGAATTATCAAATGATGATATTGGCCTTCCAGTTATTAGAGCTAACAATATTAGTGACGGAAATTTGAATTTGGATAGAGATATAAAATACTGGTTTAAGGTAGATCCTAAAGGGGCTAATACAGCAAATTATTTTGTAAAAGAGAATGACATATTGGTTAATTTTATAAATAGTGAGGCAAAAATGGGAACTGCTGCAATTGTGTCAAGAGAACCAAATAGAGAGACAATATATACAACAAATATATTGAAATTAACCGTAAAAGAAGACTACTATCCTTATTTTATATATTTAATGACTTTCGTGCAAAGTTATCAAAATTATATAAAATCTATTACTAAACCTGCGGTAAATCAGGCAAGTTTTACGACTGTAGACTTTAAAAAATACGAATTTCTGTGTCCAGCATTTCAAGAACAAAAAGCTATCGGAACCTATTTCTCTAACCTCGAAAACCTCATCGCTGCTCATCAAGAAAAAATTTCTCAGCTTGAAACACTCAAAAAGAAACTCTTACAAGATATGTTTATCTAAACTTCAAAAATGATCCTTATCTGCATCCATGTGCCCATCATTTTTCGAATAGTATAAGTGAGCCTCTTTGATCTTTTCAAAGGGTGCTCCTTAGTATTTAATAACTTAAAAGTATTTACTTTTAATAACTTTAGAGTTATAATAAATTCGAAAAGGGGTTGCTTTGTGCACGCTATTTATTTTTATAAGGACAAACAGGGGAATCAACCGGTCCTAGACTACATGAGGGAGCTAGCTCGTCGCGATAATAAGGACAGCCGGATCAAACTCAACAAGCTCAACGACTACATCGAGCTTTTAAGTCAGCATGGAACACGTGCTGGCCAACCCTACATCAAGCATCTGGATGCGGAGATTTGGGAGTTGAGACCCTTGCGAGATCGGATTTTATTCGTGGCTTGGCTGGATGGGAGTTTTGTCTTACTGCATCATTTTGTCAAAAAGACGCAAAAAACACCCAGACGAGAGATAGAGAAAGCCAAGCGGGAGTTGCAAGATTTGAAGAAAAGAGGGCTAAGAGATGAAGAATAGTGCCATCGGCAGCAATTGGAAAGATGTGAGAGCAGAGCTCTTCACCAAGGAAGAAATTCTGGAAAGTGACCTGCGGGTCGCGATTATGACAGAGTTGATCGAGGCTCGACATGAAAAGGGCAT
Organism: Streptococcus sp. HMSC065E03; assembly: GCF_001815045.1. Classification (NCBI taxonomy): domain Bacteria; kingdom Bacillati; phylum Bacillota; class Bacilli; order Lactobacillales; family Streptococcaceae; genus Streptococcus; species Streptococcus sp. HMSC065E03. The sequence goes on along the minus strand of NZ_KV818853.1, from coordinate 518,613 downwards.
TAGCCAAAAGAAACTAGAAGAACTCAGTGGGGTTAGTCAACCGGTCATCGCTCGAATGGAGACAGGCAAGACCAGTCCTCAATTGGACACGGTCTTGAAAGTCTTAGCCAGTCTGGGCAAGACCCTCGCCGTCGTCCCACTGGAACAAGAAAAGGTCTAAAAGAAATCAGAAAGAATAACTATGGAAACAACACAAACCTCCCAGTCGCTCTACCAAGCCCTGTGGAACTCAGCGGATGTGCTCCGCTCTAAGATGGATGCCAATGACTACAAGTCTTACCTTTTGGGAATGATCTTTTACAAGTACCTCTCAGATAAGTTGCTCTTCTTCGTGGTGGAGACCATGGAGGAGGAGACAGAGAGTCTGGATGAAGCCTTGGCGCTTTACCGATCTTACTATGAGGATCCCGATTCTCAAGAGGACTTGATCTCCGTCATCACCGATGAGCTCAACTATGTCATCAAGCCCGACTTGACCTTTACGGCCTTGGTGGATCGGGTCAATGAAGGGACCTTCCAGCTGGAAGATCTAGCTCAGGGCTTCCGAGACATCGAGCAATGTGATGATCTCTATGAGAACCTCTTTGAGGACATTGATCTCTACTCCAAAAAGCTAGGGGCGACACCTCAAAAGCAAAACCAGCTAGTGGCTGCCGTTATGAAAGAATTAGCAGTGCTGGACGTGGCAGGTCATGCGGGTGATATGCTTGGGGATGCCTATGAGTACTTGATCGGTCAGTTTGCGACCGACTCTGGTAAGAAAGCAGGAGAGTTCTATACGCCCCAGCCTGTAGCCAAGCTCATGACCCAGATTGCCTTTTTAGGGCGTGAAGACGAGCAAGGCTTTACTATCTACGATGCCACCATGGGATCAGGATCCCTCTTGCTCAATGCCAAGAAATTTTCTCACCAGCCTCAAACGGTCCAGTACTTTGGTCAGGAGCTCAATACCTCTACCTATAACCTGGCTCGGATGAACATGATCCTACACGGGGTTCCGGTGGAAAACCAGTTCTTGCACAATGCCGATACGCTGGACGAAGACTGGCCGACCCAAGAACCGACCAACTTTGATGGGGTCCTTATGAACCCTCCATACTCAGCTAAGTGGTCTGCAAGCTCTGGCTTCCTTCAAGATCCACGCTTCTCCCCATTTGGTAAGCTCGCCCCTCAATCCAAGGCAGACTTCGCCTTCCTCTTGCACGGTTATTACCATCTCAAGCAGGACAAGGGAATCATGGCTATCGTCCTTCCTCACGGGGTCCTTTTCCGTGGCAATGCTGAAGGAACCATTCGCAAGGCCTTGCTGGAAGAAGGGGCTATTGATACGGTGATCGGTCTACCTGCCAATATCTTCTTCAATACCAGCATCCCAACGACGGTCATCATTCTCAAAAAGAACCGAACCAATCGGGACGTTTACTTTATCGATGCTTCTAAGGAATTTGACAAGGGCAAGAACCAGAATATCATGACAGATGCTCATATCGAGAAGATCCTCAAGGCCTATAAGAGCAGAGAGGATATGGATAAGTTCGCCCATCTGGCTAGTTTTGAGGAGATCGTCGAGAATGACTACAACCTCAATATCCCACGCTATGTGGACACCTTTGAGGAAGAAGAAGTAGAGCCACTGACAGAGATCGTGGCTAAGATTAACCAAACCAATGCGACGATTGAAACCCAGACAGCTTCTCTTCTAGACATGCTCAGCCAGCTTCATGGAACGACTCCAGAAGCAGATGCCGAACTCAAGAAATTTGTCCAAGAGTTTAAGGGCTAGGGTGCGAGGAGATAGGGATTAGGTAAAGGGTACTTTATTCGCTATTTCCCAAATTTTTTTTGAATTATAGAAGTAGAGGGACCTTCCCTCTATTTTTTATCGAAAAGGAGCAGGGATGCAAAAGAGACACGCGCATGTATCGCCGACCTTGGACATCATGGCCAAGAAGATTTTTAGTTTGCCGGAGGTGACGGCAGCATTTATTCGGGATATTTTAGAGCTGGATGTAGCGGATGCTCAGATTGTGGAGGGAAGCCAGCCCCACAGCATGGCCTATGAGGAGGATGACTTGTTCTCCACTGCGGTGGATGTGAGAGCCAAGCTCCATGACGGGACCGAGGTGATCATCGAGATCCAGATTCGCAAGCAGCAGTATTTCTTGAATCGGTTCCATTACTATTTGGCCAATCAGCTGGTGGAAAATGTGCAAAAACTGCGCCAGCAAGGTCAGACACATAAGATGTACGAGCAGATGGAGCCCGTCTATGGGATTGCAATTTTGGAGAAGTCGCTCTTGCTAGACGAAGAGGCTGCCATCAACAAATACTGGCTGACCAATAGCCGGTCCGGCAAGCAACTTAAGGCCTATTATAAAAATGGCAAGCACCAAAATCTTCTGCAGGTTGCCTTTTTAGAGCTAGACAAGTATAATAAAGATGAGAATCTGACAGATGCAGGCAGACAGTGGCTGGAATTTTTTGGGAATCTTCCCTTCACAAAAGCTCCCAGTCAGGCTGTAGCCCACGCAGATTCATTATTAGATTCATCTAGCTGGACCAAGGAGGAGAAGACCATGATAGACGAGCGAATTCGTATTCAAGAAAATTATGATATGACCCTGGAGACGGCTATAGACGAAGCGCGTGAAGAAGGTCTGGAACAAGGTCTGGAACAAGGTTTGGAACAAGGCCGTAAACAGTTGGTATGCGAGATGATCTCGCGAGGAATGACGCCTGATCTTATATCGGAGATGACGGGTTTGTCGCTTGAAGAGATTGAGACTCTTCTTTCTTGAGTCGTTAAAAGAGGCACTGCCTCTTTTTTTTGAAAAAAACTTGAAAATTTTCCCATTTTTTCAATCCGCCTTTCTAGAATTGTGGTAGAATAGAGTCAACAAAGAGCTATCCTCACCAACAGTGTGATCGATACTAGAAAAGAGGATTCTGATGACAAGAAAAATTGGTATTATTGGTTTGGGGCATGTGGGTGCCACCTTGGCCCACAGCATGATTTTGAAACACACCTGTGATCACTTGGTCTTGATTGATACCAATGAGAAAAAGGTCAAGGCAGATGCCTTGGATTTCTGTGATACGGTTGCCAATACAGGGTATCCGGTGCATATCACGGTCAATGACTATGCTGCTCTAAAAGACGCGGATGTCGTGGTGTCGACTCTTGGAAATATCGAGTTGCAGGCTAATAACACAGATGACCGTTTTGCGGAGCTTCCCTTTTCCAGCAAGCAAGTGGTACAAGTAGCGCGTGATTTGAAGGCTTCTGGCTTTAGCGGGGTCTTATTGGTAGTGACCAATCCAGTCGATGCCGTCACTCAACTCTATCAACAATATACCGGCCTTCCAAAAGAGCAGGTGATTGGGACAGGGACCTTGCTGGATACAGCTCGGATGAAGCGTGCAGTCGCTGATCGTTTGCAGGTTTCACCTGCTAGTGTATCAGGTTACAACCTCGGTGAGCATGGAAATTCTCAATTTGTTGCTTGGAGTCAGGTCCGTGTTAAGGGACACGCCATTACCGATCTCTTCTCTCAAGAAGAGCTTGACGCCATCAACTACGAGTCCTTGCGCGGTGGCCACACGGTTTTCTTTGGCAAATTCTATACCAATTTTGGGATTGCAGCAGCAGCCCAACGCTTGGCAGAAGCTGTGATCAATGATAGCCACGAGGAAATGCCAGTGTCTAACTATCGTCCAGAATATGGAACCTATCTTGGCTACCCAGCGATCGTGGGTCGAAAAGGAATTCTTGAACGATTGGACTTGCATTTGACAGAAGAAGAAAAAGAAAAATTACTCCATTCAGCCGAAACCATCAAGGAAAACACACGAAAAGGATTGGAGCATGCATAAAAGTGAGGGGGCTGGGACAAAAGTCCTAGCCTCTCAATTGTCTTAGCCCTTGCTTAGTGAATTTAATAAAGCTTAGTAAATTCCAAGTTGTAATCCTTGACATTACATTTTGATTCTGTATAATAACTATTGTAATAAATGATCTTACAACAGAAAGAAAAAGCAACTATGAAAAACATTTTATTTATCGTCGGATCCCTTCGTCAAGGATCTTTCAACCACCAAATGGCTCAGAAAGCAGAAAGTCTTCTTGAAGGAAAAGCAATGGTGACTTACTTGGACTACAAGGACATCCCTATGATGAACCAAGATTTGGAAACACCGACTTTGCCAGCTGTGCAGGCAGCGCGTGATGCGGTTCTTGCTGCGGATGCCATCTGGATTTTCTCGCCAGTCTATAACTTTGCGATTCCAGGTGTAGTGAAAAACCTGATCGACTGGCTTAGCCGTGCCCTTGACCTGTCAGAAACTCGTGGTCCATCTGCCCTTCAAGACAAGATCGTAACGGTTTCTTCAGTTGCCAATGCTGGACACGAACCAATGTTTGCGGCATACCAAGCGCTTTTGCCATTCGTTCGAACTCAAGTAGTTGGAGAGTTCACTGGAACAACCGTAAACCCAGAAGCCTGGGGAACAGGTGAATTAATCTTGACGGACGAAGCAGTGGAAGGACTGAAAAAACAAGCACAAGATCTATTAGAAGCATAAGAAAAAGCTGAGACAGAAGTCTCAGCTTTTTAGATACTAAAGAGTTGCCCGAAGAAGTAGGTCACACCCATGGTGAGAAGTCCAATGATGAGGTTGCGAAGCATGGCTTGCTTGGTTGGTGCTTTTCCCAGTTTCGCACTGGTATAGCCAGTGAAGATTAAGGATAGTCCAACAACGAAGACCGTCACCGGAATGCGATAGGCAGTTGGAAAGAGAATGATCGAGAGCATTGGAGGAAGGGAACCAACAGAAAAAGCAAGGAAGCTAGATGCAGCAGCATGCCAAGGATTGGTAAACTCCTCGTATTCGATACCATATTTCTCTTCGACCAGGGCTTTGAGGGGATATTTCAGAAAGGCCCGTTCTGTCAAAATCTTTGCGGAAGTTTCGCATTCTCCATTTTGAAGATAAGCATTGTAGAGAGAGTCTCTTGCTAACTTTGGATCGCGATCCAACAAGGCTTGTTCGCGGTTCACAGCGGCTTCTTCCGTGTCTTTTTGTGTGGAAACAGAGACATACTCACCGCCTGCCATCGAAAAGGCACCTGCCAGAATCGCCGATAAGCCAGATAGGAAAATGATCCAGATGTTTGGTGTGGCACTGGCCACCCCGATCACCACTCCAGCGATAGAAATGATTCCATCATTGGCCCCGAGAACAGCAGCTCTCAAGATATTCAATCGGTCGTTAAATGATTCATCTACTCCATGTTTTATTTCAGTCATACAATATCTCCTTTGTCTTATTTAGAATGATTATAAATAAAATACAAAAAGAAAGCAAGGATTTTAACTCAAATGATAAAAGTTCGACAATTTAATGAAATTTAAGTTATAATCTTTGACATTGCAAGCAAAAAAGAAAGAATAGGGCATACGCCTATTCTAGCAAGGTTTATTTAGCGGAAGTGGTCTTACCTTTGAAGATCCTGATGGCATTGTCACACGGGTCAGAAAAGGATAATAAAAAGGGAGTGGGAAAGAACTCCAACTAATTTAGAAGAGTTCGTTTTCCCACCCCCGCAAAGTTGATTAGGTCTTCTTTGGAGCTTAATTAAGCGAACAACTACTTAGGAAACTTGCTTCGCAAGTCCTATCTACCACCTCAAAGCAGTGCTTTGAGCAATCAACCACTGCGTCATACAGTTATTTCTATCAAAGATCGAAGGCTGGACAGTTTATTCCCAGCTCCTTTCTGATGAGAAAAATTAATTCGTATCTTGTTCTTTCCCAACAACCCAAAATAAGAGAAGGAGTTGGAAAATACCTAAGGCAAATAAGGTCATGAAACCATTGCGACTGCCTTTAGCTGTGGCTTGGGTGAAATCCAGCTTTTGATTGGCTTGGCTCATGGCAACGATCAAGGAAGCCAGGGTTGTTCCAACAGCACCTGCAAATTGTTGCAAGGTGTTAAAGATCGCGTTCGCATCGGGTTGCTCTTCCAGAGACAGTTGTTTTTGTCCGTTGGTCATAATATTGCCAAAGGCAAGTCCCATACCGGTCATGAAGATCATGTAAAAGACAAGAATCAAGACATTTGATAACTTCAAGCCAAAGAGTGTGAAGAAGAAATGAGCCAGAAGGATCAAAACAGCTCCAAGGAGAATTGGTCTGCGGGCGCCTAGTTTATCTAGAATGAGACCGGAGAAAGGAGCAAAGCCAGCTCCAATGATGGCTCCTGGAAGCAGCATCAAGGCTGCAAGCGTAGTGCTTGAGTGGTTGACCAACTGGATATAATTGGGCAAGAGGAAACTCATGGCCAGAGAACCTAATTGGAAAGTGAAAAAGGCAAGAACATGGCCAGTGAGGAGATGGTTCTTTAAGATGGCAAGGTTGATAATGGGATTCTCCAACTGATTGGACCGCCAGACTAAGAGAACCAGTCCCAAGATTCCGATCATCAGCCAGCCAAGGACAGAAAAACTAAAGAAAGCATGATCAGAAAGACCGTGAATCCCTAAAATCAAGCCTAAAAATGAAGCAATAATAGCGAGAAGGCTCATGATATCAAGGGTTTCTCGCTTGACTATACTGATTTGTTCAATGGAGCGAAGTCCTGCAACTAGCGAAGCTAGAAGGATCGGGAATTGAACCAAGAAGATGGAACGCCAACCGAAGCTAGCTGTTAAGAGCCCCCCGACAGTAGGCCCAATAGCGGGTGCAATGGCTGTAATCAAGGTCCCCACTCCCATCATGAGACCGATCTTACGTTTTGGGACTTGTTCTAAAATGATATTAAACATCAGAGGGAGGGCAAAACCAACCCCCATTCCTTGGACCAATCGCCCCAGGACCACAAAGCCAAAATTTGGTGCTAAGAAGTCGATAAGAACACCTAAAACAGATAGGAGATTTCCAACTAAAAAGATGGACTTCATTTTAAAGGAACGCTTGAGATAAGCAGATAAGGGGACCACACAGGCAACCACTAGGAGATAGATGGTGGTAACCCACTGGACTGTTGCGGTGTTGATCTCAAATTCCTTCATCAATATTGGAAAGGTGATGTTCATGGCAGTTTCTCCAGCCACCCCGCAAAAGGACAGGATCCCTGTCGCAAAGATCGCGAACAAGACCTTGGCTGAAATTTTTTCTTGTGACATCGGTGTCTGATTCCTCCTAAATCTTCCTATAGACATGGACTATGGTATAAAAAATCATGGTTACGATCTGATTTTCCGTCAGCTCCAATCGCTATGAGCATAGCAAGACCAACGGTAACCTGATCCATCGTTTTGTTAGCTAACAAATAGTATAGAGGAAATGAAGACCCCTGTCAAAGAGTTTTTGAAAAGTTTTGAAAATATTAACAGCATTCTCAACTGATGACATCTCTCCAAACGAAAGGAAAGGCTCGCCAGTATGATATAATAAGAAGAAAGTAAGCAACGTGAATAAGTCAATCAACTCGAACAGGAGGCCCCATGACCAAGTATTTAGTCCAGAAGTTTTTCTGGTTACGAGAAAAAAGTTTGATTCAAATTTCCCAGAAAACCCTGGTTTCCTTATTTCCTTTTTTCCTATTTTCTGGAATCATTCGGGTGATCGCTCTATCGGTCTTCTCCGATCGAGGCTATATCCATCAGCTCTTTTCGATGGATAGCTGGTTGCCATGGGATCAGGCCATCAGCCAGGTCCTCGGTAATTTTTCCAACTTTCTAGGAGGGCTAGCTGGGCCTTTAGTGACCTACTTCGCTGGAAAATATACAGCTGGGCACTATGGTAGAAGTACAGGGACAGCTGGAGTGACAGCTCTTTTGGTCAGTCTAATAGTAGGCTCTCAGGAATTGTTGGTGGGCCCCCTCCATGACGGGCAACTGACGCGTATCAACTTACCTGCGACGACCAATATCGTCTTAGCGATTTTTTTAGGCTATCTAATCGGGCAAATCTTTCGTCTATCCAAGGCTAGTGACGACCAGATTGTAGACAAGGATTTCATCTATCAACCCAAGACGGTGCGTCCCATTTTCTTATCCTTAGTTCTAGGGGTCAGCCTCAATCTTCTTTTGGTTCTTGGGAACAAATTTAATATTTTTCAGACTATCCGACAGTTCTTGGCTTCTCTCACGGTAAGCAATCATCATCTCTTGTCCACCTTTGTCATGGGACTATTTAGTGGGCTATCTGCTTGGTTTGGTAATAGTCAATCCTTTGCCTTGAACTCAATTACGGATGATAACTTTGCTTTGGAAAATCTCACCTACGCTGTGACGCATCATACAACGACAGGCATTCCTCATCTCTATACCTTGACCAATTTGTACCGCAGTTTTGGTCTGGTAGCTGGTGTCGGCGCTGTCCTAGCGCTTTTGGTTGCAATCTTATTGGTTTCACGAAGTCAAAAGGACAAGAAAGTCAGTTTTCTCAGTCTGTTTCCAAGTCTCTTTAACAACGGGGCGTCTTTCATGGTAGGGATACCGGTCCTTCTCAACCTCCTATATGTGATTCCCTTTTTATTGATCCCTTTGGTGAATATGGCGATAGCAGCTCTAGCTTTGTGCCTCAAACTGATGCCAGCAGCCGTCTATCCGGTGCCAGATGGGACACCTAGTCTTCTCTATGCTTTTATTGGAACCGGAGGAAGTCTGAGGGCTTTAGCCGTCAGTATACTTTGTTTTGCCGTCGATGTGCTCCTTTATCTACCATTTGTCCGTATGGGAAATCGTATTCGAAAAGACTTAAAAGTGAAAGGAGAAAGCGATGAAACAATCTAAAAAAACAGCAATCGTCCTCACTTTGGTCAGTCTTTTCTTGATCGCTTTAGCCATTCCTTCTTATAGCTGGACTCGGACCAATGTTTCAAAAATTGAGAAATTTTATAATTCAAAATTGTCTCCCATCATCATGATACCGGGAAGCTCAGCAACAGAGAACCGCTTCGATGGCTTGGTGACCAAGCTCAACCAAGGACGCCAAGGAACCAAACACAGTCTGCTTAAGGTTAAGGTTTGGAATGATGGGCATATCACCTATAGTGGTAGTATTGATGCCAAGGACAATGAGCCGGTAATTGTGGTTGGTTTTGAAAACAACAAAGATGGCTATAGCAACATTAAAAAGCAAGCCAAACTCTTTAATCAAGCCTTTGAAGCCCTTCAAGAAAAATACAATTTTAATAATTTTAAGGGCTTGGGTCATTCCAACGGTGGTTTGATTTATACAGCCTTTATTGAAAATTATCTGGGGGATTATGATATAGATCTCAAGACCCTCATGACCATCGGGACTCCTTACAATTTCACGGAGACCAATATCAAAAATAAATCTGAGATGTTGGCCGATTTTATCAAGGGAAAAGAAGCCATCCCGACAACCCTTCATATGTATTCAGTAGCAGGGACCATTACCTATGATTCAGATGAGTTAGTCCCGGATGCCAGTGTCTCTGCTGGGAAATATATCTACCAAAACCAAGCAGCTAGCTATACGGAGATTACGGTGACGGGGGAAGATGCCCAGCACTCGGACCTTCCAACCAATGATGAGGTGGTTGCCTTGGTGAAAGAGCATATTGAAAGTCAAACGGATCGTCGAGCCAAACCGAATAAAATAAACTAAATGTGAAGAAGGGATTCCTTCCTCACCTTTTTTTTAGTATAATGAAGATCAGTATGAAAATAAGGGAGACTATAGGAAATAAGATGAAAATAAAAAAATGGATTCAATTGGGCTTAGTGGCTTCGAGTATGGTCATGTTAACAGGATGTTACCAGAGATACCAACGCCAGTCCAGTCCCAAAAAAGAGGCTGCAACGAGCCAGACTTCAGCAAAGAAACAAGCGAAAAAAGCAGATAACAAACAATTATACCAGTATGTTTTTTCAGACTACCAAAAGATTTTTGCCACTTCAAAAGATTTAGATGCCATTTCCAAATTGAATGATGCATTAGCTAAAGAAGATCGGATGATCAATAGCTGGGTGATCGAGACTATCATCAATCAGCCAGAAGCTGTTCGCTATGCCTTTAAGGACTTAAATAACGATGGGGTAGATGAGATGATCATCGCCAATCAGCAGACCGATGGAAGCTACTTTGTGACAGGAGTTTATTACCTCAAGGACCAAAAACCGACTCTGCTAGCTGAAGGTTTCGTCGCTGGACACGGTGGAGCGCGCAATGCGACGACCCTCTATCAGGGAGGAGAAGTCTTAGAAGTCAGCTGGATGTCAGGAACTGGCCGTGGGGTAGCTGTGCTTTCACGGATAGAAAAGACGCCTCAAGCTGCGACCAAAGTCCAGGAAGAAGAAGTCCAAGTACCTGGTTCAGATCTGAATAGCCTCTTTGGAAAATCGGATGAGAATAAACTGGATCTCAAGGCTTTTGACTGGCAAACTTTTGACAGCGCATCATCAGCGGGAAATAGCCAAAGCCAGGAAAAAACGCCTTGGAATGCTGAAAAATCAGCAAAATTAGCAGAATTTATGAAGACCTGGGGCGAAAAGATGGGCCAACCCAACTATCAAAAAGGCATCGCTGGCGGTGATGTAGGACCAGACAACCTCTATACTCTAGGGGAAAATAGTAAGATGGATGCCATTTATACAGATACCGGTCAGGGAAATGCAAAATACCGCATCGTGGAACGCTATAGCAATTGGGACAAGTATCCAGATGTGCATAGTTATTTCTTTGCTATTACAGATACAGGAGAAGGCATTGTCTTTCATTCTCCAACGACCAATGGAGGAAAGATGTATCTAAAACCAACGGACAACAAGGAACTTCAAGAAGAATTTACACAGTTACTTCATCAATAAAAAGAAGAATAAACCAGAAAAGGACTGTTTTTCTGGTTTTGTTTATTCAAAGAATGAATAAAAATGCAACAAAAGAAGTAATTTTTAGGATATAAAAAATGTTAAAAGCTAGTGATAATTAGCAGTATATAGGCATTTAAAAACAGAAAATGTTTGACAATTGAAGGAAAATCATTTAAAATATATTCATTCTTTATTTATAGGAGAAAAAATATGAAAAAACTTCTTACAGCCGGTGTGGCTCTCTTGTCAGTTGCAACGTTAGCAGCTTGTTCTGGTAAAACTGCTTCAGAATCATCAAGCAAAGATGCAAAAGCTTCTTCTAGCAAAGTAGAAAAATCATCTACTTCAGAAAGCAAATCAAGCAGTTCATCAAAATCATCTAAATCAGCAACCTCTTCTGTTAAAATTCCAGAAATTGTCTTGTTGACCGATGAAGAAATCGATAACGCCAAAACAATTGGTGATATGAAAACTCTTTATAGTAAATTAGTGGATAACTATAAAAAATATGCTCAAGATCTTGGCGATCAAATTCCAGAATCACATAGATCTATATATACTCAACAAGTAGAGCCAGCTCTCAAGACATTGGACGAATCAAAAACTCAATTTGATACGGCGCTTTCAACTGGTGGTTCAGATGATACAGTTGTTCCTGAACAAGGACGTACTGCTTTTGCACAACAATTGAAATCTGGACGTGACACTATGAAACAAGCTCTTGAAAGTGCATATAAGATGATTTCACCTTATATCTCTTCATCTTCATCAGCTGAATAATTCATAAATGAAAAAGAGAGTGGGACAGAAATCGGTAATTCGTTAGAATTCGATTTCGTCGTCCCTCCTTCGCACAGTTGAGTAGGGCTGTAAAAGCTGATGAAATCAGCGTAGTAGAGCCCTCAACCACTGCGTCTTGCTCGACAATCCCAAAACAATTAATAGGTTAGGACCTCAAGTCCTAGCCTATTTTTGCTTTCTTACAAAAATGTAAGAAATAAAGGGGAAAATGTAAGGTTATGTTATGGTGAAAGCGCTTCAGTTTTAGTACAATAGATTTGTAAAAAACGATTGAAGCTTTTATCGAGCTAGAAAGGAATGGACCATGACCCTACTAGACGTTCAACATATCAAAAAAATCTACAAAACCCGCTTTCAAGGAACGCAGGTCGAAGCCCTAAAAGATATTCACTTCACTGTTGAGAAGGGCGAATATGTGGCCATCATGGGGGAATCAGGATCTGGGAAATCAACCCTCCTCAACATCCTGGCCATGCTGGATCAGCCGACGGAAGGGCAGGTTTACCTCAATGGCACAGATACCTCAACCATCAAGAACAAGGACGCCTCCAGCTTCCGCCGGGAAAAACTAGGCTTCGTCTTTCAAGATTTCAACCTGCTCGACACCTTGTCTGTCAAGGACAATATCCTTCTCCCTCTGGTCCTTTCTCGCAGACCGGTCAAGGAAATGATGAGCAAGGTGGATAGCGTCAGTCGAGAGTTGGGCATTCACCAACTGCTTGAAAAATACCCTTACGAAATCTCTGGTGGACAAAAGCAACGGGTAGCCGTAGCGCGGGCCATCATTACCTCGCCAGAAATCCTCCTGGCCGATGAGCCAACAGGGGCGCTGGATTCCAAGTCTTCAGCTGCGTTACTAGATGTCTTTGAAGATATCAATACCATGGGTCAAACCATTCTCATGGTGACCCACTCGACCGCAGCCGCAGCACGGGCCAAGCGCGTGCTCTTTATCAAGGATGGGATCCTTTACAACCAGATCTTCCGCGGGGAAAAAACAGAGCGTCAGATGTTCCAAGAAATCTCGGATACCCTGACGGTCATGGCGGGAAAGGAGGATTGTGATGTTTAAATTAACAAGTAAATTGGCTCTTTCCAACCTCAAACAAAATCGCAAATTGTATTACCCTTTCGCTATAGCTGTCATTTTAACGACCATGATCCTCTATAGCTTTATTGCCCTGGCAACGACCCCTCATTTAGAAACTTCTTACGGAGGACGAACGGCGAGAGCTGTCCTTGGTTTTGGTTGTTTCGTCGTCCAGCTGGTCGTCGTCATTTTAGTGGCTTATGCCAATGGCTATGTTATGAAAAATCGTTCCAAAGAATTGGGATTATACAGTGTTTTGGGGATGGAGAAGAAGCATCTCCTCGTCATGACCTTATGGGAATTGCTTATCTTCTATATCCTCACAGTTGGAGTAGGACTGGGCTTGGGGCTCTTGTTTGATCCCTTGATTTTTGCCCTCCTCTTAAAATGTATGGGGCTTCCAGTCGTCATTCAATCGACCTTCCAGATAGGGGCTGTTCTTAACACTTTATTTGGGCTAGCCTTAGCTTTTGCCCTCATTCTCTTGTTGAATTCTTTCCGTCTCTTGCGCTACAGTTCCCTCCACCTCATGCAACAGAAAAAGGCAGGAGAGAAGAAAGGACGCTTCTTGCTGGTCCAAACTCTTTTAGGACTAGGACTCTTAGGAATTGCTTTCTATTTAGCGCTAACAGCAGAGCGTCCGGTTGCGGCGGTTCAAGGATTCTTTATTGCCGTTATCTTGGTCATTCTTGCGACTTATCTCTTATTCAACGCAGGCACCATTACCTTTTTAAGATTTCTCAAAGGTCGGAAATCCTACTATTACAAGCCAGAGAATTTTATATCCGTCTCCAACTTAATAGCACGGATGCGAAAAAATGCAGCGGGCCTTGCGACCATTAGTATTCTTTCCACCATGGTCTTGGTCACCTTAACAGGGTCGCTCAATCTCTTTATTGGAGGGCAGAATTACCTAGATACTATGTACCCTTCGGACTACAATATTAGTGTGGGGCATATGACTTCAGAAGCTGAAACAGAACCGGTTATTGAGGAGGTTCAAGCCCAAATTAAGAAAGTGGCCGATGCGACACATCTGTCCGATTATCAGGTGGCACAGACAACATACTGGTCAGCTAGCATTCGAAGGATTGGTGGAAAGGTGTTAGAGGTTTATGACCAGTCCGATCAAGAAACTGGTCAGGAATTGAAGACAGAAGGAGTAGTCTACTTTTTTGATCAGGCAACTTATGAGCAACTGACGGGTCAAAAAGTTGAGCTTGGGGAAAATGAAATCCTAGCCTATGGGTATCAGTATCCTGGAAGACTAGACTCGCAATTAGAAATCAATGGAAAGAGCTTCGCGATTAAGCAAAAACTAGACTCCAATTTTATCCAAGGGAAACTCCCTCAAGCCGACCTGTTTCAACACCAAATGGGCTTGTATCTTGTCCTCCCTGACTTGAACCAACTGGGATTAAAAATTGATAAAAATTTGGAATTCTCTATTAGTGCTAAAAATAAAGAAAACCAAGATTTTATAGCTGGAATGGCCAAAGAGCTTTATTCGACAGACAAAATGAGTCAATATGGTGCGACTTTGTTTGGTGGGGTTGATCGATACAGCATGGAGAAGGAGTGGCGTGAATCAGCAGGGACAATCCTCTTTATTGGTGTTTTCCTATCTGTGATCTTTCTATTGGCTACGGTTCTCGTCATTTACTACAAACAGATTTCAGAAGGCTATGAGGACCGGGAAAATTTTGTGATCTTGCAACAAGTAGGATTGGACCAAAAGCAAACCGGCACCACCATACGCAAACAGATTCTCACCGTCTTTTTCCTTCCATTATTCTTCTCCTTCCTCTACCTAGGAGTGGCCTATAAGATGATTGCAAAAATCGTTGCTCTCTTAGGAGCGAACAATGCGGGCTTGGTCCTTCAAACAACCTTAGCCATCTGCGCTGTCTTTTTCATCTCTTATATCCTCGTCTTTCTTCTGACTTCTAGAAGTTATCGGAAGATTGTCGTGAGGTAGCGCTGAGTCTATAAAAGATTGAGAAATGAAAAATCCAATAAATAGACAAACTGTTTTTTACATAGGACAAGCCAAGTGTTGCGGAAAGAATTATAATAATCTAATTTATTAAGCTTATTTAAACAAATACCGAAACTTTCCGCCGTTAGAAAAGTGCTAGAAATACTAGTATTTCTAGCACTCGGGAGTTTTGGAACCTTAGGTCCAAAACTAAGTTATGGAACTTCCTGGATTGCTGAAATCATCCACTGGATAATTTCACCTAACGTCCGTACTCACCTAAGGAAAGTTTCAAAGATAGGTATTTCCTTAATCAAAAACACCGAGGATTTTATCCTCGGTGTTTTCTATCACGATTATTTCACGTGTTTTGCAAGTTCTTCTTGCGCTTTTTTGTTTGATTCTTCTTTTTCTTTCAACCAATTCTTATAAGCTTTTTCGTAGTCAGCAGTTGTGACTGTCTTATCTTGAAGTTTTTGGTATTTGAAGAAGCTTGTTTCACCTTTAATACCAATTGCAGAATTTGCTGCTGAGAATGGCGTTACCTTCGTGATAGATGGAACTCCACCCTTAGAGTAGATTGGAAGTACCATTGCGTTTTCAGTCAACCAAGCTTGGGCAGCAGCGTATTTTTCATAACGCGCATTGGTATCCAATTTTTCAGCATTAGCAGCATCCAACAATTCTTTGTATTGGTTCAAACCAATTTTTTCGATGAGCGCTTGGTCTTTCTTAGGATCAAGTCCCATACCAGTCAAGGTTGAACCATCTGTTGGGTTCAAGATATCCAAGTAAGTAGATGGATCTTGGAAGTCAGGTCCCCAACCTGTGATATCCATATCAAAGTCTTTTTGATCTGGTGATTGGGCGAAGTAAGTAGCGTTGTCTGCATCGTCTGTAGACAATTTTTGTACATCGATCACGACATTGTCTTTACCAAGAGCTGTTTCAATAGAACTCTTCATAGAGTCTGCTTGTTGGACAAGAGCATTAGAAGATTGGTCTACGACATAGTCGATATGGATTGGGAATTGAACACCTTGTGATTGCAATTCAGATTTTGCTTTTTCAAGTTCTGCTTTTGCTTTATCCGCATTATGCAAGCTATCTTGAGCATCAGCAAAGCTCACACCTTTCCACTCATCTCCTGTTGCGGCAAGTTTTTCTTCAACGAGCGTACCGAAGTCTTTTCCGTTGGCTTGCACAAATGTAGGTGGAACTAGTAGGGTACGTAGAGTTTTTGATGCTCCGTCTTTCCCATTCACTTGAGCGCTGTAGGAAGTTCTGTCTAAAGCAAAGTTCAAAGCTTGACGGAAGTTTTTGTTTTGAAGAGCTGTCTTCGTGTTGTTCTTTTGCTCATCAGACGTCTTCTTCGTATGGCCGTAGTTTTGACGGTTAACGTTGAAGTAAGCGTAGTAGACAGTAGAATCTTGTGGGGAATAAACGATGTTATCCTTGAATTTCTTCTCAATCGTACTGTAGGTTGAGCTTGTTGGGAAGAGACGAGCAGAAGTTAAGTTACCGTCTGAGAAGTTACGAGCAAGATAGTCTTGGTCAGATCCATCGAAGTAAGTCAATTTAACCGTATCGATGTGAACATTTTTCTTGTCGTAGTAATCAGGGTTTTTATCCAACTCGATTTGTGATTTTGAAGTGAAGGATTTCAAAATGTATGGACCATTGTAGAGGATACCATTTGGTTTCACGCTACCAAAGTCTTTCCCAGCTGATTCCAAGAATTTTTCATTAACTGGCATCATGGTAGCAGTCGTCAATTTAGAATTCCAGAAAGATTCTGGTTGGTTCAAAGTGTATTGAAGAGTGTGATCATCAACAGCTTTTACCCCAACGGTTGAGAAGTCTTTGGTTTTCCCGTTTACATAGTCATCCAAGCCTTTGACTGAGTTTTGAACCAAGTAAAGAGCATCCGATTTTTTATCTGCTACGTATTTTAGAGATGTCACGAAATCTTGTGCAGTGACGTCAGCGTATTCATTTCCTTCTGAATCATACCACTTCGCATCTTTTCGAAGCTTGTAAGTATAAGTCAGACCATCTTTTGAAACGGACCAGTCCTCAGCAAGAGCAGGCACTAAGTTACCGTATTGATCGTTTTCAAACAAACCATCGACCAAGTTGGTTGTAATGTCGCTTGTAGTTGAACGATTTGAAGTCAAATAGTTCAAGGAATCAGGGTCTGTACCATACACGTAGTTGTAGGTAGTCCCTTTTGACGCATTAGAAGATGAGCCACATGCAGCAAGGAAAAGCGTTGAAGCCGCGGCGACACCTGCTAAAAGAGCAAGCTTCGATTTTTTCATATTCGTGTCTCCTTTTGAATAATTTTAATTATTATACTCCAATCAATCTACAAAATAAAGTGTTTTTTGAACTTTTTTTGTATATTTAAACACCCGTATACAGTAAAACCCCTGATTTTAAGGGGTTTTTAAGGAATAAAAATTTTTAAAAAATAAGTTACTATTTTGCTTTACATACTAGTCGAGAAAGAGTATACTGATAGTGAAAAGGCTAGTATGTAAAACAAACTAGTTAAAATGTGAAGAAAGAGGTGAGAAGGATGAAAGAGTCCCAATTACTAAAGGGAGTCTTGGAAGGCTGTGTGCTGGAGATTATTTCCAAAAAGCCTATCTATGGCTACGAATTGATCCAAAGTCTCAAAGAGATGGGATTTGATAAGATTGTCGCTGGGACCATTTATCCCCTGCTTCAAAAGTTAGAAAAACAAGGGGTTATTCATGGGGAAATGAGGCCGTCTCCAGATGGTCCTGATCGTAAGTATTTTTCACTCAGTGATGCTGGAAAAGAGCGTTTAGGGGAATTTTGGGACCAGTGGCAGGAGCTAGTCACAAAAGTAGAACGTATCAAGAAGGAGGGGGACGAATGGTAGAAAGTTATACAGAAAAAATGTCAGATGAGTTGATTCATTTAAATAAAGAGGATCAAGCCTATGTGAAAACAATGGTCGCTTATATTGGGGCTAAGTCCTATTTTTATGATGATGAAGCACTCGGTGAACAACTCTACAATATGGTTTGCGACCTAAAAGTTGCTGAGAAAGAAGGCATTCGGGCAGTGGATTATTTTGGAAAGGATCCACGGGCTATGGTGGACCAAGTTCTTTCAGATTTGCCTAAACGCTCTCTAGGATCTTATGTGGGACTCGTCTTCCTACTTGGAGTGATCTTGGTTGGCATGCGTTATTTAATGGATTTTACCTGGATGACACCACTGAAAATCGAACCTTTGACCTATGTTGTCATTCTCCTCAATTTCTTGGTGTTCAGCCAGTTTATCACGTGGCTTTGGTCCAAACAGAGCTATGGAGAAATGAAGTGGCCTTGGGCTACTTTTATCAGTGTGATCAGCCTGATGGTGTTTCTGAACATCGTACGACTATTTTCGATCTATTTTGGCCACATTGGGAGTCTCTTCTTATCAGATGGTTGGGCGATTGTTCTCTCTGTCCTAGTCTTACTTGGGTTTGCAGTTATGGCCTATAGAAGCAGGGAGCGTTTGATGACGAGTCTACTAGTCATGGGCCTGACTTTCCTAGTTACTGGATGCTGGATGCGTCTCGTGAATCAGGAAACTGCTCATTTAATAGGCTGGCTCCTTCCTCTCATGGGACTAGTCCTGACCCTTGTTGTATTTTGTCTCCAAAGAAAGAAGGAAGAAGCATGAAATCAGCAATGTATTTTGAAGAAACGCAGGCCTTGATGAAAACTTTTAGCCAAGAGGATCAAGTTTATTTCCAAGATCTCTGGGATTATTTCAATCTTGCAGGTTTCTTATATGAGGAGAAAGCCTTAAGAGAGCAGGTCTATAATCTAGCACTTGACTTTTCGCAAGCAGGAGCGGATGGCCTCACGGCAAAGGATTATTTTGGCCTTGATCCAAAGGGAATGGCAGACCAAATCATCGAAAATATGCCCAAAGAATCGACACGGTCTGTTTTGAAATATGGGGCTATCTTTTCAGGTATTGTGATTTTTTATCGCCTCCTAAGTGATTTTGCTTCTCAAGCGGTCCTTGTGCTCAAGCCACTAGTCTATTTAACCGACATCATTTTGGGACTCCTAGCTGTTGGGATAATCTTCTATCTCCTTCGTCGCCTCATTTTTGCGGAAGAAAAAGCGAAAAAAGCAATTTATGTAGCATTTGTTCTAGTTCTAGGATTCTATTTTGTTGGTGAAATAGTGGGGGTCCGTTTCTTGCCAGCTCTTGCATGGTTTGTAGTCCCTAGTCCTTGGGATGCTCTTCTCATGACAGGGTCTAGCGGAGCTCTCATTCTTTGGCAATGGAAAGAAGAGTTTGGACGAGCTTTCATCTTTCCTATCGTCGCCTTTTTAGTGGTTGGATTCTTACATCGCTGGACCTTGGCACAAGGAGTTCAGAATCTTGGTATGACGGTTCTTCTGCCCACAGTGATCATCGTCTTTGGGTTGGTTATTTATTATTGGTTTACGATTCGTGCTTTGAAAAAGAATAGGACGGAAAGTGATAAATAGTAAGAAAAGGGGGGCTGGGACAAAAGTCCTAGCCTCTCAATTGTTTTTGGATGTCGAGCAAGATGCAGTGGTTGAGTGGGCTCTAATACGCTGATTTCATCAGCTTTTACAGCCCTACTCAACTGTGCGGAGGTGGGACGATGAAATCGAATTCTGACGAATTACCGATTTCTGTCCCACTCTCTTTCTTGTCCAAGTATGATAGAATAAACTCATTAGATGGGAGAATATGCATGAATCTATTTCGAAAAAAGGGACTTGGGCAAGTACACCCGGGTCTAAATCGCCATTTACGATTGTGGGATTTGATTATTTTAGGAATCGGTGCCATGGTGGGGACAGGAATCTTCACAATTACGGGAACAGCAGCAGCGAATTTAGCTGGTCCAGCCTTGATTATTTCGATTGTGATTGCTGCTTTTTGCGTTGGCTTATCTGCCCTCTTCTTTGCTGAGTTTGCGTCTCGCATCCCTTCAACCGGTGGAGCCTATAGTTACCTCTATGCCATCTTTGGAGAGTTTCCAGCCTGGATTGCTGGTTGGTTGACCGTGATGGAATTCATGACCGCCGTATCAGGGGTGGCTTCAGGTTGGGCCGCGTATTTCAAGGGCTTGTTGGCCAATCTTGGCTGGAGCCTGCCGACAGCTTTAAACGGGACTTTTGATCCAGCTAAGGGAACTTATGTGGATCTCTTGCCTATTTTGGTCATGGTCCTCGTCACAGCCTTAGTCCTTATGAATGCAAAAGCGGTCTTACGCTTTAATTCCTTGTTGGTCTTACTCAAGTTTTCCGCTCTTGCCTTGTTTATTCTTGTCGGGATTTTTCACCTAAATCCTGGCAACTGGGCAAACTTTGCTCCGTATGGATTTGGCGAAATCTATGGTGGTCAGACAGGGATTATAGCTGGAGCTTCGCTCATGTTCTTTGCCTTTCTTGGTTTTGAGTCCATTTCCATGGCGGTCGATGAAATCAAGGAACCACAAAAGAACGTCCCTCGAGGCATTGTCCTTAGTCTTTTGATCACAACGGTTCTTTATATTTTGGTCACCCTGGTTTTGACAGGTATGGTTCCTTTTAAGAACTTAAATGTAGAAGATGCGGTTGCCTTTGCTCTTCGTCAGGTCGGAGCCGGCTGGGCTGGAAATTATGTATCGCTGGTAGCGATTTTGACCCTAATTACCGTCTGCATTTCCATGACCTTTGCCCTCTCACGGATGATTTACAGTTTGGCGCGGGATGGTCTCCTGCCAAAAGCTATGAAACAACTTGATCCAAAAACTAGAATTCCCAAAAATGCAACACTAGTAGCTGGATCGATGGCTGCTATTGCTGGTGGAGTCTTTCCACTAGCCAGTATCGCTTCCTTCTTAAATATTTGTACCTTGGCTTACCTAGTTATGTTGGCCTTTGCCCTCTTGAAATTGCGCAAGGAACACGGGGCTCCTGGACCTGGTGAATTTAAAACGCCATTGGTTCCAGTCTTGCCAATCCTGTCGATTGTGGTCTGTCTGTCCTTTATGACCCAGTATTCCCTATCGACCTGGCTGGCCTTCGGAGTTGCTCTCTTGATCGGGGTCGGAATTTATTTCGGTTATGGGTATCGCCATTCAGAAGAAAATCAATAAAAGATGAAAGCTAGAGTAGAAGAACTCTGGCTTTTTACATAGAGAAAGCTCTTTTTTTGGTATAATAAAGGGAGAAAGTTAACTAGATAACAAAGGAGAAAAAACATGACATTTGAAGAGATTTTACCAGGCTTAAAGGCTAAGAAAAAATATGTGCGAACAGGATGGGGTGGAGCAGAAAACTACGTCCAACTCTTTGATACCATTGAGCAAAATGGGGTGGCTCTGGAAGTGACCCCTTATTTCCTCATCAACGTGTCTGGTGAGGGTGAAGGTTTCTCCATGTGGAGTCCAACACCTTGTGATGTTTTAGCGACAGATTGGGTGGAAGTCCATGACTAAAAGAGTCTTGATTACAGGTGTTAGCTCAGGGATTGGCCTAGCTCAAGCTCGACTCTTTCTAGAAAAGGGCTACCAGGTCTATGGAGTGGACCAGGGAGCGGATCCCCAGTTAGCAGGTGATTTTCACTTCTTACAGAGGGACTTAACTCTTGATTTGACGCCGATTTTTGATTGGTGTCCTGAGGTAGAAGTCTTGTGCAATACAGCCGGAGTTTTGGATGATTACAAACCGCTTCTGGAGCAAAGCGCTCAGGAGATTCAGGAGATCTTTGAGATCAACTATGTGACCCCGGTGGAGCTGACGCGGCATTATCTGACTCAAATGTTGGAGAAGAAGCAAGGTATCATCATCAATATGTGCTCCATTGCTTCTAGCCTGGCAGGAGGCGGCGGTCACGCTTATACCTCGTCCAAGCATGCCTTAGCAGGATTTACCAAACAGTTGGCCCTGGATTATGCAGAAGCTGGTATTCAGGTCTTTGGGATTGCTCCTGGGGCTGTCAAAACAGGCATGACCGCAGCGGATTTTGAACCAGGTGGATTGGCTGACTGGGTAGCCAGTGAGACGCCGATCAAGCGCTGGATTAATCCAGAAGAAGTAGCAGAAGTCAGCCTCTTTTTGGCTAGCGGGAAGGCATCTGCCATGCAAGGACAAATCCTTACCATTGATGGTGGTTGGAGTTTGAAGTAGGAGGATGAAAAAGCAAGAGTTGAAATCTTGCTAAGAAATGTAATTGTTTTTTCCTTACTGAAAGAGGATCAAACCTAGGTGAACAATTAAGTTAGGACAGTGGTGAGACAGGTATTTACCTCTATGCTAAAGAAGATCTTACTGAACGAAATTAAACCTACCAGAGTGATCAGGATGAATCAGATTTCTTTATGATTGGTCACGATGGAGATCTAGCCTTTTTCACCAAAAAAAGACAGGGATAATAACAATTATGAAGATAACTGAGGGTAAGTTCAGAAGAACTTTTTGAATGGGCTCTACCTGAAACCTTAAGAGATTGTTTTAGAAGAAACGAATAGTATAACTGATTTGCTAAGTTATTGTGGAATGAAGGTGAAGTCATGATTAAATTAGTGAATGTTACTAAATGTTTTAGTGATGGATCGAATGTCAGATATATTTTCAAAAATTGTAATTTTGAATTTAAAAAAGGTAGCACGACTGCAATAGTTGGCCGTTCTGGATTAGGAAAAACTACTCTTGTTAAATTAATATTAGGGATTACCAGTTTAAATGAGGGGGATATCTTAGTCTGTGGTAGTTCCATTTTAGATATGAAAAATTTGAGTAAGGTAAGGCGTAGGAATATTGGCTGTGTCTTCCAAAACTTTAATTTGATTTCAGGTTTCACGGTGAAAGAGAATATTCTACTTCCAAGATATTTTTTTGAAAATGGAGAGAATAACATTAACGAAATTTGTAACACTCTAGGTCTTTCAAAGGAAATGTTAAGCAAGAGTATTGATAAGATTAGTGGAGGTGAAAAACAAAGAGTTGCCTTGGCAAGAGCTCTTATTAATAATCCAGAAATATTGATAGCAGATGAACCTACTGGTAATTTAGACGCTGCTAACGAACAAAATATAATAGAATTGTTGAAGCGGATCAATGAGGAGTTAGGTATCACGATTATAATAGTAACTCATAGTGATAAGGTGGCGAATAGTATGCAGTCTATTTGCACAGTTGTTGATGGCAAAATTGAGTACGTAAGGAGATGATAAAATGAATCATTCCATATTATTCATTGCTAAAAGAGATTTAGAAGTTAACAAACGAAGATATAGATTAGTTCGACTGTCAATAGCGATCTCTGTTTTGCTAATTGTTTTAGTGATGCTCATTTCTAATTCTTTCAATAATAAAATGATTAAAGAAATGACTGTAGCAAATAAAAATGTTGTTACTGTTGCCTTTGGTAATAAAGAAAATTCTCTGAATTATAAAGCTTTACCTTTATTTTCTAGTGATGATATTGATCGAGTTAAAAAAATTGATGAAGTAAAAAATATTACAGGTGTGAAACTACTATTTACGGATGATATCAAATTCCAAAATGGCAAAACATCGGTTTCCAATACCATCCATTGTTTAGAAGAAAAGTATTTAAAAAACCTGAATATTAGAATTGCTGAAGGGAAATTTCCAGAGAAGGACAATGAAATATTAATCGGAGATTCCGTACACAAGGCTACATCAATGAATGTCGGAGATACGGTGACTATTAAGATTGATAATCATTATGAAAAGTTTGTAATTTCTGGCATTATAGACAAGCAAGAAGCGCAGTTATTTTCTACCTTGCCAACAGAAATAAATCAAATGATGGCAATCAATGTAAAAAGTAGTAGCGTTTCATCAAATAAGTATTACTATCTGAATGCTACTGTAAAAAATGGAACCGATTTAAATGAAGTAGCAAACAAGATAGAAAAGACTGTTTTAAAAAATGAAAATTTAAAACAATCTTTATCAGGAACAGGATTAGATGTTGTTGTAGCAACACAACAGGATGTTATCAATATGCTATCCAGATGGTTTTCCTACATCGACCTTTTTATCCTCTTAATCATAGTTCTTATCTCTATTGTAGCGATTATTAATATCATCAATATTCTAGCTATTACCATTCAGGAGAATCATAAACAGATCGCAACTTTTAAAATCATCGGTGCATCTGATCGACAGATAAAAAGAATATATTTATTTGAAAGCTTTATGATGGGAGTACGAGGTACAAGCGCGGGATTGGTGATAGGAATTGCTATTTCTTATTTGATCATCTTTTTGAGTGGATTACCACTAGATATTGAACTTACCAGATTGTTGTTCCCGGTATTAATAGGGATACTCACTTCAGTTTTTGCAGGATTATTGGTATCTAGAAAAATTACTAAAATTGATATTGAAAAGGTATTAAATCAATAGAGAAGAAATGATTAGGGTCAATAAGAGATGGTGTTGCAAAAAGAATAGCTATACTGGTTTCACTATCGACTGAGCTTTGAATGAAAGTAGAGGATTTGATGGAAATCAAAAAACACTTTGGTGTATACGGAATCTGTCTTCAAGACGGGAAATTACTTTGCATTGAAAAAACAAGAGGCCCCTATCAACAGCGTTTTGATCTACCGGGTGGTAGCCAGGAACTAGGGGAAGGGCTGACTGAAACACTCAAGCGAGAAGTTCTGGAAGAGACGGGCTATACGATTAGCAGATACGCTAATCCTAGGATGTATGACGTGATGGTTCAAGAAGAGGGCAAAGATTTCGCTGTACACCATATCATGGCCTTTTATGATATCGTACTCGATTTCGAAGGCCCTCAACAATCCCTTCCTCAGGAGGTTCTTGATGGAAGCAATGATTCAGCAAATGCAGTTTGGTTGAATGTGGAAGAAATTACTGAAGACAATGCTTCTCCTTTAGTATTGAAGGTGAAGGCAGAGTTAGGAGGATTTCCAGAATTAGAACTGACAAGCTATAGAAATTGGAAGGTAAAATAGAGGGAGAATGGAACTATTTAAAACATGGAAGAAATATATGGTTCTCTATGGTCTTAAATCTCAAATTGGAACTGTTTATCGAAACAGTGATTGGACAACGAGCTTTTATGATATTGGGAATTTTCTATACCTAGCAGGGGAGTTGGATCCCAGATTTTGGGAAGACTTTGTTAGGCAATATGGTTTAGATTATAAGATTATTATTTCAGAAGACACTAAATGGCAAGATTTTCTGCATCGGCAAGTGGGGTTAATTTCTTTTACTCGCTATTCTTTTAAGGATAAGGCAAATTTTCAAGTTGAATTTCTAAATGATCTAGTTACTCATTTAGAGGAAGGTTACAATATTGTACCTATTGACAATCGTATTTATAACTATCTTTCTGAGGAAGAATGGTCACAAGATTTACAGGGGGATTTTGAGTCCTACCAGGATTTTGCTTTAAAAGGTGGATTTGGCTTTGTTATTCTTAAAAATAATGAACTGATTGCTGGGATTTCCTCAGGGTTAGTTTACCACGGAGCAGTTGAAGTGGAAGTTGCAACTAGACCAGACAAACAAGGAAATGGATTTGCTAAAAAACTTGGTGCTGCAATGATTCTAGAGGCTTTAAATAGAGAAATGTTCCCACTTTGGGATGCTCATAACGAGGCTTCTAAAAAAGTAGCAGAATTTTTAGGATACGAATTAGTTGAACCTTATGAAGCTTTTGAACTAGAGGAAAGTATCATATAATGATATCTGATATTGTATCTTTTAAGACGAGGTGAATGAACATGCAAAATCAACTAGGTCTTAGTGGCGAAAAAATTGTTGAAAAAGTTTATCCCCATTTATTGCACCACGTCGGCTTGATTCGTGGGGAATACTTGTTGAGAGAACTAAACCAAAACATACTATTACCAAATTGTCAGCAATTTGTGAAAGATTATCTAGACACTATTTGTCATTTGTACTCAGATGAAGAAGTCTGGTATCGCTTTTCAGAGTTAACAAATGCAGAAGCAAATATTCTAGACGGGACTAAAGAGTATTTTGACGAACGCCACCCCTTATTTGGATACAGAGGTATCAGGCATTTGTTGGCGTGTCCAGATGAATTTCAGGCTGAGACAAATGTTGTTACCGAAGTTTTTCAAACCAATCCCAATCTGTCTGTTATTTTTCCTTTTGTCAATGATGCCGAACAATTAAAACAAGCTATTACAGTATTGCGCCAGCATGGTTTTACTGGAAAAGTTGGAACAATGATTGAATTACCATCAGCTTATTTTGACTTGGACAGGATACTGGAAACTGGTATTTCAAAGATTGTAGTGGGAATGAATGATTTGACTTCTTTTGTTTTTGCGACTGTGAGAAATAGTCAATGGCATGATATAGAAAGTCCAATTATGTTAGATATGTTGAGACAGATGCAGGATAAAGCAAGGAAGAACAAGATTGATTTTGCTGTAGCAGGCTATCTGAATACTTCTTTCATACAAAAAATGAATCAGATGGGTATCGAATGTATTCTCCATTACAGCTCTATTCCAGAGATTTTTGATTTAGAAATTGACCATCCAGACCATCTTAAACATATAAAAGAAGAAAGTAAAAAATTACAAAGGAGAACCCATGACACCGCAAGAAATGTGGAATGCCTACAAGCAAATCAACCCCTCTATCGGAGATGAGATAGATGCCTGGGCTTTTGGAGTGGACCCAGACCTTTTAGCGGAACTGGTCTTTAAAGGCGAAAAAACAGCAACAGCCTCAGCCTACGATCTTTACGCAGTAGAGGACGAATCCCTTCCCCAAGAAGGGACCTTTGATGTCATTTTAGAGAGTCAAGATCAGGCTGTTTGCATTGTCGAAATTACAAAGGTTTCCGTTCAGCCTTTTCATCAAGTGTCAGCTGACCATGCCTATAAGGAAGGTGAAGGAGACAAATCTCTGGCTTATTGGCGTCAGGTTCATGAGGAGTTTTTCACGGAGTGGCTGGAGGAAGCAGGTTTGACGTTTACACCTGACAGCAAGGTGGTTTTAGAAGAATTTCGCAAGGTTTATCCATTATAGAACTAGGCTGGGCAAAAACTGTCCAGCCTTCGATGTTTAATAGGAATAACTGTATGACGCAGTGGTTGATTGCTCAAAGCACTGCTTTTAGGTGGTGGATATGACTTGCGAAGCAAGGTTCCTAAGTCTTTGTTCGCTATTTAGCTCCAAAGATGACCTATGAAGATGGAAAACAATGTTTTCTTTATCTGCAACCTCCAACAGTCTCCCAGACTGTTGGAGCTGTGCGGGGGTGGGAAAATTGAGAAGGTTTGGGGAACCTTTTCAACTTTTATTTAATTAGTCGAAGTTCTTTCCCACTCCCTTGGATTTGGGTCTTATTTTCCAAAAGGGCTAAAAAATGGTATAATGTAAGCGATATTGTACAGAAAAGAGAAATGTTATGCCAAATTATGCCATTATTTTAGCGGCGGGGAAAGGTACCCGTATGAAGTCAGATTTGCCTAAGGTTCTTCACAAGGTTGCTGGGATCTCTATGTTGGAGCATGTCTTCCGTAGTGTTGGAGCCATCTCACCTGAGAAGACTGTAACGGTTGTGGGCCACAAGGCGGAATTGGTGGAGCAAGTCTTAGCGGGACAAACAGAGTTTGTTAAGCAAACAGAGCAATTAGGAACTGGTCATGCGGTCATGATGGCAGAGCCAGTCTTGGAAGGTCTTGAAGGCCATACTCTTGTCATTGCAGGGGATACTCCTTTGATTACGGGTGAAAGCCTCAAACACTTGATTGACTTTCATATCAACCACAAGAATGTGGCAACGATTCTGACAGCAGAAGCAGCCAATCCATTTGGCTATGGTCGGATTGTCCGCAATGATAATGCGGAAGTGCTTCGAATTGTTGAGCAAAAAGATGCGACAGATTTTGAAAAACAAATTAAAGAAATCAATACAGGGACTTATATCTTTGACAATGCGCGCCTCTTTGAAGCATTGAAAAATATCAATACCAACAATGCCCAAGGTGAATACTATATCACGGATGTCATCGGTATTTTCCGTGAAGCTGGTGAAAAAGTTGGGGCCTATACGCTCAAAGATTTTGATGAAAGTCTCGGGGTTAACGACCGCGTGGCCCTTGCAACAGCAGAAGGCATCATGCGTCGTCGCATTAACCAAGCCCACATGGTCAATGGAGTGAGCTTTGTTAATCCAGATGCGGCCTATATCGATGTCGATGTTGAGATCGCACCAGAAGTGCAAATCGAAGCCAATGTTACCCTAAAAGGGCACACAAAAATTGGGGCTGAGACCGTTTTAACCAATGGCACCTATATCGTGGACAGTGAAATTGGTGCAGGTGCTGTCATCACCAACTCTATGATTGAAGAGAGCACGGTAGCCGATGGCGTAACGGTAGGACCATTTGCTCATATTCGTCCAGGTTCTAGCCTCGCCAAAGATGTCCATATTGGAAACTTTGTCGAAGTCAAAGGTTCGTCTATTGGCGAAAATACCAAAGCAGGTCATTTGACATACATCGGCAACTGTGAAATCGGCAGCAACGTTAATTTTGGTGCAGGAACCATCACAGTGAATTATGATGGCCAACACAAGTTTAAAACGACGATTGGAAACAATGTCTTTGTCGGATCCAATTCGACGATTATTGCGCCAGTTGAATTAGGCGACAATTCCTTAGTCGGTGCTGGATCAACCATTACCAAGGATGTACCAGCTGATGCGATTGCGATTGGTCGTGGCCGTCAAGTGAATAAAGAAGAGTATGCCCTTCGCTTGCCACACCATCCTAAAAATAAATAGGAGATTCTCATGCAATTTGAAGAAAAAACCATTGAGCGCAAGGAGATTTATCAGGGACCTATTTTCCAAGTGGTCACTGATCAAGTAGAACTACCCGCTGGAAAAGGCCAAGCGCAGCGTGATTTAATCTTCCATAATGGAGCAGTAGCGATTTTGCCGATCACAGAAGATGGGAAAACGATCTTGGTCAAGCAGTACCGCAAGGCGATTGAAAGGACTTCAGTGGAGATTCCAGCAGGGAAGTTAGAAAAGGGAGAAAATGCAGATCCCCAAGCAGCTGCTCTGCGTGAATTGGAAGAAGAAATTGGCTACACAGCGGATCTAGAGTTATTGTATGATTTTTATTCTGCCATTGGATTTTGTAATGAGCGGATCAAACTTTATGGTGCGACCAACTTGAAAAAGGTGGAAAATCCACGTCCACAAGATGCGGATGAGACCTTAGAGTTATTAGAAGTGACCTTGAAGGAAGCGAAAGATTTGATCCAAACTGGCGAAATCTGTGATGCCAAAACCATCATGGCCATCCAATATTGGGACTTAATCAATAAATAGAGGAGGATCCGATGGGAAAACCTTTATTAACCGATGAAATGATTGAACGAGCAAGGCGAGGCGAGGACATCACCGGTCCTAAAATGGTCGATGCTGAAGAGACGAAAATTATTCGAACAGACCACAGGGGATTTGGCTATGAACGTCCTATGAGAGAGAGTCGTATGGAGCGTCCACAAGAGCGTTATTCTCAGGATACTGTGCAGATCCAAGTGGAGCCCACAGTGACCAAGAGTCGTCGGATTGAAGAGCGCAAACAAAGTGTGGTCCAATCCAAACTCAATAAGATTTTGTTCTGGATCATTGTGCTCCTCATTGCCTTGATTATTGCTATTTGGCGTCTATAAGGTCGTCACAAGGAGAGAAATGACATGAAAATTGGAATTATTGCAGCCATGCCCCAGGAGTTGAAGATCTTGGTTGAAGCCCTTGAAAATGGGGAAAAGCATCTGCGTCTTGGAAAAGTCTACTATACAGGATCAATTGGACGCCATGAGGTCGTTTTGGTTGAAAGTGGTATCGGAAAAGTCATGTCTGCTATGAGTGTAGCAGTCTTGGCCAATGATTTTAAGGTGGAAGCCATTATCAACACGGGTTCTGCAGGTGCCGTTGCCCCAGGGATGGCTGTTGGAGATATCGTCCTTGCGGACAAATTGGCCTATCATGATGTGGATGTGACAGCCTTTGGTTATAAGTATGGTCAAATGGCAGGTCAACCACTTTACTTTGAATCCAGTCGCTATTTCGTATCAGAAATGAAAAAAGTTCTGGAAGAAGAAGCTGCAACCACACATGTAGGCTTGATTACAACAGGAGATAGCTTTATCGCGAGTGAAGAAAAAGTCGCAGCAATTCGGGAGCATTTCCCAGAAGTCTTGGCAGTTGAGATGGAAGGGGCAGCCATTGCCCAAGCCGCTCACGCAGCTGGACGTCCCTTCATGGTCATTCGAGCTATGAGTGATACGGCAGATCACGCAGCCAATATCTCTTTTGATGAATTTATCGTAGAGGCTGGCGAACGCTCTGCTCAAACCCTGATTACCTTCTTGAAGAGATTGGTGTAGAAAAAATATAGGGAGATTGAACATGTACCGTGAATCGTATTTTGATGGAGGCCTATTTTCATATATTGGCCATGTTTTATTAGCAACCTTCATTACAGTATTGACTTTTGGGATTTGTGCTCCTTGGGGCGTGTGCATTATGTATAACTGGAAGGTCAAGCATACCGTGATTGATGGTCGTCGTCAGTACTTTGACGGCACGGCTATGCAGTTATTTGGAAATTGGATCAAATGGTGGTTCTTTACCATCATTACATTTGGGATCTATGTGTTCTGGTTAAATATCAAGGTCACTCAATGGATTACCAAGCATACTCATTTTATAGACTAATTGAAAAGGACTCGTCTACGGACTAGTCCTTTTTTGAAGCTGAATCTTTCAGAAATAGGGAACTTTCATGCTATAATAAAGACTAGTAATGTAAAGGAGAGAATATGGTTTTATCAAAGAAACGGGCACGTCATGTGATTGAAGAAATTATCGCCCTCTTTCCAGATGCCAAGCCAAGTCTGGATTTTCGTAATCATTTTGAATTATTAGTGGCAGTCATGCTCTCAGCTCAGACGACAGACGCGGCTGTTAACAAGGCGACACCAGGTTTGTTTGCGGCTTTTCCAACCCCACAAGCCATGGCAGCAGCCAGTGAAGCCGATATCGCCAAGCATATTTCTAAATTAGGCCTCTATCGAAATAAGGCCAAATTTCTAAAAAAATGTGCCCAACAATTGTTAGACAACTTTGATGGGCAAGTGCCTCAGACTCGTGAAGAGTTAGAAAGTCTAGCAGGGGTAGGGCGCAAGACAGCTAATGTGGTTATGAGTGTAGGATTTGGGATTCCAGCTTTTGCTGTCGATACCCATGTGGAGCGGATCTGCAAGCACCATGATATCGTCAAGAAATCAGCGACGCCATTGGAAGTTGAAAAGCGGGTCATGGATGTTCTGCCAAAGAGCGAATGGCTAGCGGCCCATCAAGCCATGATTTATTTTGGACGGGCCATCTGCCATCCTAAAAAACCTGAATGTGACCAGTATCCACAACTCTATCATTTTGATTAGGAATCAGTTCCTCTGCTCGAAAGAGCAGAGGTTCTTTTTTTGTAATGAAACGTATATTTATTAAAAGGATTGAAAGGTGATATCTATGTTGGATCTGGTGGTAGGTGCCTAGACTCCTCTATCCGGCTTCTTTGAGATCGATTTTAAGATGCTTTTTCTTTATATCTTATTATATTCATTCAGAAATAACGAACTTTTTTTAAATAAATTTGGTTTTTTTTAAGAAATAGTGTATAATGGTAGAAAATCTAACATAAGGAGATAGTGATGAAAGCAAAAAAACTGTTAGCTCTTGCAGGAGTTTCTGTTGCAGGTGCCTTTCTTTTAGCAGCATGTGGCGGTGGTAGTAGCAATCAAGCAACCTACTCATTCGTCTATTCAGCAGATCCAAATACCTTGGATTACATCGCTGCAACTCGTACAACAACTTCAGATGTCACAAGTAACCTTGTAGATGGTCTTCTTGAAAACGACCGATACGGAAACTTTGTGCCAAGTCTAGCAGAAGATTGGACTGTCTCTGAAGATGGATTAACCTATACTTACAAACTTCGTAAGGATGCCAAATGGTATACGAGTGAAGGAGAAGAATATGGTGCTGTAACGGCTCAAGACTTTGTTACAGGGATCAAACACGCGGTTGAGTCTAAATCAGAAGGTCTCTTCTTGATTCAAAATTCGATCAAAGGTTTGGATGCCTACGTAAAAGGGGAAACCAAAGACTTTAACACAGTTGGAGTCAAAGCCTTAGACGACCACACCATCCAATATACTTTGGTTCGTCCAGAAAGCTTCTGGAACTCAAAAACAACCTCAGGTGTTCTTTTCCCAGTTAATGCGGATTTCTTGAAATCTCAAGGAAAAGATTTTGGTTCTTTGAAACCTAGCAGCATCTTATACAATGGTCCATATTACCTGAAATCATTGACTTCAAAATCTGAGATTGAATTGGTCAAGAACAAAGACTATTACGATGCGAAAAATGTTCATATCGACAATGTCAAATTGACCTTTAACGATGGATCAAACCCAGATTCTATCATTAAGAACTTTGAAAAAGGTCAATATTCCTTTGCATCTGTTATGCCAAACAGTTCGACTTATAAGAGTGTTAAGAAAAACTTTGGCGACAACATTGTCTACGGTTTGCAATTGGGAACATCCTACTATCTTGGATTCAACTTGGACCGTCAAAAGTATGACCACACAGCCAAAACAACGGATGAACAAAAAGCTTCTACCAAGAAAGCAATCTTGAACAAGGACTTCCGTCAAGCAGTGAACTTTGGCTTTGACCGCAAATCATATGCGGCACAAGTATCTGGATCTGATGCGGCTGAAAATACCCTTCGTAGCACTTTGGTGCCACCAACTTATGTCCAAGTCAATGGAGAAGATTTTGGCAAAGTCGTTGAAAAACAATTGGTTACCTATGGGGATCAATGGAAGGGTGTGAGCCTGGCCGATGGTCAAACGAGCCTTTACAACCCAGAAAAAGCCAAGGCTTCATTCGCGAAAGCCAAAGCTGAATTGCAAAAACAAGGAGTTCAATTCCCAATTCATTTGGACTACATTGTCAGCCAAGTGGACAACAGCATGGTCCAACAAGCTAGTTCCTTCAAACAATCTGTAGAGTCAGCGCTTGGTGCAGACAATGTCGTTGTGGACCTTCAAAAGGTATCGGATGATGATTTCCAAAATATCACCTACTTCAGCGATACAGCGGCTGCGAGAGATTACGACATCTCAGGCGGTGGTTGGGCTCCTGACTACCAAGACCCATCAACTTACCTCGAAAGTATCAGCCCAGTAAATGGTTCTGTCTTCTACTATCTTGGTATTGATGCAGGTTCAAACAATCCAGCCATTGCAACAGTTGGTTTGGATCAATACGCTAACATGTTGAAAGACGCCGATGCTGAATTGTTGGATCAAGGAAAACGCTATGAAAAATATGCAGCAGCGCAAGCATGGTTGACAGATAGCTCGATTACGCTTCCAACTGTTTCAAATGGTGGTTCTCCAATGCTTCAACGGACCGTACCATACAGCCGTGCTGCTTCATGGGTTGGTACAAAAGGAACAGGAACATTCTACAAATACCTTGAAATGTCTAAAGATGTTGTCACAACAAAAGACTTTAACAAGGCCAAAGAAGAATGGTTGAAGAAAAAAGCAGAATCCAATAAAAAAGCTCAAGAAGATCTCAAAGATCACATTGAGAAGAAAAAATAAAATAATCAATCATTGGTCTATCAATGAAGATAAAAAAGTCGGAGCCGTCATGTGAAGGCTCCGGTTTTTTTATGTCTCGAAAGTCAGTCTGTCTCATTCTTTAAGATGAAAGATAAATAAATCACCCGCTATTGAACTGTACTCACAAAAATAGATTTTTGGGTATGGCTCATAGACGGGTGATGATCATTCTATTCACTAAATCTTAAAAAATAGCCATCTGGAT
>NZ_KV818853.1:331311-484817 GCF_001815045.1 Streptococcus sp. HMSC065E03 | reverse complement strand
ATTCACTAAATCTTAAAAAATAGCCATCTGGATCTAAAACTGCAAATTCATGAGGATAGATATACTGTTCACCAACACGAAATTTTCTTTTGTTATACCCTATGCTTTTTAGTGAAAGCGTTTCCTGTTTTAATTTAAATAAACTATAAAAAATGATATAATACATGTGAGTCAACCACTTTAAGGAGAACAATCCTGATGAAAAACAAAATAATATTAAGCTCTGTAATGCTTCTATCTGCATTTATACTAGCAGCATGCGGAAA
Source organism: Streptococcus sp. HMSC065E03 (assembly GCF_001815045.1). Taxonomy (NCBI): domain Bacteria; kingdom Bacillati; phylum Bacillota; class Bacilli; order Lactobacillales; family Streptococcaceae; genus Streptococcus; species Streptococcus sp. HMSC065E03. Next base: position 484,551 of record NZ_KV818853.1, on the reverse strand, counting down.
CGGAGAGAAGAAAGCAGCAGAAACTACGGCTGCATCAACGACAAAAGCTCAAACAACAACTCCTGGGTCTTCTTCTGGGTCAAAAGAAATATCCCTTGCAGATACTCAACGTATCGGAAATGAAAAATTTGGTTATATCAATATCCCTAAAGATTGGGTCGTATACAATGACAAAACTCAAAGTAGCCAAACGCTCAAATATTCATCACCAGACAAACACAATGCGTTAATAATGGGCTCAAACACTAAAGATACTGTTGAACTTGGCCCCAACGAAACCTTTGACGCAGAGTTATTTGCGAACCGTTTATATAGCTCATTCGGAAAACACAAAAATCGAACTAGTATAGAAGGTGTAAAAGCTATATTTGCCGGTGGGGACGCTTTCTTAATAAAAGTAACAGTTAAAGATGGGAGTACTTTATACGTATGGGTATTCCAAAAAGGAGATAAAGTATACACAATCATAATCCAAGGTTCAGAAGATATGATTAAATCCTTAAGACCTGTTCTCGAGCAATCTTGGGGATTAGATCCAAATATTCCTGGGAAATAATCCCCAAAAGACTAAAAGAGAGTGGGACAGAAATTGGTAATTCGTTAGAATTCGATTTCGTCGTCCCTCCTTCGCACAGTTGAGTAGGGCTGTAAAAGCTGATGAAATCAGCGTAGTAGAGCCCATCAACCACTGCGTCTTGCTCGACAATCCAAAAATAATTGAGAGGCTAGGACTTTTGTCCCAGTCTCTTTCTTTTTTTGTTTCTTTTTCTACTCTAGTGATCTATTTTCTTATTCACTAAATCTTAAAAAATAGCCATCTGGATCCAGAACTGCAAATTCATGAGGATAGATATAATGATCACCAACACGAAATTTTCTTTTAATTAATGGGCGATGAATTGGATAGTTAGACTCGATTACTTTTTGATAGAGTCTAGGGACATCTTTTATGCCGAAGGAGATATTAACTCCACGACCAAAGGGGTAGGTCAGTTCAGCTAGTTCCTCCTTACTCCCCTCCTCTATCATGAGCTGGCACTCTTCAAGAGAAAGAAAGAGGAAGTTCTCTTCTGGTCGCCCGTATTCGATGGTAAAACCCAGTAAATCACAGTAGAAGGAACGGGACTGCTCTATATTCGATACAATAAACTCAGGAATCACTGCATTGAAATTCATAAAGAACATCCTTACAAATCAATTTCTAATACAATTGGTGTATGATCTTGACGAGCGCCTGAGTCAATCATATCTGATTTAGTGACCTTGTCAGCAATGCGGTTTGAGGTCAACCAATAGTCGATTCTCCAGCCTGTGTTGTTGATTTTTGATGTCTTGCTACGTTGTGCCCACCAAGTGTAGCGTTCTGGGACATCACCATGGACATGGCGGAAGGTATCTGTAAATCCTTTGGCTAAAAGATTTGTAAATCCTTCGCGTTCTTCGTCTGTGAAACCTGGTGAACGGCGGTTGCTGGCAGGGTTGGCGAGGTCGATTTCCTTGTGAGCGACATTGTAGTCACCTGTAGCAAGAACAGGCTTTTGCTTGTCTAGTTCAGTCAAGTATTCCGCATATTTGACATCCCAGACTTGACGTTCTTCCAAACGTTTGAGTCCATCACCAGCGTTAGGTGTGTATACCTGTGTAACGAAAAATTTATCAAATTCCAAGGTAATGATCCGACCTTCCAAGTCCATGGTCGAAGGAGCTCCGATCTCTGGGAAAGTCACAACTGGAGTAAGCTCTTTTTTATAGAGGAACATGGTTCCAGCGTAGCCTTTGCGAGCTGGCTCTTGAGAAGAGCGCCAAGTGTTTTCATATTGAGGGAAGAGCTCCTCAAGGATTTCGAGGTGTTTTTTAGTAGGACCTTTGGCGGATAACTTGGTTTCTTGAATGGCAATGATATCCGCATCCTCAGCAACCAAGGTTTGGAGGACTTCTTGAGAGAGTTTGGCGCGTGCTGAATCACTAGTTAATGCAGCATTAAGCGAGTCGATATTCCATGAAATGAGTTTCATTGTATTTCCTTTTCTTGACATGATAGATTACTTTATTATAACAAAAAATATATTTTTTTCTGATTAGAATGCCTTGAATTCTCTCCTGAAATACATTATAATAGCTTGAATTCATTTGGAGAAAGGGAGTTCATTATGAAATTTTACTCTTATGATTATGTATTGAGTCAGATCAGTCAGCAAAATTGGGTGACCATTGGGATCTCTGGTTTGCTCATTCTACTGACTGGTTTTTTTGCGGTGAAAGCCTATCGGGATAAGCACGATAGCAAATTCCGTGAATTATCCATTATCTCGATTTTGACTCTGGTTGCAGTGGTCTTGATCGGCATCAGCAGTTTCCAAAATAGCCAAAGTAATAATGACCAATTTCAACGTTCTCTGCATTTTATTGAGGTCATCTCAAAGGAGTTGGATGTCAAAAAAGAAGACGTCTATGTCAATACTTCAGCAGCCACAGATGGGGCGATCCTGAAGGTTGGAGAGGTTTATTACCGAGCTATCGCAGGATCTGACCCAGATAGCTACCTATTAGAAAAGATGGATCTGTATAAAACAGACGTGGAACTTGTGGAGGTGAACAAATGATAGTAAATTTTTTAAACATCTTGATTAAATTAGCTTTGGGCTTGATTTCCTTGGTATTTGTCATCAATGTGACCGGGAAAGGAAACTTAGCACCAAATTCTGCAGTAGACCAGATACAGAACTTTGTTCTTGGGGGCATTATTGGTGGGGTCATCTACAATAGCTCCATTACCATTCTTCAATACATTGTGATTCTCTTAATGTGGACTATTTTGATCTTGCTCTTAAAATGGCTCAATACCAATGTTCGTTTTATGAAGCACTTGATTGATGGAAAACCAACTGTCATCATTAAAAATGGGAAACTGGATCCGGAAGCGTGTCGTTCCAAAGGACTTTCTGCTTCAGATGTTGCTTTGAAACTACGTGGACAAGGGATTTTTCAATTAAAAGATGTGAAGCGCGCTGTTATTGAACAAAATGGTCAATTGATCGTTGTCCGTGCGGGGGATGAGAATCCTAAATACCCAATCATTATGGATGGTGTGGTTCAGCTTGAAATTTTGGAAACAATTGGGAAAAGTGAAGAGTGGTTGCTAGCTGAATTGGAAAAAGAAGGCTATGACAACGTTTTGGATATTTTCATTGCTGAGTATGACAAAGGAAAAATCAATGTTGTGACTTATTAGAAAAAAAGATTGGGCGAGCATGTCCAATCTCAAATTGAAGACAAAATAGTCTTAAAAACTTTCCTTAGGTGAGTACGGACGTCAGCGAACTTCTACGAAGTTCCATGACTTAGTTTTGAACCTAAAGTTTCAAAACTCCCGAGTTCCTGAAACAATTGTGTTTCAGGAACTTTTCTCACGGCGGAAAGTTTCGACATATGCTTGAATAAGCTTAAAAATTAAAAATCAATATTTTTTCAACCACCTCACATAAGGTTGTACATGTAAAAAAGTTTGTGTTAATTTCAAGATTGGGCGAGCAGGTCCAATCTTTTTTCTTCATAAAATTCCAGGAAAGGTCCCTTCCTTTTCTTGAGATACTCTTGGAAAAATAGTAAAATGGAAGGTAAGTGTTGATTAGAAAAGAAGGATAGAACATTTCATGAAGAAGAAAATACGGAAGTTTGAGAATCATTCGATAACACGCAGACTCTATCTGCTGTTTAGTTTGATTTGCCTTCTTTTTTTGGTTCTGATTGCCCGACTTGGCTATATGCAGATCTCTCACCAAGCCTACTATACGGATAAATTGGCAAAAGCTACCAAAAAGACGGTCAAACAAGGGAGTGTGCGAGGGCAAATCTATGATGCTTCTGGTAAGCCCTTGGTGGAAAATGTGGGAAAACAAGTCCTGACTTTTACGCGCGATCGTAAAATGACGGCCCAAGAAATGCGAGAGACAGCTGGGAAACTCCTGCAGTATGTCGACGTAGAAAATCCTCAAGTAACCGAACGGCAAGAAGTGGATTACTATCTAGCCAATACCAAGGTCTACCAAGAGGTCGTGGAACACCTGCCTGAGAAAAAGAAATTTGATACTGATGGCAATCGTCTACCAGAAGCTAAAATCTATCAAGCGGCAGTGGACAGCATTGACCCTTCAAAACTCGGTTACACAGATGATGAGAAAAAGATTATCTATCTTTATAGCCAAATGAATGCTGTGGAGAATTTTGCGACGGGGATTATTTCGACGCAAGCACTAGGAGCTGAGCAGATTGCGACCATCGCGGCTGACAGTCGGGACCTTCCTGGAATTGCGATCACGACCAGCTGGGACCGCAAGGTTTTGGATACTCCTTTAGCTTCTATCATCGGAACGGTTTCGACTGAGCAGGCAGGACTTCCAGCAGAAGAAGTCGAGGAATATGTCAAAAAAGGTTATGCCCTCAATGACCGGGTTGGAACATCTTATCTCGAAAAGGAATACGAAAACGTCCTTCAAGGAAAACGCAGTGAAAAAGAAATTCTCCTAGATAAAAATGGCAACATGGATAAAGTTGTAGACATTTCAAAAGGAGCTAAGGGAGAAAACCTCAAGCTCTCGATTGACTTGGATTTCCAAAAAGGGGTGGAAGATATTCTCCGCTCCGCCTTTAGCGCAGAGTTGCAAGCTGGAAATGCGACCTACTCCGAAGGTGTCTATGCTGTAGCCCTTGAGCCTGATACAGGGAAAGTCCTTGCCATGGCAGGGATCAAACACCAGGCTGGTAGTCAAGATTTATCAACCGATGCTTTGGGAACAGTCACCAATGTTTTCGTCCCAGGATCGGTCGTTAAAGGAGCAACCTTGACTTCAGGATGGGAAAATGGTGCCATTTCCGGCAATCAGGTACTGACCGATCAGCCCATTGTTTTTGCAGGATCAGCTCCTATCAATTCTTGGTTTACCCAATACGGCAGTCGCTCCATCAATGCAGTAGAAGCTTTGGAATATTCTTCTAATACCTACATGGTCCAGATTGCTCTTAAGATGATGGGGCAACCCTACACTCCCAATATGACCTTACAAGTGGATCAGGTGGACCCTGCAATGAAAAAATTGCGTTCTACTTTTGCAGAGTATGGTCTTGGAACATCAACGGGGATTGACCTTCCCAATGAATCGACTGGTTTTATTCCAAAAGACTACACAGTCGGCAATTATTTGACCAATGCCTTTGGCCAGTTTGACAACTACACCCCTATGCAATTGGCTCAGTATGCGGCAACCGTTGCAAATGATGGGAAGCGGGTGAGTCCTCATGTCGTCGAAGGCATCTATGACAATAATGATCAAGGTGGCCTCGGTCAGTTGAAAAAAGCGATCGAAGCCAAGGAGCTCAATCAAGTCCATATCTCAGCGGAGAACATGGCTTTGATCAAGCAAGGGTTTTACCAAGTGGCCAATGGTACGAGTGGGTTGACGACAGGAAAAACCGTTGGTCGTGGGGCCAGTGTGCCCATCAGTGCAAAGACTGGTACAGCTGAAACTACTGTCGATGGAGGCAAACAAGCCATTAATACCAATGTGGTGGCGTATGCACCATCGAATAATCCAAAGATTGCGGTAGCGGTGGTCTTTCCACATAATACCAATCTACAGGCGACGGTTAGTCATTCCATTACGCGTGACATTATTAACTTATACAATCAGAAACACCCCATGAATTAGAAAGGAAACTATGCTTTATCCAGCACCTATTGCAAAATTAATTGACAGCTATTCCAAGTTGCCAGGAATTGGGATCAAAACAGCGACCCGTTTGGCTTTTTACACCATTGGTATGTCAGATGATGATGTCAATGAATTTGCCAAGAACTTACTCAATGCCAAGCGCGAGCTAGGGTATTGCAGTATTTGTGGCAATTTAACCGATGAAGAAACCTGCGAGATTTGTCGAGATGAAACGCGGGATCCATCCCTCATACTTGTTGTAGAAGATAGCCGGGATGTATCTGCTATGGAAAATATCCAGGAATACCATGGCCGTTACCATGTCTTGCATGGCTTGATCTCGCCCATGAATGGCGTGGGACCCGATGATATCAATCTCAAGAGTTTGATTAGTCGCTTGATGGATGGAACAGTCACAGAGGTCATTGTTGCGACCAATGCGACAGCAGACGGGGAAGCAACATCTATGTATATCTCGCGCGTGCTCAAGCCAGCAGGGATCAAAGTGACACGTTTGGCACGTGGTCTGGCAGTTGGAGCCGATATCGAGTATGCGGACGAAGTGACCTTGCTTCGCGCGATTGAAAATCGGACAGAATTATAAGAGAAGTTCTTTCGAAAGGGCTATCATTGTGGTATACTATCAAGTAAGAAATCAAGGGAACAATTAGGGAGAAACTATGAGTAAACAAGACTTAATCCTGTTGTATGGTGGACGTAGTGCAGAACGTGAAGTTTCTGTTCTTTCAGCAGAAAGCGTGATGCGCGCGATTGATTACCAAGCATTTTCGGTTCAAACCTACTTTATTACGCAGTCAGGAGACTTCATCCAGACGCAAGCTTTTGAAGAGAAACCAGCGGATGATGAGAAATTGATGACCAATGAGACAGTGGACTGGTCTAAAAAAGTGGCACCATCTGCGATTTACAAGGAAGGAGCAGTAGTCTTTCCAGTTCTTCATGGACCAATGGGAGAAGATGGTTCCATTCAAGGCTTCTTAGAAGTCTTGAAGATGCCTTATGTTGGCTGTGGTATCCTAGCTTCTAGTGTTGCGATGGACAAGATCACGACCAAACGGGTCTTGGAGTCTGCAGGGATTCCACAAGTTCCTTATGTAGCTGTAGTGGAAGGCGATGACTTGGAGGAGAAAATTGCTACAATTGAAGCTAATCTCCCTTATCCTGTCTTTACCAAACCATCCAATATGGGTTCAAGCGTAGGGATTTCAAAATCTGAAAACCAAACAGAACTTCGGGCTGCTCTCGAATTGGCCTTCAAATACGATAGCCGTGTCTTGGTAGAGCAAGGAGTCAATGCGCGTGAGATCGAAGTTGGACTGCTTGGAAACTATGATGTGAAGAGTACCTTGCCAGGTGAAGTTGTGAAAGATGTGGCCTTCTATGATTATGATGCCAAATACATCGACAACAAAATTACCATGGCGATTCCGGCTCAATTGGACCCTGAGGTTGTGAAAACCATGCGGACCAACGCAGAAAAAGCCTTTCGTGCGATCGGTGGTCTAGGTTTAGCACGTTGTGATTTCTTCTATACCGATAAAGGAGAGATCTTCTTAAACGAACTCAATACCATGCCAGGATTTACTCAATGGTCTATGTATCCCTTGCTTTGGGACAATATGGGACTCAACTATACAGATTTGATTACCAAGTTAGTAGAGCTTGGAAAAGAAGTCTTCCAAAAACACGAAGCGCATTTGTTGTAAGCAAAGAGAGAGTGGGACAGAAATCGGTAATTCGTTAGAATTCGATTTCGTCGTCCCTCCTTCGCACAGTTGAGTAGGGCTGTAAAAGCTGATGAAATCAGCGTAGTAGAGCCCCTTAACCACTGCGTCTTGCTCGACAATCCAAAAACAATCAAGAGGTTAGGACTTCTGTCCCAGCCACTTTTTTTGTGGTCTAGAATATGGTATAATGAGAAGAATTTGATAGGAGCGTCCAAATTTTTGAAGACGCTACGGAGAACTGAGGAGTCGGATATGAATCTCACATTACATGAAGTTGCTCATCTAGTACATGCAAAAAATGATATCAGCCAATTTGAAGATGTGGCCCTCGTCAAGCCTGAATTTGACAGCCGTTTGATTGGGCCTGGAGATCTGTTTGTTCCTTTAAAGGGAGCGCGTGATGGTCATGACTTTATTGAGACTGCTTTTGAAAATGGAGCTGTAGCCACTTTTTCAGAGAAAGTGGTAGAAGGCCACCCTTATATTTTGGTGGAAGATGTATTGAGCGCTTTTCAAACACTAGCTGCAGCCTATCTTCAAAAGACAAAAGTGGATGTTTTTGCAGTGACGGGGTCAAATGGTAAAACCACCACAAAAGATATGTTGGCACAGCTTTTGTCCACTACTTACCTGACCTATAAAACACAAGGGAACTATAATAACGAAATTGGTCTGCCTTATACGGTTTTGCATATGCCAGAAGGGATAGACAAACTCGTCCTTGAAATGGGGCAAGACCATCTAGGAGATATCCATCTCTTGTCAGAACTGGCGCATCCAAAAGCTGCTATTGTCACCTTGATTGGGGAAGCCCATTTGGAATTCTTTAAAGATCGAAGTGAGATCGCAAAAGGAAAACTCCAGATTGCGGACGGGATGCCAGAAGGCGGTCTTCTGGTAGTTCCAGCTGATCCGATCGTCAATGCCTACCTCCCTGAAAATCAAACAGTCGTTCGCTTTGGGCCAGACGAGGAGATTTTTATTACTGAGTTAATTGAGCGAAAGGATAGCTTAACTTTCCGAGCTAATTTCTTAGAAGAAGCGATTGATCTTCCGGTAACAGGAAAATACAATGCGACCAATGCCATGATTGCAGCTTATGTTGCTTTGAAAGAAGGAGTGAGTGAAGCTGCGATTCGTGACAGTTTTGAAACCTTGCAATTGACGCGCAACCGGACAGAATGGAAGAAGGCCAGTAACGGAGCGGATATCCTATCCGATGTCTACAATGCCAATCCAACGGCTATGCGCCTAATCTTAGAAACTTTCTCTACCATTCCTGCTAATCCAAATGGTCGAAAATTAGCCGTCCTGGCAGATATGAAAGAACTAGGGGAGCAATCCATTGATCTGCACAATCAAATGATCCTCAGCCTGTCGCCGGATGTTTTGGATACGGTTATTTTCTACGGCCAAGACATTGCAGGATTGGCTCAGTTAGCGAGCCAGATGTTCCCACTCGGACATGTCTATTATTTCAAGAAGACAGCTGAGGAAGATCAGTTTGAGGACATGGTCAAACAAGTCAAGGAAAGCTTGAAAGAGCAAGACCAAATCCTTATCAAGGGAAGCAATTCCATGAATCTGGCAAAATTGGTAGAGGAGTTGGAGAAAGCCTAGTGAAAAGAGAGGATTCATCTCTCCAAGGATAGGCTATTATAAACTAAAGGAATGTGAAAATGACACTTTGGGATTTATTGTTTACGAACCAAAAATCAGCCCCGCCTGAGTTTGGACTCTGGTATGTTTTCCTACCAGCTTCCTTGTTGGTGGTTGGCTACTTTTCTATCAAATATGCACAGTCTAAAAGCTACCAACGCTTTTGGTATTGGGCGCAGTTGATCCAAGTCTTGACTATTAATGCTTGGTATATTCTCGCCCACATGCCTTTGACGGATAATTTGCCTTTCTATCATTGCCGCTTGGCCATGCTTGCGATCCTCTTTGCGCCTAGAGGGACCTATATCAAGCAATATTTTGCCTTGTTGGGTGTTCTAGGATCCATTGCGGCTTTGGTTTATCCGGCCTTTGACCCCTTCCCATTCCCTCATATTACTGTACTCAATCTGATTTTTAGTCACTGGGCTTTGTTTGCCAATAGTTTGATTTACCTGCAGGATTTTTACCAGTCGGAAAAACAGGACACCTTACGAATTGTTAAGATCACCTTTGGTATGAATGCAGTCATCTTTTTGGTCAATCTCTTGACAAGTGGAGATTACGGCTTCTTAAAGCGTCCACCAATCATTGGAGACCATGGTTCTCTCTTAAACTACCTCTTGGTCAGCATCGTGATGGTGGCTGGTATTTGCTTGGTCAACCAGCGCTACAAATACAAGATGGCTGAAGAGACTGTTGTTTCGCGTTCGGAATAGAAAAAAGAGTAGATGAGGGAAAAAAATCATGGCACTTTGGAACTTATTTTTCACTAGTCAACCAACATCCCCTCCTCAATTGGGGGTCTGGTATTTCTTATTGCCGACTTCTTTGGTAGTGGTGGGAGTTCTGTCCGTTCGATTTGCTCACTCCAAAAGCTACCAAACCTTTTGGTATTGGGGACAGTTGATCCAGTTGCTGATTATCAACGCTTGGTATCTAGCTGCTCGCTTGCCTCTTTCAGAGAGTCTTCCTTTCTATCATAGCCGGATGGCCATGTGGATCATTCTTTTGGCGCCCAAGGGCAGCTTCAAACAATATTTTGCCCTTGTGGGAGTCTTTGGCTCCATTATGGCCTTGGTTCATCCTGTTTTTTATCCCTACCCTTTTCCTCACGTTTCCTCGATCAACAATGTCTTTGGTCACTGGGCCCTCTTGGCCAACTGTTTGATCTATCTGGTTCAATCCTACCAGGTGGAAGAAGGGGCTGTTTGGAAGATCTGTCAGATGACTTTTGGAGTCAATGCTATTATTGTTCTAGCCAACCTTGTAACGGGCGGAAACTATGGCTTTCTGCGTCGGCCACCTGTGCTAGGAGACCATGGCCTTGTGCTCAACTATTTCATCGTGACAGTCCTAATGACGGGGACACTGATCCTCATCAATACGATCGTTCAGTACAGTAAGAAAAGAAGAATACCTGAATCTGTTTAAATAAGGAGACTTTATGCATCATTTTTTCACTACAGAATCAACAGCACCACCAGCAATCTCAGCACTTTGGTATAGTGTGATGGTCTTGTTCGTTGTGACAGCGATCATGATGTCACTTCGCTATTATCAGAATGAGCAATTTCGCAAATGCTTTCAATACTTACAAGGCTTCCAGTTAATTTGCTTGTATCTTTGGTATTTTGCCTACCACATTCCTTGGTCCAACAGTTTACCATTTTATCATTGCCGCTTGGCCATGTTTGCGGTCTTGTTTTTACCAGACAGATGGAAAAGCAAACAGTTCTTTGCCTTGATGGGAGTGAGTGGAGCCATCTTTGCTTTGGGCTATCCAGTCTTTGATCCCTATACTTTCCCTCATATTACAAGCTTTTCTTTCCTCCTCGGACATTACTGTCTTTTAATCAATTCCTTGATTTATCTCTTGAGATGGTATGATCGAAACCTCTTAAAAAATAGTCAGATTGTTCTCTATACCTTTGCCTTAGATTTATTCCTGGTTGGAGTCAATCAATTGACGGGAGGAAATTATGGCTTGATGGCCCGCCCTCCGATTATGAGAGGGGATAAGGTGTGGCTCAATTATCTGGTTGTATCCAGTATTTTAGCCCTTGCTTTATTACTCTTTAATCAGTTCTTCAGTCGCAGAAGTGAGCGGGTGAAAGTGAGAAAATAACAAGTAGGAAGGTTGGGATATCTCGGTCTCAACCCTGTTTTATATCAAAGGAGAATATATGAAGCGTTTCTTGCTAATGATCTCCCTCGTTTGGAGTTTGTTTTGTACAATAACGACAGCACATGCAGATGATGAAGTTCGCTATTCGATTGAATCCTATGTAGGACACCTCCAATTGCAGGAAGATAGCCAAGCAACATTTACACAAGAGATTACCTATCAGTTTCAGACAGGCTATCATGGTCAATATGTGACCCTAGGAAGCGCAGATCCTCTTCCAAAAGGGTTTAAGATTCATCGTCATCCTGAGGTGGAAGCCTATGTGGATGGGGAAAAACGTGAGATTCGTGTAGAGGAGACAGACCTGGAAGATGGTCGGCAATTAAAAATATACAATGCCCGTATCGTCGGAGGAACGGTCAAGATCAAAGTAAAATGGAAGATTGATCATCTCTTGACTTTCTACAAGGATATTGCAGAACTGAATTGGTTTCCTATTTCAGATGGAGATGAGAAAGTCGCGAAATTAGATTTTTATGTAGATGGCTTGGATGCCAAGCAGGGAAAACTGTATGCCCATACTGGTTACTTTAATCCACCAGCCCAAGTCGAACGGACTGCAACTGGTTATCATATTTGGACAAAGGATTTTCCCAAAAATGGTAAGCTCGAACTGCATGCCTATTGGCCAATGACAGAGGCCCTGCGTCGAGACCAAGCAAATGAGATTGACAAGGGAAATGGAAAAGAGAAATTTCTCAAAAAAGAGAAATCCATTAAACAAAAAACGTTCCTCTATCGGACCCTTCTACTCAAGGTCGTTCCAATTGTATCGGTTCTTTTATTTATCCTAGCTTTCATTCCATGGATCCGGTATTTTATCAGTACCAGAACTCGTCGGATTGCAAAAGGAGTACGATTATACGAACCACCACAGAATTTACCTCCTCTTGTCCTAGCTAAGGCACTGTATCAACTTGATTTTGAACGGATGGTGATGTCTAGAGAGAAGGGGCAACTAAAATTTAATCATCTCATCCAGGCAACCATGTTAGATCTTATTGATCGAGGAAATCTTCGGTTGACTAGGGATGAAAATGGGGAAACCTTGACCTGTCTCCATTATGAAGGCTTGGCTGATTTTGAATTGAAGTTTATTGAAATGATCTTTGATCAAGAATCTCAAATCAATATCAGTGAAGTATTTTCAAGGTATAAAATCGACAAAGTAGCCCTAAAAAAAGACTTTCGAGCTGCTAAATCAGACACCCAACGAGACCGTATTCGAAAGGTCGGAAATGACGTTCAATCACTGTTAAAAAAAGATGCCCAGCAATTGTCAAAAGGGGTAGAGAAGGAGATTGCGAAATTAGGATTGCCTTCTTATTTTAGAGACTTATCTGAAAAAGAAGAAGCTTTTTCAAAAACAGGCTGTGCCTTACATTTTTGGCTCTTACTGATCTTATTTGTGAGCATGTGTTTCTTATCTTTTGGATTTGGTTCCCACCTATCTTCCTTCTATTTTTGGATGATTGTATTGTTGGTCGTTCTCTTCATTCCATTTTATATTCTTGTGAAAATTCGCGAAGAACATCTCCAATCCTTAGAAAACTTGGATTCACAATTCCAATGGATGGCCTTTCGAAATATGATCGAAAGTATTCCAAATTTCAACCAAGCAGAACTTGAGAGTGTCATCCTATGGAATCGTATCCTAGTCTATGCAACTATGTATGGTCAAGCTAAAAAAGTGAGTCAGGTACTCAAAAATCATCAGATTTCCTTACCATATGAGGATTGGGATGCTGTTGTTTGGATAACGACCTCTTCAAATTCCTTCCTAGACGGCTCTACCTTGATGAGTTATGCAGATGATTCCTATAGCGTTTCAAGCTTCTCTACTAACTCCTCAGATGGCAGTGGCGGTTTTGACGGCGGTGGCTTTTCTGATGGTGGCGGTGGCGGAGGATTTGGAGCCTTCTAACAGTCATGATAAGAGGACTAGAATCGACGGATTTTGGTCTTTCTTTTTGCTCTCAAAGAAGAATCATCGTTGAAAAAAGTGCCTATTTTCGCTATAATAGGACAGATAGAGAAATTGAGGAGAAATCCGATGTAGAGATGAATTTATAAATTTATCAAAAAATAAGAAGAGAAAGAATTAGGAACATGAACGTACAAGAAGAAATTAAAAAACGCCGTACCTTTGCCATCATCTCCCACCCGGATGCTGGTAAAACGACGATTACAGAGCAGTTGCTCTACTTTGGGGGAGAGATTCGGGAAGCTGGTACCGTAAAAGGAAAGAAAACAGGAAACTTTGCTAAATCTGACTGGATGGACATCGAGAAACAACGTGGGATTTCGGTAACCTCATCTGTCATGCAGTTTGACTACGATGGCAAGCGCGTTAATATCCTAGATACCCCAGGGCACGAGGACTTCTCAGAAGATACTTATCGGACCTTGATGGCGGTGGATGCTGCCGTCATGGTGGTAGACTCTGCCAAAGGGATTGAGGCTCAAACCAAGAAATTGTTTGAGGTTGTGAAACACCGTGGCATTCCCGTCTTTACCTTTATGAATAAGCTAGACCGGGACGGTCGTGAGCCACTGGATCTCTTGCAAGAATTGGAAGAAGTCTTAGGCATCGCGAGTTACCCGATGAACTGGCCGATTGGGATGGGGAAGGCCTTTGAGGGACTCTATGACCTCTATAACCAACGCTTGGAACTCTATAAAGGAGACGAGCGTTTTGCGAGTCTAGAAGACGGAGACAAGCTCTTTGCTAACAATCCTTTCTACGAGCAAGTGAAAGACGACATCGAACTCTTGCAAGAAGCTGGGAATGAATTCTCAGAAGAAGCCATCCTTGCGGGTGAATTAACACCAGTCTTCTTCGGATCCGCTTTGACGAACTTTGGGGTACAGACTTTCTTGGAAACCTTCTTGAAATTTGCTCCAGAACCACACGGACACAAGAAAACAGACGGTGAACTTGTCGATCCTTACGATAAGGATTTCTCAGGCTTTGTCTTTAAAATCCAAGCCAATATGGACCCTCGTCACCGTGACCGGATTGCCTTTGTGCGGATCGTATCTGGCGAATTTGAGCGTGGCATGAGCGTCAACCTGCCTCGTACCGGTAAGGGCGCTAAGTTATCTAACGTGACTCAATTTATGGCCGAAAGCCGTGAAAATGTCAGCAATGCTGTAGCAGGAGACATCATCGGGGTTTACGATACCGGGACTTATCAGGTTGGAGATACTTTGACAGTGGGCAAAAACAAGTTTGAATTTGAACCCCTGCCAACCTTTACGCCTGAAATCTTCATGAAAGTGTCAGCTAAGAACGTCATGAAGCAAAAATCCTTCCACAAAGGGATTGAGCAATTGGTGCAAGAAGGAGCTATTCAGCTCTATACCAACTACCAAACAGGTGAATACATGCTTGGTGCCGTTGGTCAACTTCAGTTTGAAGTCTTTAAGCACCGGATGGAAAATGAATACAATGCCGAAGTGGTCATGAGCCCAATGGGTAAAAAGACCGTTCGCTGGATCAAACCAGAAGACTTAGATGAGCGCATGTCTTCAAGCCGAAACATCTTGGCCAAGGACCGCTTTGACCAACCAGTCTTCCTCTTTGAAAACGACTTTGCCCTCCGTTGGTTTGCGGATAAGTATCCAGACGTTGAGCTGGAAGAAAAGATGGGGTAAGGAACGTTTTCAAAACTGATCCATAACAATAGAAATAAGAAAACGGAAGCTTATCTGTTTTCGCTTTTAAAGGAGAAATGATGGGATTACTAAGTGGTTTGATGGGCAATGCCTCTCAAAAGAATGTTGATAAAGTAGAAAGAGATCTGGAAGATATCTTGGTGCCGGGAGAGCAAGTCACACTTGCTTTTAGCTTGATTCGTGATTTAATCGTCTTTACAGAGTTTCGTTTGATCTTGGTGGATAAGCAAGGAGTAACAGGAAAGAAAACTTCCTACAAATCCCTTCCTTATCGCTCCATCTCTCGATTTTCAGTAGAAACTTCCGGTCATTTTGATTTGGATGCTGAATTAAAAATCTGGGTCTCTTCAGCAGTGGAACCTTCAGAAGTTTTACAATTCAAGAGTGACAACAGTGTCATTGAAATCCAGCAAGCATTAGCCAGTGCGGTCTTTAAATAAAAAATCATGTTGATAGAGAACAGTTGAGAAAGGAGACGGAATGTTTATCGATAAACAATTGGGTCAAGATCGGAAATGGATCAATATCGACTCGGATTTGATTGCTGAAAATTCATATCTTTATAAAAAATACGATATTGACAAAGAAACCATTGAGTACGCGATGGATAAGAACGAACGTGCCCATATGGATTACAATCGAGAAAACGGAACGATCACCTTTATCTACAATGTATTGGATTTAGAAAAGGACAAGGAATACTACGAAACCATCCCCATGACCTTTATCGTTCAAGATACGCGACTCGTGACCATCAGTAACCAGGACAATGCCTATATCATTGAACAAATGGTTCGTTATTTGGAAAGCCATGAGGAGCTGTCGATCTATAAGTTGCTTTTTGCAGGTCTTGAAATGATCAGTAATGCTTATTATCCGATTATTGATCGCTTAGATAAGCATAAAGATGAACTCAATCGTTTGCTTCGAAAGACAACGACGACAAAGAATCTTTATGCCCTGTCTGACCTTGAGACCGGTATGGTGTATCTGGTCGCGGCAGCCAAGCAAAATCGGATGTTGCTAGAACATATCAAAGCACATGTCATTTATCGCAGGATGAATGATGTTGAAAAAGAGCAGTTTGATGATGCCATGATCGAAGCGCGTCAGTTGGTTTCAATGACCGAGTTGATTTCCAATGTCTTACAGCAGTTGTCTGGATCATACAACAATATCCTAAACAACAACTTGAATGACAACTTGACAACCCTAACCATCTTTGAAGCCTTGTTGGCGGTCTTAGCCGTTATCACCGGTTTCTTCGGAATGAATATCCCTCTTCCTATGACAGAGGATCCCAATGCTTGGATCTATGTATCCCTATGTAGCTTTATATTATGGCTCATTTTGGCAAAGGTCATGCGTTGGATTGTGAAAAAAAGATAAAAAAAAGAGGCTTGGAGAAATCCGAGCCTCTTCGTATCTAGAATAATCTGAGAAATAGGAACCATCTAGACACCTGCCCTCCTCTCCAAAGAAGGGGCAGTGTGAATAGTTCATCGACTGTACAAAATCTTCTTGGAAATAGTAGGAATAGATTTAATAGTACTGAGTGGTTCTAAATAAATCAGAACTTAGAATAAATCGTTGAATCAGATAAAATGATCCTATTTCTTTATACAGAAATATTTTAGATACTAACTGTATTATACATATTTATTTGTAAAAACGCAAGATAAGAGTTACCAAAAAATAAAAGTTTTCCGATTTTTTTATACTCCAATGATGAAGTATATAAAATGGTCGCAAGAAGAAAACCAGTCCTGGCTAGGATTTGCGTCACTTTTCTGATTTCAAGCGATCCAGGATTTTTTCCTAAAAAATAAAATTAATCTCCTTTGACTATCATTTGCCTCTTCATTATGTTATACTAGATAAGTTGCAAACTTGTATGAGAGAAATGGTGGGGAGACTGAACAGATGGAAGGCTTCTGTTCGAAAGAAGACTCCCGCAAATAGGATCATGTTGCCTATTTGTTTGAAAAAACGATTCTAGTCAACAACATCCGTTAGGACGCAAAACATTTTTCTCTAAAGAAAATGTAGTCTTAAACAGACGGACTAGTTTTTCTTTAGATGAGTCTTGCGACAGGTAACCGGGAAGATGACTTCCTATGCAATCAGTGCGTATTCGCATTGAAAGAAGTTTGATAAAGTGGCTTCGCACCACTTTTTAGAAAGAAGAAAGAATTGAAATTCAATGAATTTAACTTATCTGCTGAATTATTAGCAGAAATCGAAAAAGCTGGCTTTGTAGAAGCAAGCCCAATCCAAGAACAAACCATTCCGTTGGCTCTTGAAGGAAAAGATGTCATCGGTCAAGCGCAAACAGGGACTGGTAAAACAGCCGCTTTCGGTCTTCCAACTTTGGAGAAGATCGATGTCGATAACACAGTGATTCAAGCACTTGTCATTGCTCCGACGCGTGAATTGGCGGTTCAAAGTCAGGAAGAACTCTTCCGCTTTGGACGCAGTAAGGGTGTCAAAGTGCGCTCTGTCTATGGTGGATCAAGCATTGAAAAGCAAATTAAAGCTTTGAAGTCAGGCGCTCACATCGTTGTGGGAACACCTGGACGTTTGCTAGATTTGATCAAGCGCAAGGCCTTGAAGCTCGATCATATTGAAACCTTGATCCTGGATGAAGCAGATGAAATGCTCAACATGGGCTTCTTGGAAGATATCGAAGCCATCATTAGCCGTGTTCCAGAAACACGCCAAACCTTGCTCTTTTCAGCAACGATGCCAGAAGCCATCAAACGCATTGGTGTTCAGTTTATGAAAGAACCCGAACACGTTAAGATTGCGGCCAAAGAATTGACAACTGATTTGGTCGATCAATACTATATTCGTGTCAAAGAAGGCGAAAAATTTGATACCATGACTCGATTGATGGATGTCGAGCAACCTGAACTTGCCATCGTCTTTGGTCGGACCAAACGCCGGGTCGATGAATTGACTCGTGGCTTGAAGATTCGTGGTTTCCGGGCAGAAGGAATTCACGGAGATTTGGATCAAAACAAACGCCTCCGAGTGCTTCGTGACTTTAAAAATGGGAACTTGGACGTCTTGGTAGCAACAGACGTTGCGGCACGTGGCTTGGATATTTCAGGTGTTACCCATGTCTACAACTACGATATTCCACAAGATCCAGAAAGCTATGTTCACCGGATCGGACGGACAGGTCGTGCTGGGAAAACAGGGCAATCCATTACCTTTGTATCGCCAAATGAAATGGGCTATTTGCAAATCATTGAGAACTTGACTAAAAAGCGGATGAAGGGAATGAAACCTGCAACAGAGGAAGAAGCCTTCCAAGCGAAAAAACAAGTAGCGCTGAAGAAAATTGAGCGAGACTTTGAGGATGAAAAAATCCGAACGAACTTTGAGAAGTTTGGTAAGGATGCTCGCAAATTGGCTACAGAATTCACTCCTGAAGAATTGGCTATGTATATCTTGAGCTTGACTGTTCAAGATCCAGACAGTCTTCCAGAGGTCGAAATTGCGCGTGAAAAACCATTGCCATTTAAACCATCTGGTGGTGGCTTTGGTGGGAAAGGCAAAGGCGGCCGTGGGAATGGCCGTCGTGGAGACCAACGCCGTGACCGAAATCGCAGAGATGACCGTGAAGGTAGACGCCGTGATTTCAAACGCAAGTCAAATAAAAATAGCCGAGATTTTGAGGGCAAAGGCAACAAACGTCCTCATCGTACTTCCAATGAAAAGAAAAATGGATTTGTCATCCGCAATAAAGGGGATAAATAAGTCCGAAGGAACGGTCTAGCAATAGGCCTTTTTTTTATATGAAAAATAAAAAATACAAGGGTTAACCAGCTGTTAACCCTTGTATATTTATAAGGAGACCTAAATGATAACTGACTCTTTTAGAAAAATGTATCATGATAAGGAGCATCCAAAAAAGTCAGACAACAGAAAGAATGAATTCCTAAAACGGAATATTTCTGTTAACATATTAAGTCTACAATTATTTCTAAGCTTTGTCAAGAATTTTTTCTTATTTTTTTAAAATTTTTAACTAGAAAAATAAAAATTGACAATCTCTTCTAAAAGGTTATAATGAATATAATAACTATACTAATTATAAAGAGGTGTCGTCCATGTTGATTGCATTAAAAAATGATGATCTAGAACTACAATTTAAAACATTTGGAGGGGAATTGAGCTCCATTCGAAGTAAAGAAGGCATAGAATATCTTTGGCAAGGGGATCCAGAGTATTGGTCAGGACAAGCGCCGGTTCTGTTTCCGATTTGCGGGAGCGTTCGTAATGGTCAAGTGCAGTATCATCTAAAAGATGGAGTGAAGACAGGCCAGCTTCCAAGACACGGTCTTATTCGCAAGAGAGAGTTTGAACTCAAAGAACAGACAGACCATCGTCTTGTCTTTGAAATCAGCTCTAACGACGAAAGCTTACAAAATTATCCCTACCATTTTCGAGTGGAAATCGCTTATGAATTGAAAGGGAAAGAAATCACCATCACCTATCGCGTGCAAAATCTAGAGTCAGATCAAGTCATGCCTTATTTCATTGGGGGGCATCCAGCCTTTCGTTGTCCCCTTTTAGCAGATGAAGACTATGAAGACTACGAGTTGATTTTTGAAAAAGAAGAAAGCTGTAGCGTTCCTCTCTTGTTCACAGAAACCGGTTTGGTTGATCGCCTGCAGCGGACGCCATTTTTAGACCATAGTCGTAGCCTACCTTTGCGCCATGAACTGTTTGAAAAAGACGCCATTATTTTAGATCAATTAGCTTCTAAATCTGTGCAGCTCCTCTCGAAAAAATCTGGTAAAGGTTTGGAATTTGCCTTTGCAGATTTTGAGAATCTCGTCCTTTGGTCTACCAATAACAAGGGTCCTTTCATTGCCTTGGAGCCTTGGACGGGTATTTCCACATCTGCAGAAGAGGGCGATTTCTTCGAAGATAAAAAAGGTGTGATCCAGTTGGCTCCCCAAGAGACACGGAGTCACCAGTACCGTATCACCATTTTGTAAATGAAAAACCGTTGGACTATGGAGTTCGACGGTTCTTTTTGATATAGTTTAGCTTTGCTTGGCGCGATTTCTTTTTAAAGAGAGCCTCGGCAGACATAGCAGAGGGTTTATCTGGATAGGATTCTTGGTAAAGAAGTTTAACAGGGAGACGAGCCCGTGTGTATTTGGCGCCTTTTCCAGCATTGTGAGTCTTTAGGCGTTTTTCGACATCCGTGGTGTAGCCAGTGTAGAGGGAGCCATCCGCACACTCTAGGACATACATGTAAGCTTTAGTTTCCATAGTAGATCTCATGAATCTCGTCTGTATAGCTGCCGTCTTCATTGTGAATAAAGAGGGGAGGCAGAATTTTTAAACCATCCAGTGAGCCATCCTTGATCGCCTCAATCAACAACATATTCGCCTCTTTGGTCACTTTTGGATAGACAAACTGGATCCGTTTAGGTGCAAGATTGTATCGTTTCATAGTTTCGATGATATCTAAAAAGCGATCTGGACGATGGACCATCGCTAAGCGACCATTTGATTTGAGAACCCGCTGAGCCACATGGCAAATCTCATCTAAATTGGTGGTAATTTCATGCCGAGCTAAGAGGTAGTGTTCACTCTCATTGAGATTGGAATGCTCATCCACCTTGAAATAAGGAGGATTGCAGAGGATAATATCCACCTTACTGCCCTTGATATGTTGGGGTAAATGCTTGAGGTCATCGGTGATCATGGACATTTGCTGGTTCAAGCCATTGAGAGCAATGGAGCGGGTTGCCATATCCGCCAGACGTTCCTGAATTTCGACACCAATGATCTGGGCCTCTGTCCGAGTACTCGCAAAAAGTCCCACAGCCCCATTTCCAGCGCAGAGATCTACGATCAAGCCCCGCTTGGGCAATTTTGGAAAGCGTGAGAGCAGGACGCTATCCACGGAGTAACTAAAGACTTCCCGATTCTGTATAATTTTCACATCACTTGAAAAGAGTTGATTGACGCGCTCACCGTCTTTTAATTCGATATCTGTCATGGCTCTATTATAGCATGAAAAGAGGCTTGGGGAAAGATGATAATTTTTAATATATTAAAATGATATATTTTTGTAAAAACGCTTTCTTTTCTTGTTTAAATATGTTACTATATATTAAAAAAAGTGGGAGGTTTTGTAAATGAGCAAAACGAAAAAATGGTTTGGCTTGGGGGTAACATTGCTTTCAGCAAGTATACTAGTAGCCTGTGGAAATTCTAGTAGTAAGTCTGATGATACTTCAAAAGAAGCTAAAACAGAGAAAAAGGCATCTACTGAAAAGAGTAGTGAAAAGAAATCAACCTATGCAATTGGTGATAAGATTGTTTTTGATAAACAAGCTGAGTACACTATTACAAATGTTGAATGGACTGATGAACGGAATGATTTTGATAAAACAAATCCCGATAAAGTATTAAAAGTGACCTATAATGTGAAAAATCTATCAGATAGTGATCTAGCAGTTGGGGTTGACATTGATCTATTTGTTGGTGGAAATAAAATGGAGACTTATCCTAATACAAATACAATGGGGTCAATTTCACCGGGTCGATCAATGGAAGGTGCTGTACAACATTTTGGTGTAAAAGGGGATGGCAAATTAGAACTGGAAATAAAACCATTTGCTGCATTTAATGAAAAACCTGCGATTGTTGCTTTTGATGCACCGTAAAAAAAGTTGAGAGTAAAACTCTCAACTTTTTTTAATCAAATTCATATTTTTGGAGAATCGTAGTGAGGATAAAGATTCCTGTAAAGATAGCCATCAATGCCAGATAAACTGGGAAAGTAGTGGCTGTAAGGAGGGAAATCTCGATCAAGTTTTTCAACACGACCGCAGATGCGTAGAATCCTACTACAGAGAAGAGGATGAGGAGGGCCCGCCAGATATTTAGTGGCAGGCAAGCACGGATAACGGATAGGAAACCGATGGATCCAAGTAAGTAGTAGGATACAGTAGACATATCGGCTGCAGACCAACCATGGCTTGCTCCCCAAAGGCGAATGAACAAGACACTAAAGACGACCATCAAGGCGCTTGGTAAGGCTAACAGAAGGGAACGTCTCAAGAAGTGCTTTTCAACAGGTTTGATATTGCGTTCAAAGGTCAACACAAATGGTGGGAATCCTTCGACGAATTGGTCAATCAGGGTGATTTGAATAGGGATGAAAGGGAAAATCAGCAAATAGTTGACGTTAAAGAAGAGAGCACTGGCAATACAGATGATAGCCAAGAGGAAGGAATAGATCGTTTTGATAAAGAAGATTGGAGCGATTCGTCCAATGTTGTTCACCACACGACGGCCTTCAAAAAGAATTTCTGGAACGTCATTAAAGTCAGAGTTCAAAAGAACAATATTGGCAATCTGACGGGTTGCTGGATCTCCTTCAGCCATCACGATGGAGCAGTCTGCTTCACGAAGAGCAAGGATATCATTGACCCCATCTCCTGTCATAGCAGTTGTCCGACCAGCTGCTTTCAAAGTTTGGATGAGCAGTTTTTTCTGGTAAGGAGACACGCGCCCAAAGATAGCTGTTTCTTCTGCTTGATCCACTAATTGATCATCAGAAATTTTTGAACAATCGATGTAGTTCTCATAATTTTTGAAGCCAGCTTGTTGAGCGATATAAGAGACCGTCACAGGGTTGTCACCGGAGATGATTTTGAGATCCACTCCTTGAGAGCGCAAATACTCAAGAGTATCTGAAGCCCCTTCACGAATGGGGTCTGTAATCTCAATAACCGCAATCCCTTCAAGATTTTCAGGCAGTTTCAATTCCTGCATGCTGATCAGTTCTGAACTATGTGCCAATACGAGAACGCGCGATCCACGGCCTTGTGCTTCGACGACAGCAGTTGGATTTTCTTGAAGGAGCATTTCAGGAGCACCGAGAAAGACAGTTCCGAGGTTGGATAGATGCATAGCTCCCCATTTTCGATCACTTGAGAAAGGAATAATGTTTTCCGCAGTATAAGCATGCTCCAACTCCCCATAAGCCTTACGAATAGCTTGAGCAGTAGGATTGGTGTCCTCACTATTTTGCATGTAAGCAGAGAGGATGACCTGGATCGTTTCCTCAGAAAAATGCTCGGATAAGCTATGGAGAGCTTCGACTGTCATCTTTCCTTGAGTGATGGTCCCGGTCTTATCTAGACACAAGGTATCCACACGCGCCAGGGTTTCCACTGAATACATTTCTTGAACAAGAACCTTGCGCATGCCGAGCTTAATAACCGCCGTCAAAAGAGACGTAACCGTCAGTAGGGCAATTCCTTTTGGCAACATTCCCAGGAGAGCTGTGGAAGAATTCACGACAGAATCCTTGATCGGCAGCATCTTGATCAACAATGCTTCAAAGAAGAGGGCAAGGCCAAATGGGATGATAATTTTACCAGTGAAGCTTGAAATTTTCGCTAAGTTATAAAGAATACGCGAATTGATAGGCTTCAAGGTTTTAGCTTCCATCATCAGTTTGTTGGCATAGTTGTTTGCTCCAACTCGCTTGACACGGGCATAGACTTGACCACTGGCAATATAACTACCAGAAAGCAGTTCATCACCAACTTCTTTTAAGACCAGATCACTCTCACCAGTTAGCATAGCCTCATTGGCTTCTGCGATACCTGACATGACTTCGGCATCACTAGGGATCTGCTCACCCGAAGATAAAAGCATTAAATCACCCAGAACAAGCTTTTCGGGTGGAATCGCATCTTTTTCCCCGTCTCGAATGACAGTCACTAGCTCACGACTCATGAGGTTGAGTTTATCAATCATCCGCTTGGCGCGCATCTCGGTCATGATCCCTGTAATGGCATTGAAGCAAATGACTGCGAAAAAGATCATATTGCTCCAGGCCTGTACAGCAGCCAAGGCCACGGCAATCACAAAGTTTAAGGTATTAAACAAGGTGAAGACGTTGCGCTTGATAATTTGCCAGGTACTGGTACTTGTATTCGTTGTAAAATCATTGGTTTGTCCGCGATCCATTTTCTTGCGGACTTCACTGAGGGACAAGCCCTTTAAATCAATAGTTTCCATAGACAATATGATATCATTTTTTTGAGAAAAAGACTATCTAGAATCGGTCCGCTGAGACAATTTTTATCTAAAAAAGGTTTGCGGTCAAAATCAGGATACGGTATAATAAGAAAGAACCTTTTACAGGATGGAATATCTTGTAGAGAGACGAATGAAATGGATTTGAGGAACAACTATGTTTTATACCTATTTACGTGGCCTTGTTGCCTTTATTCTGTGGGTTTTAAATGGGAATGCCCATTACCATCATAAGGACAATATTCCAGATCGGGAAGAGAACTACATCTTGGTATCCCCTCACCGGACTTGGTGGGATCCGGTCTATATGGCCTTTGCAACCAAGCCAAAGCAGTTTATCTTTATGGCGAAAAAAGAACTCTTCACCAATCGTATTTTTGGCTGGTGGATTCGCATGTGTGGGGCATTTCCGATCGACCGTGAAAATCCGGGAGCAGAAGCCATTAAGTATCCTGTCAATATGCTGAAAAAGAGCAACCGTTCCTTGATTATGTTCCCAAGTGGAAGCCGTCATTCTCAAGACGTCAAAGGCGGTGTTGCCATCATTGCCAAAATGGCGAAGGTCCGAATCATGCCAGTGACTTATACTGGTCCAAGAGACTTGAAAGGGTTGGCAACGGGTGAACGCATTGATATGAACTTTGGACATCCCATTGATATCTCGGATATTAAAAAGATGAATGACGAAGGAGTGGCAGAAGTTGCCCGCCGTATCCAAGAGGAGTTTGACCGCTTGGATGCGGAAGCACAAGCGATCAACACCCCAACAAAACCTTTTATCTTGATTCGTTTGTTAAAAATCCTTTTGATTCCCCTTGTCTTAGTCGTGGGCATCTTGACCTTGCTCTTTAGTTACCTAGCAAGCTTTGTATGGGATCCAGACAAACATCGGAAAAACAAGTAAAAAAACTGAGAGTTTTTCTCAGTTTTTTTTATTTTTACGAATAATAAAAGTGAGAGGAGGTTTCTTATGGAGGATATCATCGAAAAAATCAAAGAATATAAGCTCTTTTTAGCTCTTACTGCTATCGGACTCTTACTTGGAGGGTATTTTCTTTTTCATCGACCTCAGTCAAGTGCATCCACCATACCGGATCTTTATCAGTCTTCTAGTTCAACTTCGAGCAAAGAAAAGGTGCAGACCGCTAGTTCCAAAGAAGAAAAGACGGCGACTTCTGTGTCTGATGCACCTGAGATCATTACGGTCGATGTCAAAGGAGCCGTCAAACAACCAGGTGTCTATGAGTTGCGCTCCAATAGCAGAGTCCATGATGCTATTTATAAGGCAGGCGGGATGACAGCAGATGCCAATAGCCAATCGGTCAACTTGGCGCAAAAACTCTCTGATGAAGCAGTGATTTATGTTGCCAAAGAAGGAGAGGATGTTCCAGTACTTGGAAGTTCAGAAAGTCCTGCAACTTCGTCAGCGCCAGCAGAAAAAACAGGCAAGGTCCATTTAAATCGAGCGACCGAGTCAGATCTCCAGACAGTATCAGGCATTGGCCAGAAACGTGCCCAGGACATTATCGCCTATCGCGAAGCAAATGGTCCTTTTCGATCAGTGGATGATCTGAAGAATGTTTCAGGAATCGGAGAGAAAACACTGGAGAAACTAAGAGATGCTTTCACGGTGGATTAAAGACCTTCCTTTTTCGCTTGTCCATCTCGCTTTTGTACTCCTATGGCTGTATTTTAGTACCTATCAACCATCTTGGCTTTCGATCAGCGGTCTAGTAGTAGTGGGAGTTTTAGCGGTTCATCACTATAAAGGGGAGCGCTCAAGTTTGCTAGGGCTTGCTTTAGCAACCCTTTGTTTTGCGGCCTTCTTTGTCTTTCAGCGACTACAGGATCATCCAGTACAAGCAGAAAGTCAGCCCCCATCCCACTTACGACTGATTCCAGATACCATCAAGATCAATGGGGACGCCCTGTCTTTTCGTGCTAAAAATCAGGGAAAGACCTACCAAGTCTTCTACACTTTAAAATCAGAAAAAGAAAAACAGCAGTGGCAAAGTCAAACCCACTTGCTGGAGTTGACATATAAAGGTGTTATAGAAGAACCAGAAGGGCAGCGAAATTTTAGAGGATTTGACTACCGGTCTTATTTGCAAACACAGGGGATTCACTATCAAATAAAAATTGAAGCGATCCAATCCGCACTTCCTATACAGACTTGGAATGTTTTCGACTGGCTATCTCAATGGAGGCGCCAAGCCATTGTTTGGAGCAAGGAGCACTTTCCGCAACCGATGAACCAGTATATGACCGGCCTTCTTTTTGGCTATTTAGATACGGATTTTGAAGAGATGGACCAGCTTTACACGAGTTTAGGAATCATCCATTTATTCGCCTTATCTGGGATGCAGGTTGGCTTTTTCATCAATGGGATCCGGAAAGCTCTCTTACGTCTAGGAATCTTGCAAGAGACAGTCGATATCTGGATGGTTCCAATTTCTTTGGTCTATGCTGGCTTGACAGGTTTTTCTGTTTCAGTGGTTCGTAGCCTCTTGCAGAAGATCCTCTCTCAAAAGGGGGTCCGAGGGATGGAGAATATGGCGATGACCTTGATGATCTTAATGTTGCTCATGCCCAAGTTTCTCCTGACAGCTGGAGGGGTCTTGAGTTGTGCCTATGCCTTTATTTTGACCTTGGTAGATACCAGTTCTTATTCCGGACTTAAAAAGCTACTAGTGGAAAGTTTCTGGATTAGCCTGGGGATTTTGCCCCTTTTGACCTATTACTTTAGTGTTTTTCAACCCTGGTCACTCCCTTTAACCTTCCTCTTTTCTTTCTTATTTGACCTTGTTCTTCTTCCAGGTTTAACGGTGCTATTTATCTTATCGATTCTAAAGCCCCTTACAATTTTTAACAGTTTCTTTCTTCTCATAGAGGAGTGTATTCGTTGGATTTCAAAGCTCACGTCGCTACCTTTGGTATTTGGTCAGCCGACGGGAGCAGCTCTGATTGCTCTCTTCCTTCTTTTAGGGATCTTGTATGATCTTCGAAAGCAAAAAAAACGTCGTTTCCTGTTAATAGGCATGATTCTACTCATCTTTTGTTGGACCAAACATCCTTTAGAAAATGAGATTACCATGGTGGATATCGGTCAAGGAGACAGTATCTTTTTACGCGATTGGAAAGGAAGAACCATATTGATTGATGTCGGAGGACGCGTCACTTTTAAAAGTGGAGAAAAGTGGCAAGAGCGCAGTCAATCTGCCAATGCGGATCAAACCTTGATTCCCTATCTCAAGAGTCGAGGTGTTGGAAAACTCGATGCTTTAGTCTTGACTCATACAGACCAGGACCATATGGGAGATATGGTGGAGGTTGCCAAACAAATCCCAGTTAAAAAAGTGTATGTCAGTCCAGGTAGTCTAACTAATTCTCAATTTCGAGAGAAATTGAAACAGCTTCATAGTCCGATTAAAGTAGTCCAGAGAGGGGATCAACTTCCTATTTTTGATCATCATCTAGAAGTCTTATCCCCTGATGAAGTGGGGGATGGTAAAAATGATGATTCGATTGTCCTCTATGGGCAGTTCTATCAGAAACGATTTTTGTTCACGGGTGATTTGGAAGAAGCTGGAGAGAAAAAACTATTGAAAAACGATCCACAATTACAAGTAGATGTCTTGAAAGTAGGCCACCACGGTTCTAAAGGTTCCTCTAGTGATGTGTTTTTAGATCAGTTACATCCTCAGTTGGCCTTGATCTCTGTTGGAAAGAAAAATCGCTACCAGCATCCTCACAAAGAATTGCTCGATCGTCTAGAGGAACGCTCTATTTCTTATTTTCGTACCGATGAAAGGGGAGCGATTCGCTTGATTGGATGGAACCATTGGAGGGTAGAAACAGTCCGATAGAGACGAGGAGAGGTTTGCTTTCTATGCTGAAAATTGCTATTATAGAAAGTGAAATCAATGTAAAGGTAGAATTGTATGAACGCATTTAAGCAATTTTGGATACAGTATGCAGATTTTTCAAGTAAGACCAGTCGGGCCCATTTTTGGCTAGCTTTTTTCTGGAATTCCCTGATTTCTTTGCCTCTTTGGGTTTTTTACATCGTGACCTCTTTATCCCATCAAAATGCTAAAGAAACGCTCAATTTTTCAACTGTTCATTCTAAGACAGGTTTATGGGCGCTCGCTTTCTTAGCATTCTTTTACTTCCTCATTTTAGTACCCAGTCAAGCCATTTGTGTACGTCGCTTGCGGGATGCGGGAATCCATTGGTCTTGGATCTTTTTGAATCTTGGTCCGGTTCTGCTCTATTTGTTGACGGGGCTAGATATTTTCCTATTTCTTTGGGGGATTACAGTTATTTCTCTCTTGATTCTCATGATGCTTCCAGGGAAAAACACCTTCCCACAACCAGTAGAAACTCCTATGGGAGTGGCTTCTGAACCACAGGTCACAGCGACAGGGGGGAGCTTTGGAGGCAACTCCTTTGAGCAAATTCCTAATTTTGTAGCAGCACCTGATTTGTCTGATGAAAAACCACCATTGGAACAAAAGATGGCTACTGAACACGAAATCCACTAAACTGATAAAGATAAGAGAGTTTCATGCAAGCAATTATTGACACTAAACATCTGACGGTTCAAACTCTGCCTCCTATTCTTGTTTTGACGGGTGAGGATGTAGGTCAATTTGAATGGTTAAAAAAAGACATTTTAAAAAAAATAGGCTATGATCCCTCAGATTTGAATTATTCTTATTTTGATATGAAGGAAGCCTCCTATGCTGAGGTCGAGCTGGATTTGGTCAGTCTTCCCTTTTTTGCAGATGAAAAAATCGTGATTTTGGATCACTTATTGGATTTGACCACTGCCAAAAAACGCAATTTAACCGATGAAGATCTGAAGCAATTTGAAAATTATCTGGAAAATCCTTCTGAATCGACCCGTTTGGTGATATTTGCAGAAGGAAAATTAGATAGTAAGCGCCGCTTGGTCAAACTCCTAAAACGGGATGCCCAAATCATTGAAGCGACCACTCCTAAAGAGCAAGATTTAAAGCGTTATTTTTCTGGTCAGGCGCAAGAATTGGGCTTACACTTTGTGGGCGATTCCTTGGACCAGTTGCTCTTAAAATCTGGCTATGATTTTGGAGAGTTACAGAAGAATCTCGCTCTATTGCAGGCTTATAAAGAAGATGGTCAGATTACCCTCCAAGATATCGAGGAGGTTGTTCCAAAGTCCTTGCAAGATAATATTTTTGATCTGACACAGATGATTCTCAAACGCCAAATCGATCAAGTCCGAAATTTGGTTAAGGATCTTCGCTTACAAGGAGAAGATGAAATAAAATTGATCGCTATTTTGTTGGGGCAATTCCGAATGTTTTCTCAAGTTAAAATTTTCTCAGAAGAAGGCCAATCCGAAAGCCAAATTGTAGCGAACTTGTCGGACTTGTCAGGACGCAAGGTCAATCCTTACCAGGTGAAGTTCGCCCTACGGGATAGCCGCAGGCTTTCCCTGTCCTTTTTGAAGCAAGCTATGATGACCTTCATCGAGACGGATTATGCGATTAAAAGTGGAACATATGAAAAAGACTACTTATTTGATTTGGCCCTGTTGAAAGTAGCGAATAGCGTCTAACGATGAATGAAATCGCAAGCAGATTAGTTGAATAATTTAGCTGTTTGCGTTATCATCAAGTCAGTAATAAAGAAAAGAGGACCATAAAATGGCTATCATTTTACCAGAATTACCATATGCTTATGATGCATTGGAACCTTATATCGATGAAGAAACCATGCATTTGCACCATGATAAACACCATCAAACATATGTAAACAATGTGAATGCAGCTCTTGAAAAACATCCTGAAATTGGAGAAGACCTTGAAAGCTTGTTAGCTGATGTTGAATCCATTCCAGCTGATATTCGCCAAGCTGTGATCAACAATGGTGGTGGTCATTTGAACCACGCTCTTTTCTGGGAATTGATGACTCCAGAACAAACAGCTCCTTCAGCAGAACTTTCTGCAGCGATTGATGCTACATTTGGTTCATTTGAAGACTTCAAAGCAGCCTTCACAGCAGCAGCAACGACACGTTTTGGTTCTGGCTGGGCATGGTTGGTTGTCAACAAAGAAGGCAAACTCGAAGTGACTTCAACAGCAAACCAAGATACACCAATCTCTGAAGGTAAAACACCAATCCTTGGTTTGGATGTTTGGGAACATGCCTACTACGTGAAATACCGTAATGTACGTCCTGACTACATCAAAGCTTTCTTCTCAGTGATCAACTGGAATAAAGTGAATGAATTGTTTGCAGCAGCAAAATAATAAAATGAAGAAATCTATAAGAGCTAGTATTGGCTCTTATAGATTTTTTTATGTGCATCCGGAAAATCGGAGTATAATTTCTTGCGTTTGGTCAGGAAAATGATACACTAGTAGGAGTGTGTCTTACTTGTCTGAAGCCTGGTTTGAAGGGCCTAGGCAAGGAAAAGATAAACCTTAAAATGAAAACTGAAACATTCAGGGAGAAATGAAATGACTAGTATTACCATTACTAAAGGAGCCGTTGAGACGCCTATCTATTTGCGGATGTTGAATCGTCATGGCTTGATTGCAGGTGCAACTGGAACAGGAAAAACGGTTACGCTCAAGGTTCTAACAGAAAAATTAAGCAAAGAAGGCATTCCGGTCTTTCTAGCTGATATCAAGGGAGATTTATCTGGCTTAGCCAAAGCTGGGCAATGGACACCAAAATTGGAAGAACGCTACAAGCTTCTTGGGATCACAGATCCGTTTGAGCCACAAGCCTTCCCTGTTCGATTGTGGGATGTCTTTGGTCAAGCTGGTCATCCTGTTCGTGCGACTGTCGAAGGGATGGGGTCATTGCTTCTTTCTCGTCTGCTTGATTTGAATGAAACCCAATCAGGAATTCTCGCAATTGTCTTTAAAGTGGCCCAAGAGAAAGATTGGCCCTTGATTGATTTGAAGGACCTGCAAAGCCTTTTAAAGGAAGTCTATGAACACAGTTCAGACTATTCGGCCCAATATGGCAATATCACCAAACAATCTGTCGGAGCCATCCAAAGAAGTCTCTTGGTTCTCGAAGAAGAAGGAGCAGACCAGTTTTTTGGAGAGCCCGCACTTGATTTAAATGACTTCATGCAACTCGATGCATCTGGTCGTGGTTATATCAATATTCTTTCGGCTACAAAGCTCTTTCATTCACCAAAATTGTACTCAACCTTTTTGATTTGGATGCTGTCTCGTCTCTTTGAAACACTTCCAGAGGTTGGGGATCCTGAAAAGCCAAAACTGGTCTTCTTCTTTGATGAAGCGCATCTCCTCTTTAAGGATGCAAGCAAGCTCTTTCTTGAGAAGGTCGAGCAAGTGGTACGCCTGATTCGTTCGAAGGGTGTAGGGATTTACTTTATTACCCAAAATCCTCAAGACCTTCCAGAATCTGTTTTGGCACAGCTTGGAAATCGTGTTCAGCATGCACTTCGAGCTTATACACCCAAAGAAATGAAGGCGATCAAGGTTGCTGCCCAAAGTTTTCGTCCAAATCCAGATTTTGATACAGAAACAGTGATCACAGAATTAGGAACAGGGGAAGCCTTGGTTTCTTTCCTCAATGAAAAGGGACAGCCTAGTGTGGTTGAGCGTGCTTATATTCTCTCTCCTCAATCGAGTTTTGACCTCTTAAATGAGAGTGAACAATTGGCCTTGATCACGACATCGCCTTTCCATCAAAAGTATGCGACGACGATTGATCGAGAATCTGCCTATGAAAAATTAGCAGCTAAAGCAAGCAAGGAAGCACAAGAAAAAGAGCAAAAAGAAGCAGAAAAGGAAGAGGCTGCAGCAGATAAGGCAGCTCAAAAACGTAGTCCGGGTCGTCCAAGAAAATCTAGTCTTGAAAAGGCAAAAGATTCCTTCTTGAGTTCCTTATTCCGGACGATTGCGCGTGAGATCGCTAAGCTAATTATGGGCTCCTTTAAACGGAAATAACCCTTTTATGAAAAGAAAAAAACTTTTTAAAAAGAAACCGTTTTCTCTTTCTGATAATTCTTGTTATTTTCAGTAGAATCTTTTATAATTAATCTCGTATGAAAAAATATTTTAATCTACGCTCGATCATGATTGCGGTCAGTATTTTATTGTGCTTAGTGGGAACAAGCGCACTGGGCTACTTGCATCTTACGCAACCAACAGCATCAGCAATTGAAAAAAAAGCAAAGAAAACAAAAGAAGCAAAAGAACAAGATATCGAAAAGTCTACCCCTGAGACGAAAAAACCGCGTGTCAAATCTCCTGAAGCTAAGCAAGCAGTAGTAGATGCAGACATGGAAACGATGAGCGCTTATGGCCTTGTCTATGATTATGCTAATAAAGGTTTGGTAGAGGTTGTTCAGGATTTCCTAGCGGAAAGTGGAATTGATCCGTCACAAGTTGCCTTCACGTATCGCAATGCCATTACTGGAGAGCAATTTGCCATGAATGATCTTCAACCAATGACGGCAGGTAGTACCTATAAGCTACCCTTGAACATGTTGGTGGTGGATGAAGTCGCAAAGGGTAAACTCAATTTAACAGATCGATTTGATATTACCAATACCTACTATGAATATGTAGGGGAGCATGACAATTACGTTGCTGCCTTTGATGGAGCCATGTCTATCCCTGATATGCAGCGCTATTCATTGGTTTACTCTGAAAATACCCCAGCCTATGCTTTGGCAGATCGTTTAGGGGGGATGGAGCAAGCGCGCAAGTTATTCAGTCGTTATGGTCAATCCCGTTCACCAGAGGTTAAAACCTTTAGCGAAGATAATAAAACGACAACGGATTATTACATCCATGTCTTGGAATATCTTTGGAATCATCAAGAAAAATATGCGGATTTACTAGAACTGATCGGGGAGTCTTTCCCAGGTGAGTACTATAAAAAATTCTTGCCAGATTTGGTGATTCAACAAAAACCAGGATATGTTGCTGAAGCACTTAATGTGGATGCGATTGTCCGTGAATCGACTCCTTATTTGGTTGCCATTTACACTGCAGGACTTGGAGGTACGACTCCAGAAAGTTCTGAAATCAGTGGCGTTGGTCTTTATCAATTGGGACAATTGGCTTATGTTATCAATGAATGGCATCGTGTCAATATGAATGAATAATCGACAAAAGGTCTGAGTTTTGCTCAGACCTTTTCTTTTAACAAAGTATCATGAAAATGACTTGGTGTTTCGAATTACTTTTCTGTTCTAAAGAGACTTCTTTCCCTTTTCTATAAAAAGTATGTTATACTACTAATAGTAATAAGAGGAAGTATAGACATGATTACAAAGGAAGATTACCAGTTGCTCCGCTCGCATCCAGCCTTTTCTGAGCTACCAGTGGAGCTATTTGATAAATTAGCTGTTGAAATTCATGCCAGGGATATCCCTAAAGGACAAATTTTATTTTATGCAGGAGATAAGCGGGAGCGCATTTTTCTTCTGGCAAAAGGCTTTGCTCGTATTGAGCAATTTGATTCGTCGGACCAATTCTCCTATATGGATTATATAAAGAAGGGAGCTTTGTTCCCTTATGGTGGGATGTTCCAGGATGAGCGTTACCATTATACAGCTAGTGCGGTGACGGATTTGCGTTGTTTCGTGATCCCCGTCAATCTCTATGAATTATATGCCCAAGAGAGCAAGGAGCAGTTGCTCTTTATTACGAGAAAGCTATCCTCCATCCTAGAATTTCAAGAGTTGCGCTTGCGTAATGTCGTGACAGCTAGTGCCAGTGAGCGCGTGATTCAATCCTTAGCCATTCTGTGCAAGGATTATGAAAGTCTAGGAAATCAGCTTCCATTTCCAATTAGTATGAAGGAAATGGCCAAATTAGCAGCCACAACCCGAGAAACCGTCAATCAAGTTTTAAAGAAACTCATCGATTCTCATAAGATCCAGTATGAGAGAAAACAACTAACTTTTCTAGATACAGCCTACTTTTTAAAGAGTTTTGAAGAGATCAACTAATTTGTTGATCTTTTTTTATTTTTTACAAAAAAATATATATTCATAAAAATAATATAAAAGGCAAAATATGCAAAGAAAACGCTTCATATTAACTAAAAAATAGGAAAGATTCAAAAAAACGCCAAATTCTTTGCATTCAAAAAGTAGAATCCTTTGTGAAAGCGGTACCAATAAAGAATATAATAACAATTGTAATAAGCTTGTGAACAAGCTCAAAGAAAAAAGGAGGATGACAGATGTCAACTAAACCAATTCATGTTTTCTCAGAAATTGGAAAACTGAAAAAAGTAATGTTGCACCGTCCAGGTAAAGAGTTGGAAAACTTGATGCCTGACTATCTAGAGCGTCTTCTTTTTGATGATATTCCATTCTTGGAAGATGCACAAAAAGAACACGACAATTTTGCTCAAGCGCTTCGTAACGAAGGAATCGAAGTACTTTATCTTGAAAAATTGGCAGCTGAGTCATTGACTACTCCAGAAATTCGCGAACAATTCATCGAAGAATATCTTGATGAAGCAAACATTCGTGGACGCCAAACTAAAAACGCTATTCGCGAAATCCTTCGTGGTATTGAAGACAACCAAGAATTGGTTGAAAAAACAATGGCTGGTTTTCAAAAAGCTGAGCTTCCAGAAATTCCAGAAGCTGACAAAGGCTTGACTGACCTTGTTGAATCTGACTACCCATTTGCGATTGATCCAATGCCAAACTTGTACTTCACACGTGACCCATTTGCTACAATTGGGAATGCAGTATCATTGAACCACATGTATGCTGATACACGTAACCGTGAAACCTTGTATGGTAAATACATCTTCAAATATCACCCAGTATATGGTGGTAATGTAGATTTGGTATACAACCGTGAAGAAGATACTCGTATCGAAGGTGGGGACGAATTGGTCCTTTCTAAAGATGTCTTGGCAGTTGGTATCTCACAACGTACAGATGCTGCATCAATTGAAAAATTGTTGGTAAACATCTTCAAGAAGAACGTTGGCTTCAAGAAAGTATTGGCCTTCGAATTTGCGAACAACCGTAAATTCATGCACTTGGATACAGTATTCACAATGGTGGACTACGATAAATTCACCATCCACCCAGAAATCCAAGGCAACCTTCGCGTCTTCTCTGTAACATATGAAAATGAAGCATTGAAGATTGTTGAAGAAAAAGGTGATTTGGCTGAATTGCTTGCTGAAAACCTTGGTGTTGAAAAAGTTACATTGATTCCTTGTGGCGATGGCAATGTGGTTGCTGCTGCTCGTGAACAATGGAACGACGGTTCAAATACTCTTACAATCGCACCTGGTGTGGTAGTTGTATACGACCGTAACACAGTTACAAACAAGAAATTAGAAGAATACGGACTTCGTTTGATTAAGATCCGCGGAAGTGAATTGGTTCGCGGTCGTGGTGGACCTCGTTGTATGTCAATGCCATTTGAACGTGAAGAAATCTAATAGAGAAGACCGAGAGCTGGTCTTGAGGGA
Source organism: Streptococcus sp. HMSC065E03 (assembly GCF_001815045.1). Taxonomy (NCBI): domain Bacteria; kingdom Bacillati; phylum Bacillota; class Bacilli; order Lactobacillales; family Streptococcaceae; genus Streptococcus; species Streptococcus sp. HMSC065E03. Next base: position 448,996 of record NZ_KV818853.1, on the reverse strand, counting down.
TCAGCTCTTCCTTCTTACTGATCAATACTAGAAAGAAAATAGGAGACAATTAGAAATGACAGATTCAGTATTCCAAGGACGTAGCTTCTTGGCAGAAAAAGACTTTACACGTGCAGAGTTAGAATACCTTATCGGACTTTCAGCTCACTTGAAAGACCTTAAAAAACGCAACATTGAACACCACTATCTTGCTGGTAAAAACATTGCGCTTTTGTTTGAAAAAACTTCAACTCGTACTCGTGCTGCCTTCACAACAGCAGCTATCGACCTTGGTGCTCACCCAGAATACCTAGGTGCAAACGACATCCAACTTGGTAAAAAAGAATCTACAGAAGATACTGCTAAAGTTCTTGGACGTATGTTTGACGGTATTGAATTCCGTGGTTTCAGCCAACGTATGGTTGAAGAATTGGCTGAATTCTCAGGTGTTCCAGTTTGGAATGGTTTGACTGACGAATGGCACCCAACTCAAATGCTTGCAGACTACTTGACAGTTCAAGAAAACTTTGGACGTTTGGAAGGTTTGACACTTGTATACTGTGGTGATGGACGTAACAACGTTGCGAACAGCCTTCTTGTAACAGGTGCTATCCTTGGTGTGAACGTACACATCTTCTCACCAAAAGAACTCTTCCCAGAAAAAGAAATCGTTGAATTGGCAGAAGGATTTGCAAAAGAAAGTGGCGCTCATATCTTGATCACTGAAGATGCTGACGAAGCAGTGAAAGGTGCAGACGTACTTTACACTGACGTTTGGGTATCAATGGGTGAAGAAGACAAATTTGCAGAACGTGTTGCCCTTTTGAAACCTTACCAAGTAAACATGGATTTGATTAAGAAAGCTGATAACGAAGACTTGATCTTCTTGCACTGCTTGCCAGCCTTCCACGATACAAATACTGTTTACGGTAAAGATGTTGCTGAAAAATTCGGCGTAGAAGAAATGGAAGTTACTGACGAAGTGTTCCGCAGCAAATATGCTCGTCACTTTGACCAAGCTGAAAACCGTATGCACACAATCAAAGCGGTTATGGCAGCTACTCTTGGTAACTTGTACATTCCAAAAGTTTAAGACTTTATAACCGTATACCAACAGCTATAGGGGCTGGACTGCTAGCTTTAGTCCTGCTCCTATTTTTTATAGAAAGGGATACCTTATGTCAAGAAAAATCGTCGTTGCTTTGGGAGGAAATGCTATTCTCTCATCTGATCCTTCTGCTCAAGCTCAACAAGAAGCACTTGTAGAAACGGCAAAACACTTAGTCAAATTAATCAAAAACGGGGATGACTTGATCATCACTCACGGAAATGGTCCTCAAGTAGGGAACCTCTTGCTCCAACACTTGGCAGCAAACTCTGAAAAGAACCCTGCTTTCCCACTTGATTCATTAGTTGCTATGACCGAAGGAAGCATTGGCTACTGGCTTCAAAATGCTCTTCAAAATGCTCTTCTTGAAGAAGGAATCGAAAAAGACGTGGCTTCTGTTGTGACACAAGTCGTTGTTGATAAGAACGACCCAGCTTTTATCAACCTCAGCAAACCAATCGGTCCATTCTACTCAGAAGAAGAAGCAAAAGCAGAAGCTGAAAAATCAGGAGCAACTTTCAAAGAAGATGCTGGTCGTGGCTGGCGTAAAGTTGTGGCTTCACCAAAACCAGTGGATATCAAAGAAATCAATACCATCCGTACTTTGTTGAACAACGGTCAAGTCGTTGTAGCTGCCGGTGGTGGCGGTATCCCAGTTGTGAAAGAAGCAGATGGTAGCTTATCTGGTGTTGAAGCGGTAATCGATAAAGACTTCGCCTCTCAACGTTTGGCTGAATTAGTAGAAGCAGACCTCTTCATCGTCTTGACTGGTGTCGATTATGTCTTTGTGAACTACAACAAACCAGACCAAGCAAAATTGGAACATGTTAATGTGGCTCAATTGGAAGAATATATCAAACAAGACCAATTTGCACCAGGAAGCATGCTTCCTAAAGTAGAAGCTGCGATTGCCTTCGTCAATGGTCGTCCAGAAGGAAAAGCAGTTATTACGTCACTTGAAAACCTTGGCGCTTTAATTGAGTCTGAAAGTGGAACAATCATCCAAAAAGACTAATGAAAAATTAGGAAAAAACTAGTATTTTAAAGCTTATTGTGATAGAATAAGTTTATAGGTAAGCGTTTTACAAGAGACTCTTGTAAAACATCACTCACACTTTGTTGCGTTAGGAGGAAGACAAATGAGTGAAAAAACAAAAAAAGGATTTAAGATGCCTTCATCTTTTTCCGTATTGTTAATTATCATTGCTATTATGGCAGTGTTAACTTGGATTATTCCAGCTGGTCAATACAAGGTTGACGATGCAGGTGCTATCATTGCAGGTAGTTATGAATCTGTAAAAGCACATCCTCAAGGAATTTGGGATGTTTTGATGGCCCCAATCAATGCCATGCTTGGTAAAGCACCAACCAGTGCAGCGATTGACGTAGCCTTCTTTATCTTGATGGTCGGTGGTTTCCTTGGTGTTGTGAATGAAACAGGTACCCTTGATGTAGGGATTGCTTCTATCGTTCGTAAATACAAAGGCCGCGAAAAAATGTTGATTTTGATCTTGATGCCATTGTTTGCCCTTGGTGGTACAACTTATGGTATGGGTGAAGAAACCATGGCCTTCTATCCACTTCTTGTACCTGTTATGATGTCCGTTGGTTTTGACAGCTTGACAGGGGTAGCCATTATCCTCTTAGGATCCCAAATCGGATGTTTGGCGTCAACATTGAACCCATTTGCAACAGTTATCGCTTCTGATACTGCAGGTATCTCAAGTGCTTCAGGTCTCTTGCTCCGTGTAATCTTCTGGATTGTCTTGACAGGACTTAGCACATACTATGTATACCGTTATGCAGATAAGGTTCAAAAAGACCCAACCAAATCTCTCACCTATGCAACTCGTGAAGAAGATTTGAAACACTTCAATGTTGATAGTGGCGAAGAAATTCCTTCACAAATGAACAAGAAACAAAAACGTGTCTTGCTCGTCTTCATCTCAACATTCGTTATCATGGTTGCTGGATTTATCCCATTCAAAGATTTGGGTATTAAATTCTTTGAAACCTTCAACGAATCTCTCCATAAAATTCCAGTACTTGGTCAATTGATCGGTAACACAGATGCTCTTGGTACATGGTACTTCCCTCAAACAGCTATGCTCTTTGCCTTCATGGGAATCCTTGTTGGTATCATTTATGGCTTGAAAGAAGATAAAATCATTTCATCTTTCATGAATGGTGCAGCTGACCTCTTGAGTGTTGCTCTTATCGTAGCGGTAGCACGTGGTATCCAAGTCATCATGAACGACGGTATGATCACTGCGACAATTCTTCACTGGGGTGAAGAAGGACTGAAAGGTCTTTCATCTCAATTGTTCATTGTCTTGACTTACATTTTCTACTTGCCAATGTCATTCTTGATCCCATCATCATCTGGTCTTGCCAGTGCAACAATGGGTATCATGGCACCTCTTGGTAAATTCGTCAATGTACCAGGTAGCTTGATTGTCACAGCTTACCAATCTGCATCTGGTGTCTTGAACTTGATCGCACCAACTTCAGGTATCGTAATGGGAGCTCTTGCTCTTGGACGTGTTGACTTGAGTGCATGGTGGAAATTCATGGGTAAATTGGTCGTAGCGATTGTTGTGATCACCATTGCCCTTCTTCTACTAGGAACTGTGGTTCCATTCTTGCAATAGAATAAAGTAGGTGTTTCATGAAAAATAGAATAAAGAACGATGTAAAAGAGCAGTTTTTAAACTCGCTTCAAACCATCATTTCTTACCCCTCAGTATTAAACGAAGGGGAAAATGGAACACCGTTTGGACAAGCTATCCAAGATGTCCTAGAAAAAACCTTAGAGCTTGCTCGAGAATTAGGTTTTCAAACATATATAGATCCTGAAGGATACTATGGATATGCAGAGATCGGTCAGGGGGAAGAACTCCTGGCCGTTCTTTGTCACTTGGATGTTGTTCCAGCCGGTGATCTAAAAGATTGGCAAACGCCACCCTTTGAAGCGACTGTTGTCGGTGACTATCTAGTAGGTCGTGGTGTACAGGATGATAAGGGGCCGTCACTCGCTGCTCTCTATGCAGTTAAGAGTTTACTAGATGATGGCATCCAGTTTACCAAACGAATCCGCTTTATCTTTGGGACGGATGAAGAAACCTTGTGGCGCTGTATGAACCGCTACAATCAAATTGAAGAACAAGCAGATCTTGGGTTTGCGCCAGATTCTTCTTTCCCATTAACCTATGCTGAAAAAGGCTTGTTACAAGTGAAATTGCATGGCCCAGGTTGGGATGATCTTTCTTTACAGGCTGGTCAGGCCCTCAATGTTGTTCCAGACAAGGCGACCTATGCTGGTCATCGTTTGGAAGAGTTGCTTCCTGTTTTGGATCAAAGTGGGGTTCAGTATAGCCAAACAGAAGATTCTGTAACGGTTATGGGAGTTTCAAAGCACTCCAAAGATGCAGCCGAAGGAGTGAATGCCATTGTCGGTTTAGCGGAAAGTCTGTCCCTCATCCAACCCCACCCAGCCTTGCTCTTTATTGCAGATGCTGTTGGTGAGGATGCAACTGGAGAAGCCCTATTTGGAAAAATTACAGATGAACCAAGTGGGGATCTTTCCTTCAATCTTGCGACTCTTGTGATCGATCAAGAGCAATCGGAAATCGGAATTGATATTCGAATTCCAGTCCTAGCAGATAAGGAGAATTTAGTAGCTCGTCTGCAAGAAATTGCGGCTAGCTATCAGTTGGAGTATGAAGAATTTGACTATTTGGCTCCTTTATATGTACCGCTAGATAGTCCTTTAGTCAGCTCTTTGATGGCCGTCTACCAGGAAGAAACCGGGGATAGGACACCAGCCATGTCTTCAGGTGGTGCGACATTTGCGCGAACTATGGAAAACTGTGTAGCTTTCGGCGCTCTTTTCCCAGGTGCAGAACAGACCGAGCACCAGGCCAATGAACGAGCAAAAATTGACGATCTCTACGCTGCGATGGAAATCTATCGAGAAGCCATTCAGCGCCTAGCGACAAAATAAAAAGTTTGGAAACTAAGTTTCCAAACTTTTTATTTGCTAAAGAAGAAGGGTGGGGTGAATTCTTTTAATTTTTCAAAGCAATCCAAAGCTCCTTGGTTGTCTTCACAGATGACCAAGCAGACATCGTCCCCACAGATAGTAGCTACAATTTGATCCAGTTCCAGTGCATCTAAGATAGCTCCAAAGGATTGGGCAAGCCCTGGAAGAGTTTTTACAACGACCTGGTTTTGAACGGGCCGCAACATGACTAAGGCATCTTCCATATACATCCGCAGGCGCTTTTCCCAACGGGAAGGAGCGATGGTGTTCATGGCATAGTAGGAACTATCCCCCTCGTTAATTTTCACTAGATTCAAGGATTTAACATCCCGTGAAAGGGTGGATTGGGTCACGAGAACCCCATTGGCTTCTAAGGCTTCTTGGAGTTCTTGTTGGGTATGAATCCTACGCTCAGAAATGATAGAGCGGATCAAGCGGTGGCGGCTTTCAATTTTATTCATGAGAGACTCCTTTACTTGATGAACATAGCATCCCCAAAGCTGAAGAAGCGGTACCGTTCCTGAATAGCATGATGGTATGCTTCTAAGGTTAATTCACGGCCAGCAAAGGCAGAAACCAACATGACCAAAGTTGATTTTGGAAGGTGGAAGTTGGTTGAAAAGGCATCGACGACTTTCCATTCATAACCTGGTTTGATAAAAATATTGGTCCAACCTGAATCGGCCTGGATGTCTCCATCAAATTTGTTACCAATCGTTTCAAGGGTCCGAATAGAAGTCGTTCCGACGGCTACGATACGTTTCCCTGCAGCTTTTACCTGACGAAGGGTAGCAGCAGCTTCTTCAGAAAGTTGGTAAAATTCAGAGTGCATCTCATGGTCTTCAAGATTGTCCACGGATACTGGACGGAAGGTTCCTAGGCCCACATGAAGGGTCAAATAGACCAGGTGAACCCCTTTTGCTTCAATTTTTTGGAGCAATTCTTGGGTGAAATGAAGACCTGCCGTCGGAGCTGCAGCAGAACCATTTTCTTTGGCGTAAACGGTTTGGTAACGCTCGCGGTCAGCCAGTTTTTCATGGATATAGGGAGGAAGTGGCATTTCACCAAGGCTTTCCAAAACTTCTAAAAAGATCCCTTGGTAGTGGAAGCGAACGATACGGCCTCCGTGCTCTAATTCTTCCTCAACGGTTGCGGTCAACCGACCATCTCCGAAGCTGACTGTGGCCCCTACCTTTAAGCGTTTTGCAGGTTTTGCCAAGACTTCCCAACAGTCATCTTGCGTATTTTTAAGGAGAAGGAATTCGACGTGACCACCTGTTTCTGGTTTGACTCCATGAAGGCGGGCTGGTAGAACGCGCGTATTGTTCATGACAAGAGCATCTCCTGGCTCCAATTCATCCAAAATTGCATCAAAATGACGGTCTTGGAATTGCCCTGTTTTTCGATCGAGGATCAAGAGTTTAGAGGCATCTCGTTTTTCAAGAGGGGTTTGGGCAATCAGTTCTTCAGGCAAATCAAAGTCAAAGTCGTTGGTATTCATTTGCGCTCCTTTTATACTAAATTTGTGAGTAGATAGATGGTAGTCCCGACAGCTAAGAGCATCAGGCAAATTCCCATCAAAAAGATCAGGACCTTGAGAATCTTTCTTTGATGAATCAAGAAAGATAAGAGAAAGACAAGGAGTCCGATCAAAAAAATGATGAATAATAGTGATACAATCATACCTTTCATTATATCATGAATCGACTTGAAAATGAAAAAAATGCCAGAAAAAGATAGCGGTTTCACTTGACAAAAATTGGTCTATACCATATAATAAGAGCATAGAGAAATAGGAGGTCTATCCAATGAAAATTATTGAAGTAAAGGACCAAATTGAGGGTGGAAAAGTTGCCTTTGATATATTAAAAGAAACCTTAAAGGAAGGTGCTCAAACCTTAGGTCTTGCGACTGGAAGCAGTCCCCTTGAGTTTTATAAACAAATTCGTGAAAGTGATTTGGATCTGTCTAATCTAATCAGTGTGAACTTAGATGAATACGTAGGGTTGACGGGAGATGATCCTCAATCTTATCGGTATTTCATGGAGAAAAATCTCTTTGATGCCAAACCATTCAAAGAAAGCTATCTCCCATCAGGTGTAGAAGAATCTGCCAATCAAGAAGTAATCCGTTATAACAAAATACTCGAAGACCATCCAGTGGACCTTCAAATATTGGGAATCGGACGCAATGGGCATATCGGTTTTAATGAGCCAGGAACAACCTTTGATAGTCAGACCCACTTAGTTCAGTTGGATGATTCTACCATTGAAGCTAATTCTCGTTTCTTTGATAAGATCGAAGATGTACCAACCCAAGCCATTTCGATGGGAATTGCTAATATCTTAGCTGCGAAATCAATTGTCTTGTTTGCCTATGGGGAATCGAAAGCCCAAGCGATCAAAGGTACGGTAGAAGGTGAAAGGACAGAAAAAGTGCCAGCTAGTGCCCTTCAAGGACATCCAAATGTGACCATTATTGCGGATAAGGAAGCTTTGAGCTTGTTAAGTCGATAAAAAACAGGACCTATCGCCGATTTATTCGGGCCAGATAGGTTTTTTTCTGCTTCAAAGTATGGTACAATACAAGTAATCATCTGCTGGGATTAGCTCTTTTCATCTACTGGGAGACAAGAGGAAAGGGCATGAGGGCTAGAAGCTTGTTTTAGCGCCCAGCGAATATTCTGTTATAAAGGAAAAGTTTATGATAAAAAAATATTTGATCCATATTTGCCTCCTTCTGAGTCTCTTATGCCAGCCAATTCTAGCGAGTGCGGATGAATTGGTGGATATGGCGCAAAAGATGTACCCAAATGACAATGTCCAAGCCATTAACCGTCCACATTCTTCGCTTATTATTGACGGAAATACGGGCAATGTTCTTTGGAAAGACAATATCGATGAAGTCAGAGATCCTGCCAGCATGAGTAAGCTCATGACGCTCTATCTCTTGTTTGAAGATATGGCAAATGGCAAGATCAGTAAGGATACAGTGATCAAGGCGACCGCTTCAGACCAAGCGATCGGAAAGATCTATGAGATCTCCAACAATAATATTGTTGCTGGGGTAGACTACACCATTCCTGAGTTGATTACCATGACAGTGGTTCCATCCTCAAATGTATCGACCCTCATGTTGGCCAATCTCATGTCCAACAATGATCCAGATGCCTTTATCGAGCGCATGAATGCCAAGGCTAAGGAATTAGGGATGACCAATACGGTCTGGAATAACCCGAGTGGGGCAGCCATCTCCACCTTGCAGGGCTACTATCAGGTCAACAATTATCCAAATGATGCGGCCAACCAGACAACTGCGCGTGATTTAGGGATTCTGGTTTATCATTTTATCAATCAATACCCAGATATTTTAAACTATACCAATCAAGCACAAGTCACGGTCAAAAAAGGGACTCCATATGAGGAAACCTTTGATACCTACAATTATTCATTGCCAGGAGCCAAGTATGCCTTGAAAGGTGTGGATGGTTTGAAAACTGGTTCAAGCCCTCGTGGAGCTTTCAACTATATCGCGACCATCAAACGGGGCAATCAGCGCTTAATTGCTGTCATTATGGGCGTAGGAGATTGGGCAGACCAAGATGGGGAATATTACCGTCACCCGTTTGGCAATGCCTTGATCGAAAAAGCCTATAAAGATTTTGGCTATAAAAAATTGCTAGATGCAGGTGTCCAGAAGATTGACGGCAAGACCTATACACTTGAAAAACCCTTCTATGCAACGGTCAAAAAAGGTGCTAAAGAACCGACCCTTGCGGTAAAAGATGGCTATCTGACAGTAGATAATGATCTCTACACGTTGTCTGAAGGTATCCGAGATGATATGAAGGTAGAAGAAGGGGCCAAGCCAGAGCGTGTCAAAGAAACAGCAAGTGGGAAAAAGACAACGGCTAAGCACAGTAAATGGCTTTCGCTGGATCACTTCCTGATCTTGATTCCAATTCTCATTCTTGTCATCATTCTCTCGATTGAAAAACAAAGTCGTGAGAGACGCAAAAAAGAGGCTCAAAAGCGCTATAATAAAGAGTAAAATAAAACCTAACTGATTGTCAGTTGGGTTTTGTCATTGTCTCATTCCGATATTTTTAGAAAGGATTCATATGAAAAAATTCCGAAATTCTTATGCGGCTTATATGTTGCTCTATAGTTTTTATTTTATGTCCACATCTCTCTTTACGACCCTCATTTCCGTCTATTTGATGGGAAAGCACTATAGTGCAACCCAAGTGTCGACCTTGGTATCGGTTGCTTTTTTCTTATCCATGGTAGCCCAACCCTTCTTTGGTTATATCAATGAGCGATTTGGAATCGTAAAAATGACGACCCTCAGTCTGAGTGTGATCATTGGTGGTGTCTTCGGTTTTCTTTGGGCCCCCAATCTCTTTTGGCTGACCGTTTTTTACGGAATTGTTCTAGTCTGTTTGAATGTGACAGCTCCCATGATGGAAGTATTTGCAACGCAAAGTCCATACGCTTTTGGGAAGATTCGCGTTTGGGGAACCATTGGCTACTCGGTCGGTGTCCAAATAGCCGGCTGGGTCTATCATCAGTTTAGCCCCCAAGCTGTTTATTATACGGTTTTGATCACCATTTTACTCAGCATTTTCTGTCTAAGTGCGGTTCGAATGAAGAAAAAAGAGACAGTCGTAGAAAAGGAAAAACACCCTGTCTCTATTCGTCCTCTTCTTCACAATGGACCTTATCTCTTCTTTATTGTGTTGATTGGCTTGGCTTCAGGGGTTGGAAATATTGGTCATACCTATATTCCTGAGCTACTCATGGATAGTGGTCTACCAGTTCATATTGCCTCAACAGTTGTGGCTATCTCCGTCGTAGTGGAAGCTCCCTTGATCTTTTTCTCTGATCGATTCATGGACCACTGGCCTTTACGGGTTTTGATCGCTCTTCCAATCGGGATTATTTTTGCTCAATATGTTGTCTACGCTCTTCCAAGTCCTGTCTTCTTAAAAGTGCTTTTGACTCTTTTAGCCAAGCATACAACAGGGATGGTTTTGATTATGGTCTCCTTACGGTTTATTGCCCAACAGGTGAATGGCAAAGACTTGGTTCTTGCCATGGCTATTGTCCAAGGAGCTCGTTATTTAGGAACCATTCTTTTACAACCTCTCGCAGCCCTCTGTATTGAAAGAGGTGGTTACCAAGTCATGAGTTTCTTTTTAGCAGGGGTTGTAGGGATCGTCTTTTTGCTGAGCTTTGCCTTAAAAATGCCCCAAGGGAAGGCTCACGGCCTTTTTAGTGGCAAAGTAGACTAATAAAATTGTCACAATTGTATGACTAATCATCGAGGAGTTGGACAGAAACACTGATTTCACAGTGTTTTGTCCAACTTTTTTGCTATTATTAAGAACTAGTGATTAATTTGACAATCAAAGTATTCGATGGTAGAATGAGGTAAAATAAATATAAAGGAGACCATTTTATGAAAAAAATGATCTTATCGACAGCTGCTCTTTTGACGATTGTTTCCCTAGCTGCTTGTTCAAACAAACAAGACACAAAGAAGGAAACTTCAAACAGTCAATCAACTACTAAAGTGACGAGCAAATCTGCCAACACTTCAAAAAGCAAGGATACTTCAACAGATTCAGAAGAGACTTCATCTTCTAGCCTCTTAACAGACGCTGAAATCAGCAAGGCTAAAACAGTTGGAGACTTTAAAAAGTTGTTTGCAAAATTAATGGATCAATCTGTTTCTATTACTGAAGAAGCAGGTACTTCTGTGACAGGTTCTGCAAAAGAACAATACGATGCAATGATTAGTACCTTAAAGCAAGGATTAGAAAACCAAAAAGATATCTTTAATGAAGGCTTGGAAAGCATCGGTTCAGATAGCACAGTCGTTCCTAAAGAAGACCGTGAAGCTTTGATCGAAATCTTGAAAGATGCTCGTGAAGAGTTGGAAAGCACTCGTAAAGAAATGAAAGATATGCAGAAAGAATTGAGTAAATCTCCTGTTGCAGATGACGACAGTGATGATTCAGATTCAGATTCTGAAGAATAAAAAGAAGAAAAGGTTGGAATTTCCAGCCTTTTTCTTATTTTTTTTCGAATGATATAGATGAGGAGGTGGGTCTATGTTTATTGCCATGGATAACAATCAAAAGCGGTGGAACTGTATGGAAGAGATCCCAGCTGTGACAGAAGGGCCCTTCTATTGTCTAGCATGTCATAGTCCAGTGCGTCTAAAAAATGGCACGGTAATGCGGGCTCATTTTGCTCATGTAGAATTACAGCATTGTCCCTATCATCACGAAGCTGAGAGTTTTGAACATCTGGAATTGAAAGCTTGTCTTTATAACTGGGCCTCTAAGGAGTCTAAAACAGAGGTAGAAAGTTATTTAGCAGATTTTCAACAAATTGCTGATCTTTTGGTAGTAGACAAGAATTTAGCTTTGGAAGTGCAGTGTAGCTCCCTATCTTTAGAACGCTTGAAGGAGAGAAGCGATGCTTATCGATCCCATGGTTACCAGGTCTATTGGTTACTTGGTAAAAAGTTGTGGCTCAAGAAAAGACTAACAAAGCTGCAGGCTGGCTTTCTTTATTTTAGTCAGAATCGCGGGTTCCATCTTTGGGAATTGGATTTGACAAAGAAAGAGTTACGTCTGCAATACCTCATTCATGAGGATTTACGAGGGCGATTGCATTATCAAACAGAAATTTTTCCTTTTGGCCAAAGGTCTTTACTGGAAGTCTTACGGACTCCTTATCTTTCGCAACCCATGCAGCAAATGGCAGTCGAGCTCGATCGGACATTTTTAACGTATATACAGCAGCAACTCTTTTATCGTCACCCAAAGTGGCTGAAGCTTCAGGAAGAACTCTATTTGCAGGGACACCATCTGATGGAACTGGGGCTGGATTTCTTTTATCCTCTTTGTCGTCCGATCCTTTCACAGAACTTGCTTCAAATTGAAGAGGATGTAGAAGATTACTACCAGCAGTTTATGACCTATTATCAGTCGCAAGGGATCCAACCCGTTCAGATCCTTTATCCCCCACGTTTTTATGCTCAGCAGAAAAGCTAACTTTCTAAGATAGAAATCCTCCCGAAATGTTCATTTTTATGCTAAAATAGTACCATTGGAGGATTAATCGAAATGGTAAAACAACGTAATGAAATTGATGAAAAATACCAATGGGATTTGTCGACAATTTTTGCGACAGATCAAGCTTGGGAAGAAGAAGCAGCAAGCTTAGCTACAGATATTAAAGCAGCAAGCCACTATGCTGGCCATTTGTTGGATTCAGCGCAAACACTGTTGGATACAACCAATGCATATTTGGAATTGAGCCGTCGTTTGGAAAAGGTCTATGTCTATGCTCATATGAAAAATGACCAAGACACACGAGTGGCTAAATACCAAGAATACCAATCAAAAGGTATGTCTCTTTATAGCTTGTTGGGTGAAACCTTTGCCTTCTATGAGCCTGAATTCATGGCCATTACGGATGAGCAATACAAGGCCTTTGTGAGTGAAGTTCCAGCCTTGGAACAATATGGTCATTATTTTGATCGTTTGCTAGAGAAAAAAGAACATGTCTTGTCTCAAAAAGAAGAGGAATTACTTGCAGGAGCTGGTGAGATCTTTGCGGCAGGTGGTGAAACTTTTGAAATCTTGGACAATGCAGATATTGTTTTCCCAACTGTGCATGATGACAAGGGCGAAGAGGTTCAATTAACCCATGGAAACTATATTTCTTTGGTAGAATCAAAAGATCGTGCCGTTCGTAAAGAAGCTTACGAAGGCCTCTACAAGGTTTATGAACAGTACCAACATACCTATGCTAAAACCTTGCAAACCAATGTGAAAGTTCATAACTTTAATGCCAAAGTTCGCAAATTCTCTTCTGCCCGTGAAGCGGCCCTTTCTGAAAACTTTGTACCAGAAAGTGTTTATGATAGCTTGGTGGCAGCGGTCAACAAACACTTGCCACTCTTGCAACGTTATGTGCAATTGCGTTCAAAAATTCTTGGAATCTCAGACTTGAAGATGTACGATATGTATACGCCATTATCCGATACAGACTACAAGTTTACCTATGAAGAATCGTTGGCCAAAGCAGAAGAAGTCTTGGCTGTTTTGGGTGAGGACTACCTTTCTCGTGTGAAACGTGCCTTTAGCGAACGGTGGATTGATGTGCATGTCAACCAAGGAAAACGCTCAGGTGCTTATTCAGGTGGTTCTTATGATACCAATGCCTTCATGTTGTTGAACTGGCAAGATACATTGGATAATCTCTTCACCTTGGTGCATGAAACTGGTCACAGTATGCATTCTAGCTATACCCGTGAAACCCAGCCTTATGTCTATGGGGACTATTCCATCTTCCTTGCCGAAATCGCCTCTACAACCAATGAAAATATCCTGACCGAACGTCTGTTAGAAGAAGTAGAAGACGATGCAACTCGTTTTGCTATTTTGAATCACTTCTTGGATGGCTTCCGTGGAACCGTCTTCCGTCAAACGCAGTTTGCTGAATTTGAGCATGCTATCCATAAAGCAGACCAAGAAGGTACCGTTTTGACTAGTGAGTTCTTAAACAACCTCTATGCAGAGCTCAATGAAAAATACTATGGTCTTTCAAAAGAAGACAACCCTGAGATCCAATATGAATGGGCTCGAATTCCTCACTTCTACTATAATTACTACGTCTTCCAATATTCAACAGGTTTTGCAGCAGCTTCAGCCTTAGCTGAAAAGATTGTTCATGGAACACAAGAAGATCGTGATAAATATATCGACTACTTGAAAGCTGGAAATTCTGATTATCCACTCAATGTCATCCGCAAAGCAGGTGTGGATATGGAAAAAGAAGACTACTTGGACGCAGCCTTTGCGGTCTTTGAACGTCGGTTGAATGAATTTGAAGCCCTAGTAGAAAAATTAGGACTCGCATAAGATGGTAGAGTCTTATAGTAAAAATGCCAACCACAATATGCGCCGGCCAGTGGTTAAAGATGAGATCGTTGACTTTATGCGCACGCGTCAAAAACCGGTAGCAGGTGCCTTGGAGGAGTTAGAAGCATTCGCCCGCAAGGAAAATATTCCGATTATTCCGCATGAAACGGTAGCTTACTTTAGACTACTCCTGCAAGCCCTACAACCAAAGAAAATCCTGGAAATTGGGACAGCAATTGGATTTTCAGCGCTCTTAATGGCTGAAAATGCTCCCGATGCACAAATTACCACTATTGATCGGAATGAAGAGATGATTGGCTTTGCCAAGGAAAATCTGGCTAAATACGATCAGAGAAAGCAAATCACCTTGCTTGAAGGAGATGCGGTAGATGTCTTGCAGGATTTAACAGAGACCTATGACTTTGTCTTTATGGACTCTGCTAAGTCTAAGTACATCGTCTTTTTACCACGGATTCTCGAACTCTTAGAGGTTGGGGGAATTGTGGTACTGGATGATATTTTCCAAGGAGGAGATGTTGCCAAGGACATCATGGAAGTGCGTCGTGGACAACGAACCATTTACCGGGGGCTTCAGAACCTCTTTAATGCGACTCTCAATCATCCAGATTTGACCGCTAGTTTGGTGCCACTTGGAGATGGTATTTTGATGATTCGGAAAAATGCAGAGACGGTAACCTTGCCAGATCCTAGCTCTTTTTAGGTAAATTTAAGGTATTCTCTCTAATTTGTGGTAAAATAGAAGAAGTTTAAAAAGGAACGGAGAATAATTTTCATGAAGAAAAAACTTGTAGCGGGTGCTGTGACCTTGCTATCAGTCGTAACACTAGCAGCGTGTGCCAATGGCACAAACAAAGATATCGTGACCATGAAAGGGGACACGATCACAGTTTCTGATTTCTATAATGAAATCAAAACCAACCAAGGTGCTCAACAAGTTCTTTTCCAAATGACAATCAATAAAGTCTTTGAAAAAGAATATGGATCAAAAGTTTCTGATAAAGAAGTCGATAAAGAATTGGCTAAACAAAAGAAACAATTGGGGAACCGATTCGATGCTTACTTGGCGCAACAAGGCTTGACGGAAGAAACAGCGAAGAAACAAATCCGTAGCAATATGTTGTTAGAATATGCAGTCAACCAAGCTGCTAAGAAAGATATCAAAGAGTCTGACTACAAGGCAGCTTTTGAATCTTACACACCAGAAGTAACAGCACAAATTATCAAGTTAGATTCAGAAGACAAAGCAAAAGAAGTGTTGGAAGCAGCTAAAGCGGAAGGTGCAGACTTTGCCCAAATCGCCAAAGACAATTCGACAGATACTGCTACAAAAGACAAAGGTGGCGAAGTCAAGTTCGATTCAGGAACAGCAGATATTCCATCTCAAGTCAAAGAAGCTGCCTTTAAGTTGGATGAAAATGGGATTTCAGATGTGATCACAGTTTCAGCAGGTCAAAACTATTCTGCTAGCTACTATATTGTCAAATTGAATAAGAAGACAGAAAAAGGTTCTGACTGGAAGAAATACGAAAAACGTTTGAAAGAGATCATTGTTGACGGTCGTAAGCAAGATACCAACTACATCCGTAGCATTATTGCAAAAGCGATGACCAATGCTAATATCAAGGTCAAAGATGATGCCTTCAAATCAACATTTAACCAATATTTGCAAAATATCGGTGTTCAAACGAGCGATAGCAAATCATCATCTAAAAAATAGTTGACGGTTCCTTTTGGAACTTGTATAATGAAATAGTTGAGAATAAATCATTGTTACTCGGAATCAGAGAAGTGGCGGGGGTGCGAGCCATGGAAGAGAAATGATTTTGCTACTCGGCTGAGACAATTGCATATAAAATGAAGAATGACAAGTTCATTGAATGAAGGTGGTACCGCGGTTTTTCGCCCTTCGTTTAGTGGCTTGTTTTTTGTTTATGGGCAGTTGTCTGGAGCTTTTTAAAGGAGATCAAAAGATGCGAACCTATCAAGTGAAACAAAAATTTCGATTGGGTGGCGAGCGGTTCGATATCAAAGATGAGTTGGGAAATGTTGAGTACCAGGTTGAGGGATCTTTTCTTAAGATTCCCAAGACTTTTACCATCTACGATAAGAATGGACAAGAAGTGAGCCACATCGTTAAAAAAACAATCAGCCTTCTTCCTAAGTTTGTGGTTGAGTTGAAGGATGGGGACCGCTTTTTTATCCATAAAAAACTGACGCTCTTCAGGGATAAATACGATATCGAAGATTTGGGACTTCGGGTACAAGGAAATATCTGGGACCTAGAATTCAAATTATTCGATGATCGGGATCAAATCGTCGCTGAGATTAGCAAGGAACTCTTTCATCTAACCTCTACCTACCAAGTATCGGTCTATGAGGATGAATACGCTGATTTAGTCATCTCACTTTGTGTCGCCATCGATTATGTCGAAATGTTAGAAGCTGGCGCAAATTAAGCTTAAAAAAATTAGGAGAAAAATATGAAACAATTATCTAGTGCACAAGTCCGTCAAATGTGGCTTGATTTCTGGGCAAGCAAAGGTCACTCTGTAGAACCATCTGTTAGCTTGGTTCCAGTAAACGACCCAACGCTTTTGTGGATTAACTCAGGGGTTGCCACTCTTAAGAAATACTTCGACGGAACCATCAAACCTGAAAATCCACGGATTACCAATGCTCAAAAAGCCATCCGTACCAACGATATCGAAAACGTAGGGAAGACTGCCCGTCACCATACCATGTTTGAAATGTTGGGGAACTTCTCTATTGGAGATTACTTCCGTGATGAAGCCATTACGTGGGCTTATGAGCTTTTGACAAGTCCGGAATGGTTTGATTTCCCTAAAGACAAACTTTACATGACCTATTACCCTGACGACAAGGATTCATACAACCGTTGGATCGCTGTTGGTGTAGATCCAAGTCACTTGATCCCAATCGAAGACAATTTCTGGGAGATCGGTGCGGGACCTTCTGGACCAGATACAGAAATCTTCTTTGACCGTGGAGAAGCCTTTGACCCTGAAAACATCGGTCTTCGTCTGCTTGCGGAAGATATCGAAAACGACCGTTACATCGAAATCTGGAACATTGTCTTGTCACAATTTAACGCTGACCCAGCAGTTCCTCGTAGCGAATACAAGGAATTACCACACAAGAACATTGATACGGGCGCAGGTTTGGAACGTTTGGTAGCCGTTATCCAAGGGGCGAAGACTAACTTTGAAACAGACCTCTTCATGCCGATCATCCGTGAAGTGGAAAAGATGTCTGGTAAAACCTATGATCCAGATGGCGATAACATGAGCTTCAAGGTGATTGCTGACCACATCCGTTCGCTTTCATTTGCGATTGGTGATGGGGCTCTTCCAGGTAATGAAGGACGCGGTTACGTTCTTCGTCGTCTCCTCCGTCGTGCTTCCATGCATGGTCAAAAATTGGGGATTGAAGGAACCTTCTTGTATAAATTGGTTCCAACCGTTGGGAAGATCATGGAAAGTTACTACCCAGAAGTACTTGAAAAACAAGACTTTATCGAAAAAATTATCAAGAGTGAAGAAGAGTCATTTGCTCGTACTTTGAATTCTGGTCAACACTTTGCCCAAACCATCGTTGAAGACTTGAAAGCCAAAGGTCAAACAGTGATTGCTGGTCAAGATGTCTTTAAACTTTATGATACATACGGATTCCCAGTAGAATTGACAGAAGAAATCGCTGAAGAAGCTGGAATGACAGTCGATCGTGAAGGTTTTGAAGCAGCCATGAAGGAACAACAAGAACGTGCGCGTGCATCTGCTGTCAAAGGTGGATCTATGGGGATGCAAAATGAAACCCTTCAAAACATTACAGTTGAAAGTAGCTTCAACTACAATGCTAGCCAATTGCCTTCTAAGTTGGTGGCTATCGTAGCGGACAATGCAGAAGTAGAGGCTGTTTCAGAAGGAACTGCATCACTGATCTTTGCAGAAACTCCATTCTACGCTGAAATGGGTGGACAAGTTGCGGACCATGGTCAAATCTTGGATGCTGCAGGAAACGTCGTAGCGACGGTGACAGATGTTCAAAAAGCACCAAATGGACAACCACTCCATACGGTTGAAGTTCTTGCTCCTCTTGCCTTGAACCAAGAATACACCTTGGCTATCGATACCAATCGTCGTCATCGTGTCATGAAGAACCACACTGCGACTCACTTGCTCCATGCGGCTCTTCACAATATCCTTGGTAACCATGCAACCCAAGCAGGATCTCTCAACGAAGTAGAATTCCTTCGCTTTGACTTTACCCACTTCCAAGCCGTGACTCCAGAAGAATTGCGTGCTATTGAGCAACAAGTCAATGAAAAGATTTGGGAAGCGATCGCAGTCGAAACGATTGAAACAGATATCGATACTGCTAAAGAAATGGGAGCTATGGCCCTCTTTGGTGAGAAATACGGTAAGGAAGTTCGCGTAGTCACTATCGGGGACTACTCTGTTGAGCTCTGTGGTGGTACCCACGTAGGCAATACTTCTGAAATTGGTCTCTTCAAGATTGTCAAAGAAGAAGGGATCGGATCAGGAACTCGTCGTATCTTGGCAGTGACTGGTAAGGAAGCCTTCGAAGCATACCGTGAACAAGAAGACGCACTGAAAGCAGTAGCAGCAACCTTGAAAGCACCTCAACTTAAGGAAGTCCCTCACAAGGTGGAAGGTCTTCAAGAACAACTCCGTCAATTGCAAAAAGAAAATGCAGAATTGAAGGAAAAAGCGGCAGCAGCTGCAGCAGGAGATGTCTTCAAGAATGTTCAAGAAGCAAACGGCCACCGTTACATTGCCAGCCAAGTTTCTGTATCAGATGCAGGTGCTCTTCGTACCTTTGCGGATAACTGGAAACAAAAAGATTACTCTGACGTCCTTGTTCTTGTCGCAGTAATCGGTGACAAGGTCAACCTTCTCGTAGCTAGCAAGTCTAAAGACATCCACTCAGGTAACTTGGTTAAAGAATTGGCTCCAATCGTCGATGGACGTGGTGGTGGAAAACCAGACATGGCCATGGCAGGAGGAAGTAACCAAGCGAAAATCCAAGAATTGTTGGATGCCGTAGCAGGTAAATTGTAATCTAGAGAAGACCTACCCTCGGGTAGGTCTTTTTGCTTGTGTATTTTTTTATATATGGCTTGACTACTTTTGAAAACGTGATAAACTAATATCCTTTATCCATTGAGGAGGTGTTAGGACATGAGTGGTTTTTTCGTACAAAAGTCGGACTATGTTTTAGGTCTATCTGAATACAGAATTATCGTGAAAAATGGGAATGGTGAAATTTTCAGGGAGAGCTAGAAAAGGAGCTATTTGAAAAAGAGGAGGATGATGCTGTCATATGAACAGATGAGGGAAGTGAAATCTTTATCCGAGGTATGAGGGAAAGGATGCTGGAAAATCATCCATATGTTCAAGGTATAGCAAACGTTACAGTTTTTTCTATACTGCTGATCAGCAAATCAAAAGCTTGATCAGATCGTTTGAGGAGCTAGGTCCTCAATCTTATCGAACATGTGATACAGGAGATAAATAATGGGATTATTCTATCGTTTATCAGGAGATGAGAAAGAGTTCGCCAAGAAAAAGTCTCTCTTTTGCTCGATTATCTACGATATCACCAGCATTAAACGGAGCTTGAAATTGGCTAAACTTCTAGAGGTATTTGGTATTCGAGTGCAACGCTCTTGTTTTGAGGTTGATTTATAGTTAGAGGTCTCTAGTTATCAGCTTTTACTTGGTGCTCGTCAAAATTCTTATGATGCCAAGCAAGAGGACAACAATATCATCTATGTCGGTAGTTTGGAGGAAACCGTTCGTTTGAATGGGGTGAGAGATCAATAGAACGTGAAGATTGTTTGTTCTTCTAGCTGAAAGCTCTAGTAAAATATGGTATACTTAGGATTGTTTCCAGGTAGGAACTATACTGTGTGTTGATTCCCTTTTTGGGATGCAGCATATGAAGTAGGCCCCCCTAACCCTTGATAGTGGATTGAAAGAGCTCAAATTCCTTCTACGTTTGATGAAAGTTATGGAGGGCGTAAAGGTTCAAAATACAGCTTAATGACTGATGTTATACGCTTGCAATACATTCAATGTATCTATTATTCTGATATTGTCAGAGAAGCATCAGGGAGCTATAGGAAACAAGTTAATTCCAAGTTTTCATCTGATACAGAAGAGAAAATTATTGGTGAAATTATTAAATATTTAGACGATGAGTTATAAGAAAGGAATAAAATGGGAAGATTTAATAGAGCATTACTCAATTTACTATGTTTTGGGATTTTCTTTAGTACAATAGTCATTATGTTCATTTTCAAGGCTGGAAATGACCTATCTAATATCTATGATAGATTAGAGAAAGAGAAACAAGAGCAGATAGTGAAAAACCCTAATCCACAAGATCGTGAAATTGTTGGAAAAACTGATGATGGTGAATACTTACAATTCATCTTGTGGGATGAATACAACCAAAAAGAACACAAAATACACGTTCACCCCAGTGACTATGATATTTATAAAATAGGGGATATCTATTATACTGATAAAAACACAATTCATTAAAATCAAGGAGAAACTAAAAATGAAAAACACTAAAAAACGTAAGATTATTTTTAAGTAGGAAGCCACCAAACCCTCGAGAGGAGATGGAAACGGTCTTACAAATCTCATAAAAGCTGTACAAGTTCCAACTCCAGTAAATGATTCAAATAAGGAAGTTCCTCACAAGGTGGAAGGTCTTCAAGAGCAACTCCGTCAATTGTAAAAAGAAAATGCAAAATTGAAGGAAAAAGCAGCGGCTGCAGCAGCAGGCGATGTCTTCAAGAATGTTCAAGAAGCAAACGGACACCGTTACATTGCCAGCCAAGTTTCTGTATCAGATGCAGGTGCTCTTCGTACCTTTGCGGATAACTGGAAACAAAAAGATTACTCTGATGTGCTTGTTCTTGTCGCAGCCATCGGTGACAAGGTCAATGTCCTTGTAGCCAGCAAGACAAAAGATGTTCATGCAGGTAATGTGATCAAAGAATTGGCTCCAATCGTCGATGGACGTGGTGGTGGTAAACCAGACATGGCCATGGCAGGAGGAAGCAACCAAGCGAAAATCCAAGAATTGTTGGATGCTGTAGCAGGTAAATTGTAATAATCGGAGAGGTTGGATGTTTGTCCAACCTCTTTTTTCAAAAAAAAGCAGATCCAATTAGAAAAAGATTGCAACAAAAAAACCTTTCCGTCTGGAAAGGTTTCAGATTGAAGATAAAGTCTTCTAAAAAACTTTCCTTAGGTGAGTACGGACGTCAGCGAACTTCAAAGAAGTTCCATGACTTAGTTTTGGACCTAAGGTTCCAAAACTCCCGAGTGCTAGAAACATGATTGTTTCTAGCACTTTTCTCACGGCGGAAAGTTTTTAATCTTCAAAAAATAAAAGTCACTTTTTGAAAATCATCTATCTGTTTTATGTAAAACAATAGGTTGTCTATATTTAAAAACCTTTCCATCTGGAAAGGTTTTTGTCTTATAGGCCGTAGTTGTAATCGTCATCCTGCATGGCTTCTACTTCACCGAGAAGGTAACCATTTCCGACTTGAGAGAAGAAGTCGTGGTTAGAGGTACCGGTTGAGATTCCGTTCATGACGATTGGGTTAACGTCATCTGCTGAGTCTGGGAAAAGTGGATCTTGTCCTAAGTTCATGAGAGCTTTATTGGCGTTGTAACGAAGGAAGGTCTTGACTTCCTCAGTCCAGCCCACACCATCATAGAGGCTCTCTGTGTAGCCTTCTTCATTTTCGTAGAGGGTGTAGAGCAGATCATACATCCACTCTTTGAGTTTTTCTTGTTCTTCTTCTGGTAATTCGTTAAATCCAAGTTGGAACTTGTAGCCGATATAGGTTCCGTGAACTGATTCGTCCCGAATGATCAACTTGATGATCTCAGCTACGTTGGCCAATTTGTTGTTTCCAAGATAGTAGAGAGGTGTGAAGAAACCAGAGTAGAAGAGGAAGGTTTCAAGGAAAACGCTGGCGACTTTCTTTTCAAGAGGGGTCCCATTGAGATAGATTTCGTTGATGATTTCTGCCTTCTTTTGAAGGAAAGGATTGGTGTTGGTCCATTCGAAAATCTCTTCGATTTCTGACTTAGTATTCAAAGTAGAAAAGATAGAAGAGTATGACTTAGCATGGACAGATTCCATAAATTGGATGTTGTTAAAGACAGCTTCTTCATGGGGAGTACGAATATCCGCACGAAGAGCCTGAACACCTGTTTCAGATTGCATGGTATCTAGAAGGGTTAATCCCCCAAAGACTTTACCAACTAGGTCTTTTTCTTTATTAGACAACTTTCTCCAGTCATCCAAGTCGTTTGACAAAGGGATACGTGTATCCAACCAGAATTGCTCTGTCAGTTTTTCCCAGGTCGATTTATCGATGACATCTTCGATCGCATTCCAGTTAATGGCTTTGTAGTATGTTTCCATTTGCATCACTTTCTTTTTCTATTCATTCAATCGTTACTATTCTACCATAAATTGATAGAATACCGCACAAAAAGTCGGCGAACCGACTTTTGATAGCTATCTAGGATAGCGGATTAGATGACACAGCTTTCACATTGGTTGGCGCCAACTTCTCCACCATCATCTGTAAAGGTACGGACGTAGTAGATAGACTTGATACCCTTGTTAAAGGCGTAGTTCCGAAGGATAGACAAGTCACGAGTGGTTTGTTTGTTTTCCGTTTTCCATTCGTAAAGACCCTTTGGAATATCGCTGCGCATAAAGAGAGTCAGTGAAAGACCTTGGTCTACATGCTCAGTTGCAGCAGCATAGACATCGATGACTTTTCGCATATCCATGTCGTAGGCAGAAGTGTAGTAAGGAATCGTTTCCGTTGACAATCCTGCTGCAGGGTAGTAGATTTTACCGATTTTTTTCTCTTGGCGTTCTTCAATCCGTTGTGTAATTGGGTGGATAGAAGCAGATACGTCATTGATGTAGCTGATAGATCCATTTGGTGCCACAGCCAAGCGGTTTTGGTGGTAAAGACCATCTGCCTTGACTTTATCACGAAGTTCAGCCCAGTCTTCTGCACTAGGAATGAAAATGTCCTTAAAGAGTTCTTTGACGCGATCAGATTTTGGTACAAATTCTCCAGTCATGTACTTATCAAAGTATCTACCGTTGGCATAATCAGATTTTTCAAAATTGTGGAAGGTAACACCACGTTCGCGCGCAATGTTATTTGATTCTACGAGAGTCCAGTAGTTCATGAGCATGAAGTAGATACTTGTGAACTCAACAGACTCAGGTGATCCGTATTCAATCAATTGTTGCGCAAGGTAGCTGTGAAGTCCCATTGCTCCAAGTCCGAACGAATGCGCCAGTTTATTTCCGTGGTCAATGGTTGGAACGGCCACGATATGAGAACTATCGGTAACGAAGGTTAAAGCACGAACCATGGCACGAATCGAACGTCCAAAATCAGGTGAAGTCATCATGTTAACTACGTTGGTTGAACCAAGGTTACATGAGACGTCTGTTCCCATTTGGACAAATTCTTGGGCATCGTTGATCAAGCTTAGTTCTTGAACTTGGAGGATCTCTGAACACAAGTTACTCATGATGATTTTTCCATCAACTGGGTTGGCCCGGTTAGCAGTATCGATGTTGACTACATATGGATAGCCAGATTCTTGTTGCAATTTAGAAATTTCAGTTTCCAAATCACGTGCCTTAATTTTTGTCTTGCGGATGTTTGGATTAGCAACCAACTCATCGTATTTTTCAGTGATGTCGATGTAGTTGAATGGTACTCCGTATTCACGTTCCACAGAGTATGGGCTGAAGAGGTACATTTCTTCATTTTTACGAGCCAACTCGTAGAACTTGTCTGGCACGACGACCCCAAGTGAGAGAGTCTTCACCCGAACTTTTTCATCAGCATTTTCTTTCTTAGTTGAAAGGAAGGCGATGATGTCTGGGTGGAAGACGTTGAGGTAAACCACCCCAGCCCCTTGGCGTTGTCCCAATTGGTTAGAGTAAGAGAAGCTATCTTCGAAGAGTTTCATAACTGGAACCACTCCAGAAGCGGCTCCTTCATACCCTTTGATTGGTGCTCCAGCTTCACGAAGGTTGCTGAGGGAAATCCCAACCCCACCACCGATACGTGAAAGTTGAAGGGCAGAGTTGATGGAACGTCCGATCGCATTCATATCATCGGTTACTTGGATCAAGAAACATGAAACCAATTCTCCACGGCGGGCACGTCCAGCGTTTAAGAAAGAAGGAGTAGCTGGTTGGTAGCGTTGGTGGATAATTTCGTTTGCGATGTCTCGCGCGATAGCTTCATTTCCATCTGCAAAATAGAGAGCATTGAAGAAGACACGGTCTTCCATGCTTTCAAGATAGTATTCTCCATCATTTGTTTTCAAAGCGTATTGGTTATAGAATTTGTAGGCCGCCATGAAGGACTTGAATTGGAAGTTTTGGTCTTTGATAAATTGGGCCAATTCCTCTAAAAATTCAGGACGGTATTTCTCGATAAAAGCTCTCTCAATGTAATTGTGCTCGAGAAGGTACTGAATCTTGTCTGTAATCGAGTCAAAGGCTTTAGTATTTGGTACAACATTTTCTTTAAAGAATGCATCCAAAGCTTCTTTATCCTTATGAAGCATGATTTGGCCGTTTACTGGACGGTTGATTTCATTGTTAAGACGAAAATACGTCACATCTTCAAGAGATTTTAATCCCATAATAATCCTTTTCTAGTTCAAAAAAATGAAGAGGAGAAGTCCTCTCTTCCCAAGTAAAAAGTCTAGTGTTAGGTTGCTAACGCTAGACCCTATTTAAGCAAAATACTGTGTTTATTATGAAAGTTTCTTCAACTTAGCTGGTTGAAAACCAGAAAATACTTCATCCGGTGTTTGAATAACTGGAGCAGCATTGAAGCCAAGGTTCTTAACATGCTCTACAAATTCTGGCTGTTCGTCTAAGTTAATTTCGCGGTATTCCACATGATTGCTATCGAGGAATCGCTTGGTCATTTTGCATTGAACACAATTATTTTTTGAATAAATGGTTACCATTTCTTTTCCGTTCTCCTATCGAAATATAAATCTGTAAACAGTATAAACAAAATCCAGCAACTTGTCAACAAAATAAAACTAAATATTGTGCAAAGAGATGAAATGGAGTTTTCAAAGCACAATATATTGTGGTGAGTGAAAAGTGTGAAAATCGAAGAAATGGGATAGGAATAGGCTTTAAAGCATCTTTAATTAGTTATAATTTTTTGGTGAATCAATATCCTGTGGTTCAAGAGCTTCTTTTCATTGAAAGCGGAGGAAAATGTTACTTATAATATAGTAGAAAATTGAAAAGATATTTTCTCTGTTCTTCAGGTGCTTCTTAAAATGTATCTAAATTGGGATTTTTCGCAGTCTTTTTCTGTAAGTCAGTGATAAAAATCTTGAAAAAAATTTCAAAAGATGATATAATACCAAATTGTAAGGGTTATCAAAAGGTAACTCAAAAACTATTTTTAAAAAGGAGAGTCAAACTATGGCTTCTAAAGATTTCCACATCGTGGCAGAAACAGGTATCCACGCACGTCCAGCAACTTTGTTGGTTCAAACTGCTAGCAAATTTGCTTCAGATATTACTCTTGAATACAAAGGTAAATCAGTTAACTTGAAATCAATCATGGGTGTTATGAGCCTTGGTGTTGGTCAAGGAGCAGACGTTGTAATCTCTGCAGAAGGTGCTGACGCTGATGATGCTATCGCAGCTATCTCAGAAACAATGACTAAAGAAGGATTGGCTTAAAAATATGACAAAAATGCTAAAAGGAATTGCAGCATCTGACGGTGTTGCCGTTGCTAAGGCATATTTGCTCATTCAACCAGACTTATCATTTGAGACTGTTTCAGTCGAAGATACAAGTGCAGAAGAAGCTCGTTTGGATGCAGCTCTTGAAGCTTCACAAAACGAGCTTTCTCTTATTCGGGAGAATGCAGTAGCAAGCCTTGGTGAAGAAGCAGCGCAAGTTTTTGATGCGCATATGATGGTTCTTGCTGACCCTGAAATGATTGGTCAGATCAAAGAAACAATTCGTACGAAAAAAATCAATGCAGAAGCTGGCTTGAAAGAAGTCACTGACATGTTCATTGCGATCTTTGAAGGAATGGAAGACAATCCTTACATGCAAGAACGTGCAGCAGATATTCGTGACGTTACCAAACGTGTCCTTGCCAACTTGCTTGGTAAAAAATTGCCAAACCCTGCTTCTATTAATGAAGAAGCAATCGTGGTTGCACATGACTTGACTCCATCTGATACAGCACAGTTGAACAAAAAGTATGTAAAAGCTTTTGTTACGAATATCGGTGGACGTACCAGTCACTCAGCTATCATGGCTCGTACACTTGAAATTGCAGCTGTTCTTGGTACAAATAACATCACAGAACTTGTCAAAGATGGCGATGTTTTGGCTGTATCAGGGATCACTGGTGAAGTAGTGATCAACCCTACTGAAGAACAAATTGCAGAGTTCAAAGCAGCTGGTGAAGCTTATGCTAAACAAAAAGCTGAATGGGCTCTCCTTAAAGATGCGAAAACAGTGACTGCTGATGGAAAACACTTCGAGTTGGCTGCCAACATCGGTACACCTAAAGACGTTGAAGGTGTGAACGATAATGGAGCAGAAGCAGTTGGTCTTTACCGTACAGAATTCTTGTACATGGATTCTCAAGACTTCCCAACGGAAGATGACCAATACGAAGCTTACAAAGCTGTTCTTGAAGGTATGAACGGTAAACCTGTGGTTGTTCGTACAATGGATATCGGTGGGGATAAAGAACTTCCTTACTTCGACCTTCCTAAAGAAATGAACCCATTCTTAGGTTTCCGTGCTTTGCGTATCTCAATCTCTGAAACGGGTAACCAAATGTTCCGTACACAATTGCGTGCTTTGCTTCGTGCATCTGTTCACGGTAAATTGCGGATCATGTTCCCAATGGTTGCCTTGTTGACTGAGTTCCGTACTGCTAAAGGTATTCTTGAAGAAGAAAAAGCTAAATTGGTTGCTGAAGGTGTTGCCGTTGCAGACGATATCCAAGTAGGGATCATGATTGAAATCCCAGCTGCAGCTATGCTTGCGGATCAATTTGCTAAAGAAGTTGATTTCTTCTCAATTGGTACTAACGACTTAATCCAATACACAATGGCTGCTGACCGTATGAACGAGCAAGTTTCATACCTTTACCAACCATATAACCCATCTATCCTTCGTTTGATCAACAATGTGATCAAAGCGGCGCATGCTGAAGGCAAATGGGCTGGTATGTGTGGTGAAATGGCCGGTGACCAAACTGCTGTTCCACTTCTTGTCGGAATGGGCTTGGATGAGTTCTCTATGTCAGCGACATCTGTCCTTCGTACACGTAGCTTGATGAAGAAACTCGACACAGCTAAAATGCAAGAATACGCTAACCGTGCTCTTACTGAATGTTCAACAATGGAAGAAGTTCTTGAACTTTCAAAAGAATACGTGAACGTAGACTAAGAATTCAACAAGACTAAGACAAATCTGTCTTAGTCTTTTTTTACATTGTTCATAAAAATGTTCATTTTATTCGTAATAAACTAGTTAGTAATAAAAATAGTGATTTAAATGTTCGGTTTTTGTTTGATTTCCCTCGTATATATAGTATAATCGTAAGTAAGATAAGGAGGATGACCAAGGAAGGATCGAAAAGGTTCGGGAAAGAAAATGGAAAAACTTTTCCTGATAATTTTACATGATTTTACAGGAATCAACTTGAAAATTAAGTGATTTTATAGTAGAATAATATCAAATAGAAAACGCTTTCAAAAATAAAGAGGTGAGTATATGGATAGAAGCACAGACTTATGGACATTTGGAAGAGGGGATAATTTCCATCTTCAAGAGTACTTAGGAGCTCACAAGGAAACAAGGGGAGAACAAGAAGGCTTTACCTTCCGTGTTTGGGCTCCCAATGCTCAGGCGGTGGATCTGATTGGTGATTTCACTGATTGGGAAGCTCGTAAAATTCCAATGGTTCGTAATGAAGGAGGCGTCTGGGAAGTCTTCTGTTCCGATGCAAAAGAGGGAGATATATACAAGTATTTGGTGACTCGACAAAATGGCCATCAGGTGCAAAAAATCGATCCTCTAGCGTTATGGATGGAAAAGAGACCCAATACAGGTTCTATTATTAAGACGATTCCAGAGAAAAACTGGAAAGATGGTCTTTGGAGAGCACGCCGCAAAAAACTTGGTTTTAAGGAACGACCCGTTAATATTTACGAGGTTCATGCAGGATCGTGGAAACGTAATGAGGATCACAGTTCCTATACCTTCAAACAACTAAAAGAAGAATTAATTCCATATTTGGTGGAGATGAACTACACCCACGTGGAATTTATGCCAGTGATGGCCCATCCATTGGGCTTGAGTTGGGGCTATCAGCTCATGGGATATTTTGCACTCGAGCAGACTTATGGTAGTCCAGAAGAGTTTCAAGACTTCGTGGAAGAATGCCACCTCAACAATATCGGAGTGATCGTGGATTGGGTACCAGGACATTTCATTATCAATGATGATGCCTTGGCTTATTATGATGGAACACCAACCTTTGAATACCAGGATGAACATCGTGCCCATAACTACGGATGGGGAGCCTTGAACTTCGATTTAGGGAAGAATCAAGTCCAGTCATTCTTGATTTCTAGTTTGAAGTTTTGGATTGATACCTATCATTTAGATGGGATTCGGGTCGATGCTGTGAGCAATATGCTCTATCTTGACTACGATAGTGGTCCATGGACACCAAATATTGATGGTGGAAACCTCAACTACGAAGGCGTTCATTTCCTTAGACGTTTGAATGCGATTATCAAGAACGAACACCCAGATGTCATGATGATTGCAGAAGAAAGTTCTGCTGGTCAAAAGATCACGGGTCCTGAAGAAGAAGGTGGACTTGGCTTTGACTATAAATGGAATATGGGTTGGATGAATGATATCCTTCGATTCTATGAAGAAGATCCCGTCTACCGGAAATTTGACTTTAACCTGGTAACTTTTAGTTTCATGTATGCATTTTCTGAAAACTTCTTACTACCATTTTCACACGATGAAGTGGTGCATGGTAAGAAGAGTTTGATGCATAAGATGTGGGGAGATCGTTACAATCAATTTGCTGGACTCCGTAACCTCTTGACCTATCAGATTTGCCATCCAGGTAAGAAATTACTCTTTATGGGTTCAGAATTTGGTCAATTTTTGGAATGGAAGTCAGAAGAGCAACTGGAATGGGGCAATCTAGAGGATGAAATGAATGCTAAGATGCGTCGTTTCACTTCTCAGCTCAATCATTTCTACAAAGAACACAAGGAATTGTGGGAGATTGATGATAGCTTTGATGGCTTAGAGATTATTGATGCAGATAACCGGGATCAGAGCGTCTTGTCTATGGTTCGGAAAAATCGTAAAGGCGATCTTCTGGTGTGTGTTTTCAATATGGCACCAGTGGAACGCAAGGACTTTACGATTGGTGTGCCTGTATCAGCGGTCTATGAAGAAATTTGGAATACAGAATTAGAAGAATGGGGAGGTGTCTGGAAAGAGCACAATCCGACAGTTCAGTCTCAAGATGGACTGTGGAAGGATTATGAACAAACTTTGACCTTTACTTTGCCGGCTTTAGGGGCTAGTATTTGGAAGGTAAAACGCAAGGTGCGTAAGACAAAATCTAAAACATCAGATAAGAAATGACGATCGGTTGACTCTATGGGAGTCCAAGCTTTAAAAAGAGGAAGTAGTCAATGAAGAATGAAATGCTCGCTTTAATTCTTGCCGGTGGGCAAGGAACACGTCTTGGAAAATTAACCAAAAACATCGCAAAACCTGCGGTTCAATTTGGTGGGCGCTATCGGATTATCGATTTTGCGCTATCAAACTGCGCCAACTCAGGAATTCACAATGTTGGTGTGATTACACAGTACCAGCCACTTGCCCTTAACAGCCATATTGGGAATGGTTCCAGCTGGGGCTTGGATGGAATCAATACGGGTGTGTCTATTCTCCAACCTTATTCAGCTAGTGAAGGAAATCGTTGGTTTGAAGGAACTAGCCATGCCATCCTCCAAAACATCGACTATATCGACAGCATCAATCCGGAATATGTCTTGATATTATCTGGGGACCACATCTATAAGATGGATTACGATGATATGCTTCAAGCGCACAAGGATAATAATGCAAGCTTAACTGTTGCCGTCCTAGATGTACCTTTGAAGGAAGCAAGCCGTTTTGGAATCATGAATACAGATGCCAATAATCGGATTGTCGAATTTGAAGAAAAACCAGCTGAACCAAAATCTACCAAGGCTTCCATGGGGATTTACATCTTTGACTGGGCTCGTCTCCGCAATATGTTGGTTGCTGCTGAAAAGAGTGATATCGATATGTCAGACTTCGGTAAAAATGTCATTCCAACTTATCTAGAATCAGGCGAAAGTGTTTATGCTTATGAATTCAATGGTTATTGGAAAGACGTTGGTACGATTGAGTCTCTTTGGGAAGCCAATATGGAATATATCGATCCAAATAATGCCTTGGATAGTCGCGATCGTCACTGGAAAATCTATTCACGCAACCTCATTTCTCCACCGAACTTCTTTGGGGAACATGGCCACGTCGAAGATTCTCTTGTCGTCGACGGTTGTTCGGTAGACGGTACAGTCAAACACTCCATCTTATCAACAGAAGCTCAAGTTCGTGAAGGAGCAGTTGTCGAAGATGCTGTCGTGATGAGCAATGCCATTATCGGTAAAGGAGCTGTCGTGAAACGCGCGATTATCGGAGAAGGCGCAGTCATTGCAGAAGGTGTCGTGATTGATGGAACAGAGGAAGTACAAGTTGTCGGTTACAATGAAAAAGTGGGGGTAGCAACAGATGAAGATTGATAAATATTCAGCCATTTTAGGAAATACAGTTGGGTATCATGATATGTCCACTTTGACCAGCCATCGTCCGGTAGCATCCCTACCGTTTGATGGGAAATACCGCTTAATCGACTTCCCATTGTCTAGTCTTGCAAATGCTGGTATTCGTAGTGTTTTTGGGATTTTCCAACAAGAAAATATTAGTTCGGTCTTTGACCATATTCGTTCAGGTCGTGAGTGGGGCTTGTCTACTTTATTGAGCCACTATTACCTCGGAATCTATAATACTCCAGTTGAAAATACAACGGTAGGACCAGAATACTACCAACAATTATTAACCTATTTGAAACGGTCTGGTTCTAATCAAACAGTTGCTTTGAACTGTGATGTATTAATGAATATTGACCTCAATCAGATTTTCCACCTTCATAATACCATTGATCGTCCGATTACAGTGGTTTATAAAAAGTTGCATCTGCAAAACATTTCTGAAGTGAATGCTGTCTTGGAAATTGATGAAACAGACCATGTTACAGAGCAAAAACTTTTTGATGGTCAGAATCCTGATGAAGTCTACAATATGTCAACAGATGTCTTTATTGTAGATACTCCTTGGTTGATTGAAAAAATTGAAGAAGAAGCCAAGAAAGAATACCCACAAAAATTGCGCTATATCTTGCGTGATTTGGCGGTGGAATACAATGCTTTTGCCTTTGAATATACAGGTTACTTAGCCAATATTCATTCAGTTGAATCATACTACCATGCAAACTTGGATATGTTGGAAAACCAAAAATTCATGAAGCTCTTTTCACCAAACCAAAAGGTGTATACGAAAGTGAAGAATGAAGAACCAACGTATTATTCCAAGACTTCACATATTAAAACGTCTCAATTTGCTTCGGGTAGTATTGTAGAAGGAACCGTTGAACGTTCCATTGTTTCACGTCGGGTACGCCTTTATGAAGGTTCAGAAGTACGCAGTAGCCTTCTCTTCCCTGGTGTTGTGATTCATGAAAATGCAATCGTCGAACATGCCATTCTGGATAAGGGTGTTGAAGTGGCTGCTGGTGTGACGATTCGTGGGACAGAAGAAGCACCTGTCGTGGTTAAAAAAGGAACGATTGTTACAGAGGATATTGTCTAATGAAACTATTATTTGTTGCAGCTGAAGGAGCACCGTTTTCTAAAACAGGTGGTTTGGGAGACGTTATTGGCGCTCTTCCTAAATCCTTAGCGAAAAGTGGTCATGATGTGCGCGTGATCCTCCCTTACTATGATATGGTAGAGGCTAAGTTTGGAGATCAAATCGAAGATGTCTTGCATTTTGAGACCAAGGTTGGCTGGAGAAGTCAATATGTTGGTGTGAAACGCATTGTGCGCGATGGAGTCACCTTTTACTTTATTGATAACCAACATTATTTCTTTAGAGGTCATGTGTATGGTGACTTCGATGATGGCGAACGCTTTGCCTTCTTCCAGCTCGCGGCCTTAGAAACGATGGAACGAGTTGACTTCATTCCAGATGTTCTTCATGCCCATGATTACCATACGGCGATGATTCCTTTCTTGCTGAAGGAAAAATACCGTTGGATTCAAGCTTATCATGGAATTAAGACAGTATTGACCATCCATAATTTGGAATTCCAAGGTCAGTTCGACCCAGGAATGTTGTGGGATCTTTTCGGAGTTGGATTTGAACGCTATGCAGATGGAACACTTCGATGGAATGATTGCCTGAACTGGATGAAAGCCGGCATTCTATATGCTGACCGTGTGACAACTGTTTCTCCTAGCTATGCGCATGAGATTATGACTGCTGAATATGGTTGTGGCTTGGATCAGATCCTTCGGATGGAGTCTGGCAAGGTGACCGGAATTGTTAACGGGATTGATGCAGATCTGTATAATCCTGAAACGGATCCACTCTTGACGTATCACTTCAGTCTCTCAGATCTTTCAGGTAAAGCAGCTAGTAAACGAGCTCTTCAAGAACGTGTCGGTCTACCTGTTCGCGATGATGTTCCTTTGTTTGGGATCGTCTCTCGTTTGACACGTCAAAAAGGCTTTGACGTGGTGGTAGAAGAGTTGCATCAACTCTTGCAAAAGGATATTCAGATTGTCTTGCTCGGTACAGGAGATCCTGGATTTGAAAATGCCTTTGCTTGGTTTGGTCAAGCCTACCCAGATAAACTTTCAGCGAATATCACATTTGATGTCCAATTGGCCCAAGAAATCTATGCAGCGTCGGATGTCTTCTTGATGCCAAGCCGTTTTGAACC
The DNA here is from genome assembly GCF_001815045.1 of Streptococcus sp. HMSC065E03. Taxonomy (NCBI): domain Bacteria; kingdom Bacillati; phylum Bacillota; class Bacilli; order Lactobacillales; family Streptococcaceae; genus Streptococcus; species Streptococcus sp. HMSC065E03. The sequence goes on along the minus strand of NZ_KV818853.1, from coordinate 415,634 downwards.
GTGTGGTCTTTCTCAAATGATGGCCATGCGTTATGGAACCCTTCCTTTAGTGCATGAAGTCGGCGGACTTCGAGATACGGTCCAACCGTATAATGCTGTTGATGGAAGTGGAACAGGCTTTAGTTTCAATAATTTGTCTGGCTATTGGTTTAACTGGGCAGTTGATGAAGCCTTGGCTGTCTACTACAATGACAAACAGGCTTGGTATGGTCTCCAAGAGCAAGCTATGACGCGTGACTTCTCATGGGATACGGCTAGTCAACGATACAATGATTTGTACCAATCCTTATAAATAGATCTATAATACAAACGCCTTTCGAGGCGTTTTTTGTGTTGCTTTCTTCCTATAAAGAAAACGGTTTATTTTTTTGAGTTTTAGAGCTTGCTAAAATAGAAGAAAAAAGATAAGATAGGTAAAGGTAAAAAATCACGGGAAGGTTCTTATTTCTGGAAAGGATCCCATCCTCTCTAAAAATAATCAGGTCCCTGCTCGAGGGTTAAATATTACTATATAGGAATTTTAGGATGAAAAAAGCGAAACAAACGTTTGAAAAAATGACCAAATATTCGATTCGGAAATTAACTGTCGGTGTTGGTCCGGTGGCCATTGGAGCCTTTTTATTAGGAGGAAGCTTGTTAGGAGCTCGTCCTGTCCAAGCTGATCAGATGACTCTACCTGCTCATGTTCACTTAGGATATGTGACAGAAGAAGAGCTGACTGCTGAAGAAAAAGCACAGGTGATTCATGCAATCCCTGAAGAGTATCAAAATGAAGATACTTTCTATCTCGTCTATAAGAAGAAGGAAGCAATTCAGTCGGTTCTTCCTCAAACAGGAAGTCAGGAAGTCGCCCTTTTTGGGCTAAGTCTAGCCACAGCTTCCTTTGCGGTCCTCTTACTCTCTAAAAAGCACCGGAAGAAGGTCATGGGCGTCCTTTTGATTGGAGCCATGGGACAAAGTCTTCTACTTCCAGTTGAAGTCGCAGCCCTACAAAATCAAGTTTTGCGCGCCTATAATCAGGATCTTGCGATCGCATCGAGCAAAGATCTTGCAAATGGCGTGATTCAAATTGACGGTTATGACTATATTGGTTATCTGCGCTACCCGTCAGTCCAAAAGACGAGCTTACGAGAGCCAAAGGCTATGCAGGAAACGAAACCTTCTGTAGAAGGAACGATCAAAACAAGTACAGGTATTCCACAAGTGGAAGCACAAGCTCGTGTGACCCCAGAAGTCTCTCCAGCCTTTCCTCAAGTTGAAAAACCAAGCCTGGAAGTCTCTACTGAGCCTGTGCCATTTGAAACTGTCAAACAAGCTGATCCTACATTACCTAAAGGGCAAACCAAGGTGCTGACTGCTGGTCAAAATGGGGAGCGGACCCTATTGACAGAAGTGAGTGTGGTAGATGGACAAGAAGTTCGCAGAGTCGTTGAAAGCAAGGTCACTAAAGAACCAGTTTCACAAATTCTTGCTGTTGGGACAAAAGAAGATGCCCAACCAACCCCTCAACCCAATCCTTCTCCAGTTGTAACGGCTAAGGGGACACAAGAAGAAGGTCATGTCGGTGAAGCTCCTGTTCAACCGGAGAAGCCAACCTATACAGGTGTGGTGGAAGATAAAGGAACACAGGAAGAAGGCCATATCGGCGAAGCTCCTGTTCAACCAGAGAACCCAGCCTATACAGGTGTGGTGGAAGCTAAGGGAACACAGGAAGAAGGCCATGTCGGCGAAGCCCCTGTTCAACCAGAGAACCCAGCCTATACAGGTGTGGTGGAAGCTAAGGGAACACAGGAAGAAGGCCATGTCGGCGAAGCTCCTGTTCAACCGGAGAACCCAACCTATACAGGTGTAGTAGAATCCAAGGGAACACAGGAAGAAGGCCATGTCGGCGAAGCCCCTGTTCAACCAGAGAACCCAGCCTATACAGGTGTGGTGGAAGCTAAAGGGACACAAGAAGAAGGCCATGTCGGCGAAGCCCCTATTCAACCGGAGAACCCAACCTATCAAGTAACGGAAGGGACGGTAACAGAGACAGAAACGGTAATCCTTCCATATGAAACAGAGTATGTAACGGACGCCAATCGTTACACCGATGAAGAAAGCCTCCTTCAGAAAGGCGAGGCTGGTAGCCAGGAGATTCGTCGAGTTTATAAGACGGTCAATGGTGAGAAGATTGGCGAGCCTCTCAGTACGACCACTGAAACGGTAAAAGCTCCTGTGACAGAAAAAATTAGTCGTGGGACTAAGGCGATTGAAGGCCAAACAGAGGATGTTTCGTTTGAAGAAATTCCATTTAAGACGGTAACCGAACAAGATGTTACCTTGCTAAAAGGAACCGAAAGGGTTTCTCAAGTCGGTAAAAATGGGAAGAAAAAAATCACCAAGGTCTATAAGACCATTAAAGGTGTCAAAACAACGGATGCTCCTACAATTTCTGAAGAAGTAGTAGAACAAGCCCAAGATCAGATCATTCAACAAGGGACCAAAGAACTTGATAAGCCTACCTTAACTTTGACCCAGGTCGATAAGGAAGAATTGAAGCGCAGTGCTAAAGCTACTTATCATTTGGATAAACCAGACGGTGTGACCATCAAGTCCATCCAGGCTGTATTGAAGAAGGGTGATCAAGTGGTGAAAACCCTGACCCTTTCAGAGACGGACTTGGCAGCTGCTTTAGCGGACTTGGACTACTACAAGGATTATACGCTCGCAACGACCATGGTGTATGACCGTGGAAATGGGGATGAAGAAGAAGTTCTCAAGGAAAAACCACTGAGAATTGATCTTAAAAAAGTTGAAATCAAAAACATCAAGGAAACCAGTCTGATTAGCGTGGATGACCAAGGTCTTGAGACCGATAGCAGCCTCTTGTCTGAAACACCATCAGATGTGAAGCCTTACTACTTAAAGGTCACTACCTATGATAATAAGGTTACAAAACTAGCCGTTGATAAAATTGAAGAAGTAACGGTAGATGGCGTGACCCTCTACAAAGTAACAGCCAAAGCTCCTGATCTCATTCAACGGACTGCGGACAACCAGTTTAGTGAGGACTATGTCCACTATATTGCAAAACCCAAAGCTCATGAAGGGGATGTCTACTACAATTTCAACGAACTTGTAAAAGCTATGCAAGCCAATCCGACTGGTACCTTTAAACTGGGTAGCAATATGAATGCGACTAATGTCCAGCCAGTAGGGAAATCCTATGTGACCAATGCCTTCAAGGGAATTTTGGAAAGTACGAATGGAAATAAATTTGCCATCCATAACATTACAAGACCATTATTTGGGAACATCGAAGGTGGCTCGGTTAAGAATCTCTTGCTTGAAAATGTCAATATTGACCTACCTGGGACAGATCGAGTAGCCCCAATAGCAGGTGTTATCAAAAATAATGCAACTGTCGAGAATGTTAAAGTAACAGGAAGTGTTGTTGGGAACAATGACGTAGCAGGGATCGTCAATAAAATTGATGGCAGTGGGAAAGTAAGTAATGTCGCCTTTATCGGGAAACTGCACGCTGCTGGGAACAAAGGTGGCTATCTAGCGGGTGTTGTTGGTGAGAACTGGAAGGGTGTCGTAGAAAAAGCTTACGTTGATGCTGAAATCACTGGGAATAAAGCCAAAGCTGCAGGTTTGGCTTATTCCTCTCAAAATGGTGGAAATAACCACACAGTAGGTAAAGAAGGGGTTCTCAGAAATTCAGTTGCTAAAGGTTCAATTGAACTGAAAGAAGCTGTTCAATCTGGTGGGTTACTGGGGACCAACTGGGCCTTGGGTGCTATTGAAGACAACATCACCATGATGAAAGTCAAAACTGGTGAGATGGTCTTCGGACACTCGGATATCGACGCAGATGATTATTTCACCTATTCAAGAACCAAGCGCAATTACAGTGTGGAAGGCGTGAGTGAAGGGAAGAAAACCTTTAACAACTCCCGTAAAATCCCTAGCATCTCGCTGGCAGAAGCTGAGCAGAAGATTGAAGCAATGGGAATCACTGCTGATAAATTCACCAGCAGGAAACCAATTGAAGATACGCTCAATCACCTTGTTAGCAAAGACGATCAATACAAGGCTATCACTGCTTACGATGCGACTCGTGAGCTAGCTTACCGCAATATTGCTAAATTGCAACCATTCTACAACAAAGAATGGATTGTCGACCAAGGGAATAAATTGGCTGCAACGAGTCCTCTCTTGACCAAGGAAGTCTTGTCTGTGACTGCTATGAAGGGCAATGATTTTGTTACTGAACTAGCTGATGCTGATCACATCCTGATCCATTATGCCGATAAGACAAAAGATATCTTTAGCATTTCACCGAAAGAGTCTAAAGTCAAACAAGTCAAAGAGTACAGTGTGGCGGAGCTCGGTGAAGTGGTCTATACGCCAAATATGGTGGACAAAGACCGGAGCGATCTCATTGGTGCGATCGTTGAAAAATTAAGCCCTGTCGAATTACAATCAGATCCAATCTACACACATCTTGGTCGAACAGGTCCTAACAAAGTCAATGCCATTAAGAACCTTTACCTTGAAGAAAGCTTCCAAGCAGTCAAGGATAATCTGACTCACTTTGTCAAACAACTAGTTGAAAACCAAGATCATCAATTAAATACAGATGAGGCTGCCAAACGGGCCCTTATCAAGAAAGTTGATGACAACAAGGCCGCTGTTCTTCTTGGTTTGTCATACCTCAATCGCTATTATGGAGTGAAGTTCGATGATGTCAATCTCAAACAGCTCATGTTGTTCAAGCCAGATTTCTATGGGAAGAATGTTGATGTCTTAGACCGCTTGATTGAAATTGGTTCAAAAGAAGACTACATCAAAGGGACTCGTACCCACGATGCCTTCCGAGAAGTCGTGGCTAAATCGACTCTTTCTGGGAACCTAAATGACTTCTTGAAGTACAATATGGAGCTCTTCACAAAAGAGACAGACTTGAATGATTGGTTCATTAAAGCAACCAAAGACAATGTCTATATTGTGGAGCCTGAGACGACCAATCCAGCTTTCGCATCTGCTAAGCATAGAGCCTATGAGGGCTTAAACAATGATGTTCACGGTAAAATGATCTTGCCACTCTTGAACTTAAAAGATGCCCATATGTTCTTGATTTCAACATACAATACCATGGCTTATAGTTCCTTCGAGAAATATGGTAAGAACACGGAAGCAGAGCGGAATGCCTTCAAAGCGGAAATTGACAAGGTGGCGAAAGGGCAACAAAATTATCTCGATTTCTGGTCACGTCTAGCAACGGATAAGGTTCGCAATCAACTCTTGAAGAGCAATAATATGGTGCCGACCCCTGTCCTTGATAACCAAAACTACAAGGGCATTAGTACAGACCGTTACGGCCATACCAACAGTGGCAAAGATGTCGCTCCAATCCGTGAATTGTATGGTCCAACCGATCGTTACCATGCGACAGATTGGCGCATGGGAGCTGTGGCGCGAATTTACGGAAACCCATATAAAGACGACTCTGTTTTCTTCATGGTGACCGATATGATCAGTGACTTTGGGGTCTCTGCCTTTACCCACGAAACAACGCACGTCAATGACCGCATGGTATACTTAGGTGGTTGGAGACACCGAGAAGGAACCGATATCGAAGCCTTTGCCCAAGGCATGTTACAAACGCCATCCGTATCCAATCCAAATGGGGAATACAAGGCCTTAGGTATCAACATGGCCTATGAACGTCCAAATGATGGGAACCAATGGTACAATACCAATCCAAATGATTTGAAGTCACGTGACGAAATTGATCGGTATATGAAAGGCTATAACGACACCCTCATGCTTCTGGATTACCTAGAAGGAGAAGCTGTCCTCAACAAAGGCAGTCAAGACTTGAACAATGCATGGTTCAAGAAGGTTGATAAACAATACCGAGGGGCTAACACCAAGAATCAATTTGATAAGGTACGTCCTTTGAGCGATGAGGAAAAAGCGATCACCTTACATTCAGTAGATGATCTCATCACCAACAACTTCATGACCAATCGTAGTCCTGGAAATGGAGTCTATAATCCATCTGACTTTGGCTCCGCCTATGTGACGGTACCGATGATGACAGGGATCTATGGTGGAAACACCAGTGAAGGGGCTCCTGGAGCCATGTCCTTCAAACACAATACCTTCAGACTCTGGGGTTACTATGGCTATGAAAAAGGCTTCTTAGGCTATGCTTCAAACAAGTATAAACAAGAATCCAAACAAGCAGGTCATGCGACTCTAGGGGATGATTACATCATTCAAAAGATTTCTGATGGGAAATTCAGTACCCTTGAAGACTGGAAGAAAGCCTACTTCAATGAAGTGGTAACCAGTGCCAAAAATGGACTTCAGGCTATTGAAGTGGATGGGACTACTTATAGCTCTTATGAGGACTTAAAACAAGCCTTTGCAACTGCGGTTGAAAAAGATCAGGCCAGTTTGAAGAATGGTTCTGTCAAATTTGACAATACCCTTGCCTTGAAAGAAAAAATCTTTAAGAAATTACTGCAACAAACAGACAGTTTCAAAACGTCTATCTTTAAATAATCGAATTCTCTCATCTGCTGAGCAGGTGAGAGTTTTTTAGAAGAAAAAATGAATAGAGGTGGACAAAGCGACTAAAAATTAAAAGAAATCAATCGTAGATAGGAAAAATTATCATATTAAAAAAATAACGTAATTTCACTAAAACGCTTACTTTTATAGGAAATATTTGACTATTATATCTTTTAGGAGTAAACTAAGGAGGTAAAATTTATAAAAGGAGAATTCATCATGAATTTAACATTTTTAGGTCTTTGTTTAGCCTGCTTTGGTGTATCACTGGCAGAAGGTTTGATGATGAGCAGCCTATTGAAATCTGCGTCTCGTCAACCAGAAATTATTGGTCAATTGCGTAGCCTCTTGATTCTTGGTGTTGCCTTTGTCGAAGGTACTTTCTTCGTAACCTTGGTTATGGCCTTCATTATCAAATAAGCACTTCTATTTTAGAAAAGGAGGTGTCAAAACTTGGAAGAAAGTATCACTCCAACGATAACTCTTGGACCTGTAACTTTTAATTTGACCCTACTTGCTATGACCTTGATTGCTGTTTTGGTGGTTTTTGGCTTTATTTATTGGGCCAGCCGTAAAATGACGATCCGACCAAAGGGCAAACAAAATGTGCTGGAATACGCATATGACTTTGTCGTAGGCTTCACCAAAGGAAATATTGGGGAACATTATATAAAGGACTATTCCTTGTTCTTGTTTGTTCTTTTCCTATTTCTTTTAGTGGCCAATAACATTGGATTGATGGCTAAAATCGAAACGACCAATGGTTACAATTTGTGGACATCACCAACCGCTAACCTGGGTTATGACTTTGCCTTTTCATTTTTGATCACCTTAATCGCCCATGTAGAAGGAATTCGCCGACGTGGTGTGAAGGAATATTTAAAGGCTTTTGTGACACCTGGATTTATGACCCCCATGAATATTTTGGAAGAATTAACGAACTTTGCCTCCTTGGCACTTCGGATCTTCGGAAATATCTTTGCGGGTGAGGTATTAGCAAGCTTGCTCGTGAACTTATCACACCAAGCTTTCTATTGGTATCCATTTGCCTTTATTGGTAGCATGGCATGGACTGCATTTTCAATTTTTATTTCATGTATCCAAGCCTATGTGTTTACCATGTTGTCATCAATCTATATTGGTAAGAAAATTAATGGCGAAGAGTAAGTAGAGGAGGAGTAGAAGAATGCATGTATCAATGAGTGAAATTATTGGTAACTTTATTCTCATTGCTGGTTCCTTCCTATTATTAATCTTTTTAATAAAGAAATTTGCATGGAACAATATCAATGGAATTTTAGAAGCGCGTGCCAAAAAGATTACAGATGATATTGATGGAGCAGAATCAGCTCGTCAAAAAGCTGAGGAACTAGCAAGTAAACGTGAAGAAGAGTTGGCAGGTAGCCGCAAAGAAGCTGCGTCTATCGTCGAAAATGCAAAGGAAACTGCAGAAAAGAACAAATCTCAGATCCTTTCAGAAGCCACTCAAGAAGCAGTACGTTTGAAAGAAAAAGCGCAACAAGAAATTGCGCATAACAAAGAAGAAGCATTGAACAGTATCAAAGGCGATGTGGCAGATCTCACTGTCAATCTTGCCGGCAAATTGTTGAGTCAACAGCTGGATGCTGAAGGTCAACGCCAACTGATCGATCGCTATCTTGATGAATTAGGAGAAGCCTAATGGACAAAAAGCAACTGATGGTGATTGAGAAATATACCCAGCCTTTTGTTCAATTGGTCTTTGAAAAAGGAGAACAAGATCTAGTCTTTGAAAAATTGACCCAAATCAAGGCTATTTTTGAAGAGACTGGACTTGCTAACTTCTTAGCTCATATCGGTGTAGAGGATGAAGAGAAAGCAAAAAGTCTAAGACTTTTTCAACCCTCTGATTCACAATTACTCGACCATTTGATTGAAGTGGTTATTCTCAATCATCGTGAAGCCTTATTTTATGACATTGTAACGATTTGTTTGGATCAGATTCAACTGTTGAGCAACGCTTTTGTCGTCACTGTTACGACGGTTGCTGGTTTGGATCCTGTTCAAGAGCAAAAGCTAATCCCCATTATCGAAAGAAAATTTGGGATTCAAGTTCGCTCGATCCAACAAAAGATCGATCCAGATTTAATTGGTGGCTTTGTCGTGACAGCCAATCATAAAACGTTGGATACCAGTCTCAAACACCAATTGCAAGTTATAAAATCTAAATTGAAATAGAAAGTGGTGTGAATTTTGGCGATTAACGCACAAGAAATCAGCGCTTTAATTAAGCAACAAATTGAAAATTTCAAGCCAAACTTTGACGTCACTGAGACAGGTGTTGTAACCTACATTGGTGACGGGATTGCCCGTGCTCATGGTCTTGAAAATGCCATGAGTGGTGAGTTGTTGATCTTTGAAAATGGCTCATACGGGATGGCCCAAAACTTAGAGACAACGGATGTCGGTATCATCATCTTGGGTGATTTCACGGATATTCGTGAAGGAGACTCTGTCCGTCGTACAGGTAAAATCATGGAAGTCCCTGCAGGGGATGCCTTGATTGGTCGGGTTGTCAACCCACTTGGCCAACCAGTAGATGGTTTGGGTGAGATTGTGACAGATAAATTCCGTCCAGTCGAAACACCAGCTCCTGGTGTTATGCAACGGAAATCTGTCTCAGAACCCCTACAAACTGGTTTGAAAGCCATTGATGCCCTTGTTCCAATCGGACGTGGTCAACGGGAATTGATCATCGGGGACCGTCAAACAGGGAAAACTTCGATTGCCATCGATACGATCTTGAACCAAAAGGGTCAAGACATGATCTGTATCTATGTGGCGATTGGTCAAAAAGAATCAACAGTTCGTACGCAAGTAGAAACTCTTCGTAAATACGGAGCCATGGATTATACGATTGTGGTAACCGCTTCGGCTTCTCAACCGTCTCCATTGCTTTACTTGGCACCTTATGCCGGTGTTGCCATGGCAGAAGAGTTCATGTATAACGGTAAACACGTTTTGATCGTCTATGATGATTTGTCAAAACAAGCCGTAGCCTACCGTGAATTGTCCCTTCTTCTTCGTCGTCCACCAGGACGTGAAGCCTTCCCAGGGGATGTCTTCTATCTCCACAGCCGTTTGTTGGAACGTTCAGCTAAAGTTTCAGATGAATTGGGTGGTGGCTCTATTACAGCCCTTCCAATCATTGAAACCCAAGCAGGAGATATTTCTGCTTATATCGCAACCAACGTGATTTCGATCACAGATGGACAAATCTTCTTGCAAGATAGTTTGTTCAATGCTGGTATTCGTCCAGCCATTGATGCAGGTTCTTCTGTATCCCGTGTAGGGGGAGCTGCCCAAATCAAGGCTATGAAGAAAGTTGCAGGTACCCTTCGTATCGACCTTGCTTCATACCGTGAATTGGAAGCCTTCACGAAATTTGGTAGTGACCTGGATGCTGCGACTCAAGCGAAATTGAACCGTGGTCGCCGAACAGTTGAAGTCTTGAAACAACCCGTTCATGAACCATTGACAGTTGAAAAACAAGTCGTGATCTTGTATGCCTTGACTCATGGTTTCTTAGATAGTGTTCCAGTAGACGATATTCTTCGTTTCCAAGAAGAGTTGTTTGATTACTTTGAAGCACATTATCATCAAATCTTTGAGACGATTCGTTCGACACATGATCTTCCAGCAGAAGAAGAACTGGATGCAGCCCTTACAGAATTTGTCAACCAGTCAAATTTCAAATAGAAATAGGAGTGGAAGATGGCAGTTTCATTAAATGATATAAAAAATAAAATTGCATCCACTAAAAATACTAGTCAAATTACCAATGCCATGCAGATGGTGTCTGCTGCTAAACTCGGAAAATCTGAGCAAGCAGCCAAGGATTTTCAGGTTTATGCCGCTAAGGTACGTAAGTTACTAACAGACTTGCTCCATGGACATGAAACAGAAAATGCTAAGTCCCATCCCATGTTGGTGAGTCGGCCGGTAAAAAAGACAGCTTATATCGTGATTACATCCGATCGTGGTTTGGTCGGAGGCTACAATGCCTCCATCCTTAAAACCATGATGGAAATGAAGGCAGAATACCATCCAACTGGAGATGACTTTGAAGTGATCTGTATTGGAAGTGTCGGGGCGGATTTCTTCCGTGCCCGTGGGATTCAGCCGGTTTATGAATTGCGTGGTTTGCCTGATCAACCTAGCTTTAAGGAAGTTCGTACGATCATTTCGAAAACAGTCCAAATGTATCAGGAAGGCTTGTTTGATGAGTTGTACGTCTGTTACAACCATCACGTCAACAGTTTGACTAGTCAAATGCGGGTAGAACAGATGCTTCCGATTATTGATTTGGACCCCAATGAAGCAGATGAGGATTATGTATTGAATCTAGAATTGGAATCTAGTCGAGATGCCATTTTGGATCAATTGCTCCCTCAATTTGCTGAAAGCATGATCTATGGTGCCATTATTGATGCTAAAACAGCTGAAAATGCTGCGGGGATGATGGCCATGCAAACTGCAACAGACAATGCCAAGAAAGTCATTGATGAATTAACGATTCAATACAACCGTGCTCGTCAAGCAGCGATTACGCAAGAAATTACCGAAATCGTTGCAGGTGCTAGCGCCCTTGAATAGTTGTCGGATACAATTTTAAATACAAAAACAGATGCTCGAAAGAGAACTTTTGAGCAGTAGAAATTACTTAGAATAGGAGAATGACATGAGTTTAGGCAAAATTTCTCAGGTCGTAGGTCCCGTCGTAGACGTTGCCTTTTCCGTTGGAGATAAACTTCCTGAGATCAATAATGCGCTTGTAGTCTATAAAAATGACCAACAAAAATCAAAAGTCGTTCTTGAAGTAGCTTTGGAACTTGGTGATGGGGTCGTACGGACTATCGCCATGGAATCAACTGATGGTTTAACACGTGGAATGGAAGTCTTGGACACTGGTCGTCCAATCTCTGTTCCTGTCGGAAAAGAAACCTTAGGACGTGTCTTCAATGTTCTTGGAGATACCATTGACTTGGATCAACCTTTTGCTGAGGATGCTCCTCGTGACTCCATCCACAAAAAAGCTCCATCCTTTGACGAGCTCTCTACTTCAGAAGAAATTCTTGAAACAGGGATCAAGGTTATTGACCTCTTAGCCCCTTATTTGAAAGGTGGGAAGGTCGGACTCTTCGGTGGTGCCGGAGTTGGGAAGACCGTCTTGATTCAAGAATTAATCCATAATATTGCCCAAGAACACGGTGGTATTTCTGTATTTACTGGTGTTGGGGAACGGACACGTGAAGGGAATGACCTTTACTGGGAAATGAAAGAATCTGGCGTTATTGAAAAAACAGCCATGGTCTTTGGACAAATGAATGAGCCACCTGGAGCACGGATGCGTGTTGCCTTGACTGGTTTAACCATTGCGGAATACTTCCGTGATGTCGAAGGTCAGGACGTTCTCTTGTTTATCGACAATATCTTCCGTTTCACCCAAGCCGGATCTGAAGTATCAGCCCTTTTGGGACGGATGCCATCAGCCGTTGGTTACCAACCTACTTTGGCAACTGAAATGGGGCAATTGCAAGAACGGATTACGTCAACGAAGAAAGGTTCTGTTACATCCATCCAAGCCATCTATGTGCCAGCCGATGACTATACAGACCCAGCGCCAGCAACCGCTTTTGCCCACTTGGATTCAACCACCAACTTGGAACGTAAATTGGTACAATTGGGGATCTACCCTGCGGTGGATCCATTGGCATCAAGCTCACGTGCCCTTTCTCCAGAAATCGTAGGAGAAGAACACTATGCAGTCGCTTCTGAAGTCAAACGCGTCCTTCAACGTTACCATGAATTGCAAGATATCATTGCTATCTTGGGGATGGATGAATTGTCTGACGAAGAAAAGACCTTGGTTGCTCGTGCTCGCCGGATCCAATTCTTCTTGTCACAAAACTTCAACGTTGCAGAACAATTTACAGGTCAACCTGGATCTTATGTACCAGTTGGAGAAACTGTTCGTGGCTTTAAAGAAATTTTGGACGGGAAATATGACCATCTTCCTGAAGATGCCTTCCGTGGTGTTGGATCGATCGAAGATGTGATTGCCAAAGCTGAAAAAATGGGATTCTAAGAAGAGGTGAAAGATGAGTCAAATGAACGTCCAAATCGTTACACCGGATGGACTGGTTTATGATCATCATGCCGCATTTGTATCTGTCAAGACAATTGATGGTGAATTAGGGATTTTACCTCATCATATCAATACCATTGCGGTTTTGGCTGTAGACCAAGTAAAGGTTCGTCGTGTCGACGATGACAAACATATTGATTGGATTGCAGTCAATGGGGGGATTATCGAAGTAGCTGATAATGTCATTACCATTGTTGCCGATTCTGCCGAACGTGCTCGAGATATCGACATTAGTCGTGCAGAACGTGCCAAACTGCGAGCTGAAAAAGCGATTGAAGAAGCCAAAGATCAGCATTCGGTTGATATGGAACGTCGTGCTAAAATTGCTCTTCAACGCGCCATTAACCGGATTAATGTCGGAAATCGTTTATAACATATTCAAAATAAGGTGGAGGTATGTCCTCACCTTATTTTTGTTGGGAGAGAATCAAAAGAAGAAAGTAAGGACCAAATATGGTATAATAGCTGTATGATTCAAATGATTTTTAATCTTTCAAGCCATCTATTGTTTATCTTTTTTGCCTATTACCTATTGATGAACCTGGTTCAATGGGAAAAGTTTTTAAAAGTAAGTGCTGAAAATGCAGTTAAAATCCGTTTTTTGATCTTGATGATCAGTGTCGGAATAGGCTATCTAGCGAGCTCATTTTTTATAAGTATCTATGAGATGAGTCGGCAGATTTTTATTGGCCAATTCTAGCCACATTTTATAAAAAATATGGTATGATAGAAAGCGTGACTTTAAGAAATTGGAGAACAATCCCGTATGGAAAAAATAATCGTTAATGGTGGTCATAATCGACTGGTTGGAACCGTCAAAATCGAAGGAGCAAAAAATGCTGTCCTTCCTCTTCTTGCTGCAACAGTTCTAGCAAGCGAGGGCGTGACAACCTTGAAAAATGTACCTGTTTTATCAGATGTCTTTACAATGAACAATGTTGTTCGTGGGTTGAATGCACAAGTAACCTTCAATGAAGAAGACAATACGGTTGTCGTAGATGCGCAAGCAAAATTATCAGAGGAAGCACCTTATAAGTATGTGAGCAAGATGCGGGCTTCTATCGTTGTCCTAGGTCCTGTCTTGGCACGCAATGGCCATGCCAAAGTTTCCATGCCTGGAGGCTGTACGATCGGTAGTCGTCCGATTGACCTCCACTTGAAAGGTCTGGAAGCTATGGGAGCTGAAATTACCCAAACAGCCGGCTATATTGAAGCAAAAGCAGATCGTCTCAAGGGAGCACACATCTATATGGACTTCCCATCAGTAGGGGCGACACAAAATATTATGATGGCGGCAACCTTGGCAGATGGAGTTACTGTGATTGAAAATGCAGCTCGAGAACCTGAAATTGTTGACCTAGCTCTCTTGCTGAATAAAATGGGGGCTAACGTCAAGGGTGCAGGAACTGAGACCTTGACCATTGTTGGTGTGGAGAGCTTGCACGGTGCAAACCACAATGTTGTGCAAGACCGCATCGAGGCTGGAACCTTTATGATTGGGGCAGCCATGACTGGTGGAGACGTCTTAATCGAAGATGCCATTTGGGAACACAACCGTCCGCTTCTATCTAAGATGCAGGAGATGGGTGTGACGGTAACCGAAGAAGAAAATGGAATTCGGATTCAGTCGGATATCAGTAAGCTCCGTCCAGTGACCGTTAAAACCCTTCCGTATCCAGGATTCCCAACCGATATGCAGGCTCAATTCACAGCCTTGATGGCCATGGCTAAAGGTGAGTCTACCATGATTGAAACGGTTTTTGAGAATCGCTTCCAGCATTTGGAAGAAATGCGTCGGATGGGCGTTCACTCGGATATTATGCGGGATACAGCTCGTATCGTTGGAGGGGAAAGCTTCCAAGGTGCAGAGGTTATGTCGACCGATTTACGAGCAAGTGCAACCTTGGTCTTGATGGGCTTGGTAGCAGAAGGAGAAACGAAAGTCAGCAAATTAAGTCACTTAGATCGTGGTTATTATCAATTCCATGAGAAATTGGTGGCACTAGGTGCAGACGTGAAACGTGTAGAGGAAGAAGACGATGAAAACTAATCTTCGCTATGTTGGAAAACAGCTAGGAATTGTCCTCCTGTTGGCTGTGATTGGAATCATCATTTTTGCAGTTGGTTTGGTCATTGGCTATGGAGTGATTGGAGATGGAAAAAATCCATGGTCCATTCTCTCTCCGGATACTTGGTCAGAGATCATTGGAAAGCTAACAGGCAAATAAGCTTTTAACTAAAATTGAGTAAAAAGGAGAGCAGCGAATCGAGTCAATGACCCATCTAGCGCTGCTCTTTTTTGGAGAGAGATATGGCAAAACAAACAGTAAGCAAACGAACCAAACAAACCCTAGCAGGTTTTGTGGTGGCAACGGCCCTAGCTATTGGGGGCTATTATTTTAATCAACCGGCGGTAAAAGAAGCGACGGATCAGGTTGTTTCGGTGGTAACTAGTAGCCAGCAAGAAACACCTAGTAAAGAGTTAGCTAGCTCTGTACTAACGAAATCTGCCCGTTCACAATTGGGGAATGACTTGGAATGGAATGGTGCTGGAGCCTTTGTAGTTAAGGGGAATCGCACAGATCTGGATGCTAGTGTGGCCAGTCAACCCTATGCCGATAACAAGACAAAAGAAGTGAATGGAAAGACCGTACCGACGGTTGCGAACGCTATTATGACCAAGGCGACTCGCCAGTACAGAGATCGAGATGCAACAGGTAGTGGCCTAACCGATTGGAAACCAGCAGGTTGGCATCAGGTCCATAATCTGTCCGGTGAGTATGACCATGCTGTGGATCGGGGCCATCTATTGGGCTACGCCTTGATCGGTAATCTCAAAGGTTTTGATGCTTCGACTAGCAATCCCAAAAATATCGCTGTGCAAACGGCGTGGTCCAATCAAGCCAATGATCCTCATTCCACTGGTCAAAACTACTACGAGACCCTGTTACGAAAAGCATTGGATAAGAACAAACGGATCCGCTATCGAGTAACCTTGATCTATAACCAGCCAGAAGATTTGATTCCATTAGGTTCTCAGATCGAAGCCAAATCGAGTGATGGAACCCTTGAATTCAATGTCTTTGTTCCCAATGTTCAAAGTGGGATTAGTCTGGATTACCAGACAGGAAAAGTAACCGTTCATCAATAAGCTGGAAAGCGGATGTGCTTAAGCCTTTTTTAAGTATGGTGCGATATAATTGTGTACCTTCTTTAAGAGAAAGGAGAATATATGAGAACCATTTTTCGGTTTTTCAGAGGAATCCTTCGCATGGCTTGGAGTCTTTTTTGGGGATTTTTCTGGACCATTGCCATCAGTTTTCTCGTTCTAGTGGGGATCATCTATTTCACAGATTCTCCTAGTTCTGGTATGGATGGAGTTGGCCGAGCTGCCCAAAAGGTTGTCTATCAAGTCGGCAATTTATTTGGTGATCAGGGTTTTGCATCGCGCTTCGGGATGACACCTAGCTCACAGACCACGCAGACGGACAATCATGAGCATAGTGGCGCTCGCTGGGAAAAAGCGGAAGCTACGGTCTATTTGGATCCCAATATCAATCAAACCTTTATAAAAGCTTATCGGGATGCTATTGAGGCTTGGAACCAAACAGGCGCCTTTACCTTCAAGCTGGTTACAAATGAAAAAGAGGCTAATGTGGTCTTGACGGAAATGGATAACGCATCGGTTTCTGCTGCAGGAGAGACTGCCTCTCAGACCAACCTCTTAACCAACCGCTTCACCCACATCACAGTTCGTCTCAATCGCCATTATCTTTTAAACTATGTCTATAACTATAGTTATGATCGGATTGTCAATACAGCTGAGCATGAGCTAGGCCATGCGATAGGGCTGGACCACACTGATGGAGAATCGGTCATGCAACCGGCTGGTTCCTTTTACAGTATTCAGGATACAGATGTGGAAGCAGTCAGACAATTATACAAGGAAGAATAAGTTTTAAAATACTTTCTAAAAGTTCTGAGCCTCAAGGGGCTCAGGATTTTTTTGATGGCTCGTCTTTCCTTGTTTAATCTGGAAAAAGATAGTAAAATAGGGACATGATTATTTTACAAGCCAACAAAATTGAACGCTCTTTTGCAGGGGAGGTTCTTTTTGATAATATCAGCCTGCAAGTGGATGAACGGGACCGGATTGCCCTGGTTGGAAAGAACGGAGCCGGTAAGTCAACACTCTTAAAAATCTTGGTGGGGGAAGAAGAACCAACTTCAGGTGAAATCAATAAAAAGCGGGATCTTTCTCTCTCCTATCTGGCCCAGGATAGTCGATTTGAGTCGTCCAATACCATCTACGATGAGATGCTCCATGTCTTTGAAGACCTCCGTAAAACGGAGAAAACTTTGCGGCAGATGGAGCTTGAGATGGGTGAAAAAACTGGGGCTGACCTAGAAAAACTCATGCAGGACTATGACCGTCTATCGGAAGAATTCCGTCAGGCAGGTGGCTTCACCTATGAAGCAGATATCCGCGCGATTTTAAACGGCTTCAAGTTCGATGAGTCCATGTGGCAGATGAAGATTGAAGAGCTGTCTGGTGGGCAAAATACCCGTCTAGCTCTGGCCAAGATGCTCTTAGAAAAACCAAATCTCTTGGTACTGGACGAGCCAACCAACCACTTGGATATTGAGACCATCGCCTGGTTGGAAAATTACTTGGTTAATTATAGCGGAGCTCTTCTCATTGTCAGCCACGACCGGTATTTCCTAGACAAGGTCGCCACCATTACACTGGACTTGACCAAGCATTCCTTGGATCGCTATGTCGGCAATTACTCCAGCTTTGTCGAGCAAAAAGAACAAAAATTGCTGACCGAAGCCAAAAACTACGAGAAGCAACAAAAAGAAATAGCAGCTCTGGAAGACTTTGTTAATCGCAATTTGGTGCGGGCTTCGACTACCAAGCGGGCTCAGTCTCGGCGTAAGCAGTTGGAAAAAATGGAGCGTCTAGACAAGCCGGAAGCTGGGACCAAGTCTGCCCATATGACCTTCCATTCCGATAAGACATCTGGAAATGTCGTCCTGACAGTAGAAGAGGCAGCCGTCGGCTATGACGATCAAATCCTCTCAGAGCCTATTAATTTGGATATCCGCAAGATGAATGCAGTCGCCATTGTGGGACCAAATGGGATCGGGAAATCTACTCTTATCAAGTCCATCGTCGGGCAGATTCCTTTTATCAAGGGTGAAGCTCGTTTTGGAGCCAATGTCGAGGTGGGCTACTATGACCAGACCCAAAGTAAACTAACGCCTCACAACAGTGTCTTGGATGAGCTCTGGAATGATTTTAAACTGACGCCAGAAGTGGAAATTCGCAATCGCCTGGGAGCCTTTCTTTTCTCTGGGGATGATGTCAAGAAAACCGTCGGCATGCTGTCGGGTGGAGAGCGGGCCCGCTTGCTTCTAGCTAAGCTGTCCATGGAAAATAACAATTTTTTGATTCTCGACGAGCCGACCAACCACTTGGACATCGATAGCAAGGAAGTGCTAGAAAATGCCTTGATTGATTTTGACGGCACCCTGCTCTTTGTCAGCCACGACCGTTACTTTATCAATCGGGTGGCCACACAAGTTTTGGAACTGTCAGAAGAGGGCTCAACTCTTTACCTAGGCGACTATGACTATTATCTGGAGAAAAAAGCTGAGTTAGAAGCCCTTGCTGCAGCGCAAGCAGAAGCTATGCCTGTTTCTTCGACCGAAGAAGTCACCAGCAATGATTATCACTTGCAGAAACAAAACCAGAAGGAACTCCGTAAAATCACCCGTCGCATTGAGCAATTGGAAGCAGAGATGGAAGAGCTGGATCAAAAAATCCAAGCCATCACCGAAACCATGCATAGCACCAACGATGCAGCTGACTTGGTACAACTCCAGAGCGAGCTGGACCAACTAACTGTCCAGCAGGAAGCGGTTATGGAAGAGTGGGCAGAACTGTCAGAGCAGGTGGAATAGATGGAAGATCTTGGAAAAGTTTTTCGTGAATTTCGAATCAGTAAGAATTACTCGTTAAAAGAAGCTGCAGGAGAGGCCTGCTCGACCTCCCAATTATCCCGTTTTGAATTGGGGGAGTCGGATTTGGCTGCTTCGCGCTTCTTTGACATTTTGGACAATATCCATGTGACGATTGAGAATTTTATGGATAAGGCCAGAAATTTTCAACACCATGAGCATGTCGCTTTGATGGCTCAGATTATTCCGCTTTACTACTCAAATGATATTGCAGGTTTTCAAAAGCTTCAAGAAGAGGAACTTGAAAAAGCCAAACATTCCACCAATCCTCTCTATTTTGAGCTGAACTGGATCCTGCTACAAGGCCTGATTTGCCAGAGAGATGCTAGTTATACCATGAAGCAGCGTGATCTAAACAAGGTGGCGGATTACCTCTTTCAAACGGAAGAGTGGACCATGTATGAATTGATCCTCTTTGGCAATCTCTACAGCTTTTATGAGGTGGACTATGTCACACGGCTTGGGAGAGAAGTGATGGAGCGTGAAGATTTCTACAAAGAAATTGGTCGCCATCGAAAACTGGTCTTGATTCTGGCTCTGAATTGCTACCAACATTGTTTAGAACACTGTTCTTTTGAAAACGCCAGCTATTTTGAAGCCTATGTAGAAAAGATTATCGGGAAGAGCATCAAGCTCTACGAACGCAATGTCTTTCATTATCTTAAGGGATTTTCTCTGTATCAGAAGGGGCAAACTGAAGAAGGCCGGCAGCAAATGCAGGAAGCCATGCATATTTTTGACGTGCTAGGACTGCCGGAGCAGGTGGCCTATTATCAAGAACACTTTTATAAATTTGTAAAAAATGAATGTTCTAAATAGGACAGTGATAAAGGAGATTTTATGAACCGACATGCGGTCCAATTAATTAGTCGTGGAGCTATTAACAAAATTGGAAATATGCTCTATGACTATGGAAATAGTGTCTGGCTGGCTTCGATGGGGACTATAGGAAAGACGGTATTAGGGATCTATCAAATTTCTGAGTTAGTGACAGGGATTCTCGTGAATCCTTTTGGAGGAGTGATTTCAGACCGTTTTTCTCGTCGCAAGATTTTGATGACGACCGACCTGGTTTGTGGACTCCTTTGTTTGGCGATTTCTTTTATCACAAATGATAGCTTGATGATTGCGGCTCTTATTTTTGCCAATATTGTTCAGGCCATTGCCTTTGGTTTTTCTCGACCTGCCAATAAAGCCATTATTACCGAGGTAGTAGAGAAAGACGAGATTGTGACCTATAACGCCCACTTGGAGTTAGTCTTACAGGTTGTTAGTGTCTGTTCACCTGTTTTTTCTTTCCTAGTTCTACAATTTGCCAGTCTTCATATGACCCTCTTATTAGATGCACTGACCTTTTTCATTGCTTTTGTCCTAGTGGCTTTCCTTCCGAAAGAAGAAGCTAAGGTTCAAGAGAGGAAACAGTTTACCGGGAAAGATATTTTTTCTGATATCAAGGATGGGTTAGACTATATCTGGCATCAGAAAGAGATTTTCTTTCTCTTATTAGTGGCTTCTAGCGTCAATTTCTTTTTTGCGGCTTTTGAGTTTTTACTTCCCTTCTCGAATCGTCTATACGGGGTTAAAGGAGCTTATGCGACTATTTTAACGCTGGGAGCTATTGGATCTATTCTAGGAGCGCTTGTTGCTAATAAAATGAAATCAAGTATGAAAATTCTCCTGTTTTTACTGATCATGGCAGGGGTCGGAGTGTTCATAATGGGCTTGCCCCTTCCGCCTTATCTTTCCTTTTCAGGAAATCTGGTCTGTGAATTTTTTGTGACCATTTTCGACATCCACGTTTTTACCCAAGTACAAACCAAGGTGGAAGATGATTATCTGGGGAGAGTCTTGAGCACAATTTATACCTTGGCTGTTCTCTTTATGCCCATCGCCAAAGGGTTGATGACTTGGTTGCCAAGCGTCCGTATGGAAACATTTCTCTTGATTGGAGCTGGGATTATTCTCTTTTCACTCTTGGCTCAGCTAGTAGCTAAGCAGCTTCAATCAAAAGAACAGTAGGGATCCTTTGATAAATTTGTAAACCATTATTTTTCCCAAATAGGGGACAAAATGAAAACCTCTTTCATGAACTGATACAATAGTTTCAGAAAATGAAGGAGGTTTTTTATGAATCGACATGCTATCCAGCTGATTGCTCGTGGGGCAATCAATAGAATGGGGAATATGCTCTATGATTACGGGAATAGTGTCTGGCTGGCCTCGATGGGGACTATAGGAAAGACGGTATTAGGGATTTATCAGATTTCTGAACTTGTCACCTCCATTCTAGTCAATCCATTTGGTGGCGTGATCTCAGACCGGTTTTCCCGTCGCAAGATTTTGATGACGACCGACTTGGTTTGTGGTCTCCTTTGTTTAGCGATTTCGTTTATCAGGAATGATCGTTGGATGATTGCGGCCTTGATTTTTGCCAATATTGTCCAGGCCATTGCCTTCGCTTTTTCTCGTACGGCCAATAAAGCCATTATCACAGAAGTTGTAGACAAGGACGAGATTGTGACCTATAATGCCCGCTTGGAGTTGATCTTACAAGTGGTCGGTGTTAGTTCTCCTGTGTTCTCTTTCCTTGTTTTACAATTTGCCAGTCTCCATGCAACCCTCTTACTGGATGCACTGACCTTTTTCATCGCCTTTGTTCTGGTCGCTTTCCTTCCGAAAGAAGAAGCCAAAGTTCAAGAGAAGAAAAAATTTACAGGAAAAGATATTTTTTCTGATATTAAGGATGGGTTACACTACATCTGGCATCAAAAAGAAATTTTCTTTCTCTTATTAGTAGCTTCCAGCGTCAATTTCTTTTTTGCAGCTTTTGAATTTTTACTTCCCTTTTCCAATCGCCTTTACGGGGTCAAAGGAGCCTATGCGACCATCTTAACCTTGGGCGCTATCGGCTCTATCATCGGAGCCTTGATCGCCAATAAATTTAAATCAAGCATGGAGATGCTTCTCTTCTTATTGATTTTAACAGGAGTAGGAGTCTTCATGATGGGCTTGCCCCTTCCGCATCTTCTTTCCTTTTCTGGAAATTTAGTTTGTGAACTCTTTATGACGATTTTTAATATCCACTTTTTTACCCAAGTGCAAACCAAGGTGGAAGGAGACTATCTGGGCAGGGTCTTAAGCACGATTTTTACCCTAGCCATTCTCTTTATGCCGGTAGCTAAAGGTTTGATGACCTGGTTACCAAGTGTTCGAGTAGAATCCTTTCTCCTGATAGGAGCTGGCGTCATTCTCTTTTCACTCCTAGCTCAAGTAGTCGCCAAGAAATTACAAGCAAAAGAAGGTACATCAGCATGAAAAAAGCACCGATCGGTGCTTTTTTAGTTGTTTTCTTTTTCTTCTGTCTTGATTTCTTTCTTTTCTTCTTCCAGTTGCTTTTGAGTGCTCTTGAGTTCTTTTTTTAGGGAGAAGCCCTTTGAAAAATTAACCAAGGTCATGACGAATGCACCCAAGAGGACACAGAGCAAGATCAGAATGATCAAGGGCAATTTAAATTGGACCAAGAGGAAATTTACGGTAACCGATTGCATGTTTGCAAGGGAAATACCAGCAATCAATAAAATTAAAAGTAATAAAGCAATGTAGTGTAGATTATTTTTGTTCATCATTATCTCCTTATTGTTCAGCAGGGGCCTTACTTTTCACATCAGCGTATTCTTCCGCTTTTTCTAGACTTAAAATATCATCATAAGTCGCTAAGACGATATCTTGTCCATATTTATTCTTTAGAGCTGTTGTCACCAAGCGATAGGCCAAATTGGCATTTCGGGACAAGATAGGACCGTGGAAGTAGCTGCCAAAGACGTTCTTGTAATGAACTCCTTCGCATCCATCTTCTTTGTTGTTCCCATTTCCATAGACGACCTTACCCAGCGGTTTTTCATCCTCAGCCAAGAAGGTCCGACCTTGGTGGTTCTCAAAACCATAGTAGGTCTCGTTGAACTCTTCATTATGGATTTTGATGTCGCCAATGTAGCGATTATTTTCTTGGTTGAGGGTATAGTGTCCCATAATACCAAGTCCCTCAATGCGCTTGCCAGAAGCTTCAATGTAGTATTGGCCTAGAAGTTGAAAGCCACCACAGATAGCCAGGACCACACCATCTTCATCAATGAAGCGTTCGATGTCTTCTTTTTTATCTGGTAGATCCTCGGATACAATAGTCTGTTCGTAGTCTTGGCCTCCACCGAAAAAGGCGATATCGTAGGCGTCTGGATCAAAGCGGTCTTTAAGAGAAACGATGTCCACCGTTACGCGAGCACCAAGCTTCTCCGCAACGTACTTGAGCATGAGGATATTCCCGTTGTCCCCATAGGTATTCATTAAGTTGCCATAGAGATGGGCAATGCGCAGGCTGTAGGGATACTGTGCCTGATCAGAAGATTCTAGGGAAGTATAAGTCATTAGTGCATCTCCTTTTCAATCAGGTGTTCTTGGGCCAAAAGTTCACGGAATTCTAGCATGGCTGTATAGGTAGCTAAAATGTAAGCGTGAGGGGTTTCCTGTTGCTGGATGCGTTGGAAAACCTCTTTTAATTCAGCCATTTCTGTGATCTTTTCTGCAGGATAGCCAGTGACCCGAAGTCGCCGAGCAATCTCAGAGTGGCGCACCCCGCCAGCGTTGATCTCTGGAATGTCCATCTGAGTGATTTGCTCGAAGTCGGCATCCCAAATCCAGCTGGTATCAATCCCATCTGCATAATTCGCATTGAGGAGAACCGACAAGCTAAAGGGATAAGGGGCTAGTTTGATCATTTCAATGGCTTGGGTCGCACCAACCGGATTTTTAATCAGGACTAGGGTACATTCCTTATCCCCAATCTTAAAGGTTTCCTGGCGACCAAAGACAGCGCGACTGCGATCAAATCCTTGCTTAATCACTTCAGGTTGAACCCCAAAGAATCCAGCAACGGAAACAGCTGCTAAGGCATTATAGATGTTGTAGAGACCACCGATATTGATGTGGTAATCTTGCCCTTGGATCCGGAATTGGGAAGAGCGCTGGGTTAATGAGAGGAGATCCGATACGGCATAAGTCAGAGAAGGCCTGTGGAAACCACAGTGCTCACAGATATAATCCCCAAGATTAGCATAGGTATTGAGCTTGTACTGGAGGATGTTGTGGCAATGCGGACAGAGGATTCCTTCCGTATTGTAATGGGCTAGTTGTGGCTCTGATTTGTCAGTATCAAATCCATAATATTGGATCGGATTGGATAAGGTCTGACTATTAAAGAGCGGACTATCACCATTTAACAAGACTGTTGCAGTTGGGACCTTGTGAATAGCATCCAAAATCATTTGGTAGGTCGTATAGATCTCTCCATAGCGGTCCATCTGGTCCCGGAAAATATTAGTGACCACAAAAAGGCTGGGCTTAATATAATCACAAATCCGAGAGAGGCTGGCCTCGTCAATTTCAAGTACCGCAATCGGTCGATTTGCTTTCGAATGCTTAGCACGTAAGAAGGTCGTTGTAATCCCAGAGATCATATTGGCCCCACTTGGATTGGTCAAAATAGGTCCAAAAGCTTCTTGGAGAATACCTACTGTTAGCGCAGTGGTCAGGGTTTTTCCATTTGTCCCTGTAATCACAACAATCTCATAGTTTTTTGCCAGTTGACTGAGAATATCTTTATCAAATTTGAGGGCTACTTTACCTGGTAGGGTTGATCCCCGCCCCATCTTTTCTAGAATAGAGCCGGAAAGCTTTCCTGCCAGAAGGCCCAAGGTTGTATTTATCTTCATAAATCATATTTTATCATAAAAAGCATCAGAAGGTTACAGAAAAATCTGTTGAAACGTGTTATAATAAGATGATGTCTTTTAGAGAAGTGGTAGGTATGAGAATATGAATATTCAACAGTTTTCAAATCCACAATTTTGGACCAGTTTGTTCCCAAATTGGTGGAGTGTTATTATCAATATCATCGATATTGCCCTGGTGGCTTGGTTGCTGTATTTTTTGATCAAGGCCATCGTCGGGACCAAGATCATGATTTTGGTGCGTGGAGTTATTATCTTTTTCTTGGCTCAATTTTTAGCCAATTTTTTGGGTTTAACGACTATTTCTTGGCTGATCAATCAAGTGATTACCTATGGGGTTATCGCGCTGGTTGTGATTTTCTCCCCTGAAATTCGGATTGGCTTAGAGCGTTTAGGTCGGGCGACAGAATTTTTTACGACGAGTGAAGTCAGTCAGGAAGAGAAAATGGTACAGGCCTATGTCAAGGCAGTGGCTTATATGAGCCCACGTAAGATTGGTGCCTTGGTAGCTATTCAAGGGGCCAGAACCCTTCAGGAATACATTTCCACAGGGATTCCACTAGATGCGGAAATTTCAGGAGAATTGCTGATTAATATCTTCATTCCTAATACTCCTTTGCACGATGGAGCGGTCATTGTCCGCAATGATAAAATTGCCGTTTCTTGTGCCTACCTGCCCTTGACGGAAAATACCGGAATTTCAAAAGAGTTCGGAACGCGTCACCGCGCAGCCATTGGTTTGTCTGAAGTTTCGGATGCCTTTACCTTTGTGGTATCAGAAGAAACGGGCGGGATCTCTATGACCTATAATGGAACCTTCCGACACGATTTAACTTTAGAAGAGTTCGAGGCAGAATTGAGATCCTTCTTGGTTCCTGAAGAGAATAAAACGAGTAGTTGGAAAGAGCGTCTATTTGGGAGGGTGACAAAATGAGATCGAAAAAAGAATTTCTTTATGTTTTTGCCTCCGTCTTATTGTCCTTTATCTTGTTTATTAATGCGTCATCCTTTAATTTTCAAAATAATAGCAGCGCTAGACAAGTAAGTTCAGAGACCTACACCAATACCTTGACCAATATTCCGATTGATGCCAAGTACAATGACAAGACATACTTTGTCAGTGGGTTAACATCGGAAGTAACAGTCTTTCTAAAGGGTTCAAACCGGGTCGCTCTAGCAAGCGAAATGCAGCCGGGAACTCGGAAGTTTCGCGTGGTAGCGGATCTTCGTAAGGCCAAGGAAGGTACCGTTGAAGTGCCGTTGATTGTGGAAGATCTTCCGGCTGGTTTGACCGCAACCGTAGAGCCTCAGAAAGTTTCTGTAAAAATCGGGAAGAAAGCGAAAAAATCGTTTGCGGTCAGGGCTACGATCCCGGACAATCAAATTGTGGATGGAATAACGGTTTCGGATATTTCTCTTGAAACCACCAAGGTAGAAGTGACCAGCGATCAAGAAACCTTGAGTCGCATTGATCATGTCCAAGCGGTCTTCCCATCCAGTGAGATCATTAGTGGAAATTATAGCGGAACTATTTCCTTAAATGCAGTAGATGCCCAAGGAAATGTTCTACCAGGTTTGGTCAAGCCGAGTGAAACACGGATTCAAGTGACCACAAAGAGTAGCTCGTCTACGTCAAGCTCAAGCAGCTCGTCGTCGACCTCCTCCAGTTCAAGTAATTAGAAAGTAAAAAAGGTAATGAAGAATGGGTAAATATTTTGGGACGGACGGTGTCCGTGGAGAAGCAAATGTAGAATTAACGCCAGAATTGGCTTTTAAACTAGGCCGTTTCGGTGGCTATGTGTTGAGCCAACATGAAGAAGAAACACCCTTGGTATTTGTTGGACGTGATACGCGTATTTCTGGTGAAATGTTAGAGCATGCCTTAATTGCTGGCCTCTTATCTGTTGGAATTCGCGTCTACAAGTTGGGTGTGATTGCAACGCCAGGTGTTGCTTATCTAGTTCGTACGGAAAAAGCCAGTGCCGGAGTTATGATTTCTGCTAGCCACAATCCAGCCTTGGACAATGGCATCAAATTCTTTGGTGGTGATGGCTTCAAATTGGATGATGATCGCGAACTTGAAATTGAAGCCTTGCTTGATGCTGCTGAAGATACCCTTCCACGTCCAAGTGCCCAAGGTTTAGGAACGGTCATGGAATATCCAGAAGGCTTGCGTAAGTATCAAGAATTCCTTGTATCGACAGGTGTCCAACTCGAGGGCATGCACGTAGTCTTAGATACAGCAAATGGTGCAGCCTCTACTAGTGCCCGTCAAATCTTTGCAGATCTGGGAGCTCAATTGACCGTCATCGGTGAAAACCCAGATGGTTTGAACATCAATGATGGGGTTGGTTCTACTCACCCAGAGCATTTGCAAGAGAAAGTCAAAGAAGTAGGCGCAGCGATTGGTCTAGCATTTGACGGAGACAGCGATCGCTTGATTGCAGTGGATGAAAATGGAGAGATCGTTGACGGGGATAAGATCATGTACATCATCGGTTCTTATCTTTCAAGCAAAGGCTTGCTCGAAAAAAATACGATCGTCACAACCGTCATGTCCAATCTCGGCTTCCACAAGGCATTAGATGCGAAGGGAATTCAAAAAGAAATCACAGCTGTTGGAGATCGTTATGTGGTCGAAGAGATGCGCAAGTCTGGTTACAACCTTGGTGGTGAACAATCCGGTCACGTCGTCATCATGGATTACAACACGACTGGTGATGGTCAATTAACAGGAGTTCAATTGACTAAAATCATGCAAGAAACCGGCAAGAAATTATCTGAATTGGCTGCTGAAGTAACCATTTATCCACAAAAACTCGTCAATATCCGGGTTGAAAATAGCATGAAAGATAAGGCGATGGAAGTACCTGCTATTCGTGAAATCATTGAAAAAATGGAAGCGGAGATGGCAGGAAATGGACGTATTTTGGTACGTCCAAGTGGAACTGAACCCCTCCTTCGAGTGATGGCAGAAGCACCAACCCATGAAGAAGTGGACTACTATGTAGATACCATTGCTGCAGTTGTTCAAGCAGAAATCGGACTTTAACCTTGTAAAAAACATGGCTCGCAAATAGGCGAGCAGAGGAGGTATATATGAAACAGGTTCGTCAAATTGTATGGGCACTTGCCTTAGTGCTAACGATTCTATTCACAGCTGGTTTGACTAAAACAATACATGCTGCAGAAGTCTCATCATATACACAGACAGCACGTCTAACGAAAGACGGTAACACGCTAACAAATGGGAGCAAGGTGTTGACAAATGAAAAATTGTCAGCAAGTATTTATTTAGCCTTTCCAGATTCGCAAACTATTCAAGCTGGTGATACCTTAACTCTTAGTTTGCCAAAAGAATTAGCCCTCTACACAGCACTGGAATTCAATGTTCTTGAGGAAGGTCAATCAAATGGTCAGACGGTGGGGAAAGCTGTCGTTGATACAGCTAAGAAAACAGTGACCGTTACCTTTAATGATTATTTCGCATCTCATCCACTCAACAAACGAGTTGCTCTTCATTTTGATGTAAAAGTAGACTCAGAAGTAGTTACAAAAACTTCTCCAATCCAGTTTAAACTAGGAAATACAGATTTTTCATTTAATTATGAAAAGACAGCTGGAGAAGCTGGAGACTATGAGATGAAATACGGTTACCAAGATAAGTCTGATCCAACCATTATCAAATGGCGGATTCTCTTAAATGCTCGCCAAGATATGCTTCGTGGAATGGTCATTAAAGACCAATTCGGAGATGGCTTAACATTGGTTGAAGGGAGCTTACGCGCTGTTCGTTATGCTCCTGTAGAAGGTGGGATTAAGAACGAAGCTCAGATATTAAGTCTCCCAGTTCTGGATAACTTTACTAAAAAAGCTGTTTTCAATAAGAATGCAGATGGAAAGATCACTGGTTTTACAATTGAATTTGGTGATAATTACAATTGGCCAATGTATATTGAATATTCTACAAAAGTGGCACCTGGAACGAAAGTCGGTGATGTTGTCCATAATACATTAACATGGACAGCAACCAATTTCCCAGCACCGCGTAGTTTAACCCGTGAATTGAGATTGGAATCAGGAACCGGAGAGGGATTAGGTGAGAAAGAACAAACACCACCGACACCTAGCTCAACCTCCTCATCAAGTTCTAGTTCTTCATCAAGCTCTAGTTCTTCATCAAGCTCTAGTTCTTCATCAAGCTCATCATCTTCAACGAGTTCCAGTTCTACATCGAACTCAACATCCACATCAAGTTCTTCATTGAAATCATCTTCATCTTCTGTTAAAGAAGAAGCCCCAAAACCTGGTAAGAAAAAAGTTCTTCCAAGTACAGGTGAAAAGATGACACCGGTAGTTCTTGTCATGGGTGTCTTCCTAGCAATTCTATCGGTTGGTATTTTACGTGTAAGAAAAGATTCTTAATATGATCAATGAAAGATCAGACTTCTGTCTGGTCTTTTTGTGTAGGCTCGATTTGAAAAATCCCCTATTTCGTGGTAAAATAGGGCTAATGAATTTATAGTAATCGAGGTATTAGAAGTGGCTTTTGGAGATAACGGAAAACGTAAAAAAACACCATTTGAAATGATCACGATGGTGGTCATTGTGATTATGTTGATTGTAACGGTTGGTGCAATATTTGCAACCGCAATTGGTGCTCTTTCTTACTAAGACGCACACAGAAATAAAGGAAATCATCTATTTATGAGTATGTTTTTAGATACAGCCAAGATTAAGGTCAAGGCTGGAAATGGCGGCGATGGCATGGTGGCTTTTCGTCGCGAAAAATATGTCCCTAATGGCGGACCTTGGGGTGGTGATGGAGGTCGTGGTGGCAATGTCATCTTCGTAGTAGACGAAGGCTTGCGTACCTTGATGGACTTCCGTTATAACAGGCATTTCAAAGCCCAAAATGGGGAAAAAGGAATGACCAAAGGGATGCACGGACGGGGAGCAGAAGATCTCTATGTACGAGTCCCTCAAGGAACGACAGTCCGAGATGCTGAGACTGGCAAGGTCATTACGGACCTAGTCGAGAATGGACAAGAGTACATTGTTGCCCACGGTGGCCGTGGCGGACGTGGAAACATTCGTTTTGCTACTCCTAAAAATCCAGCTCCAGAGATTTCTGAGAACGGGGAACCTGGTCAGGAACGCGAACTTGAATTAGAGCTCAAGGTCTTGGCAGACGTTGGTTTGGTTGGCTTCCCATCAGTAGGGAAATCAACTCTTCTTAGTGTCATCACTTCAGCCAAACCAAAGATTGGAGCTTATCATTTCACAACCATCGTTCCAAACTTGGGCATGGTTCGGACACCGTCAGGTGAATCCTTTGCAGTCGCGGACCTTCCTGGATTGATCGAAGGGGCTAGCCAAGGTGTCGGACTCGGAACCCAGTTCCTTCGTCACATCGAGCGCACCCGTGTTATCTTGCATGTTATTGATATGTCAGCCAGTGAAGGACGTGACCCTTATGAAGACTATGTTCAAATCAATAAAGAGCTTGAAACCTATAATCTTCGTTTGATGGAGCGACCTCAGATTATCGTGGCAAATAAGATGGATATGCCAGAAAGCCAGGAAAATTTGAAAGAGTTCAAGAAGAAATTGGCAGCCAATTACGATGAGTTTGATGAACTGCCACAGATCTTCCCGATCTCTAGTTTGGCGCATCAAGGTTTGGACAACTTGTTAGAAGCAACAGCAGAATTGTTAGACAAAACGCCAGAATTCCTCTTGTATTCAGAAGACGAAATGGCCCAAGAAGAAGTCTACTATGGCTTTGATGAAGACCAGCCAGCCTTTGACATCAGTCGGGATGACGATGCCGCTTGGGTCTTGTCTGGTGAAAAACTTGAAAAACTCTTTAATATGACGAATTTCGATCGGGATGAAGCGGTCATGAAATTTGCTCGTCAATTGCGTGGCATGGGTGTTGATGAAGCTCTCCGTGCGCGTGGGGCAAAAGATGGCGATATCGTCCGGATCGGTAAATTTGAATTTGAGTTTGTAGATTAGGATAGATCCCCAGCGGATCAAGGATTCCAAATAAGAAGTGAGGCTTTTTCAGTGGGAGATAAACCAATATCTTTTCGAGATGAAAATGGAAATTTTGTTTCAGCAGCCGATGTTTGGAATGCTGAAAAACTTGAAGAACTCTTTAATACGTTAAACCCTAAGCGCAAGTTGCGCTTACAAAGGGAAAAATTAGCAAAAGAAAACCAGCAGAAGTAAATAGACTTGGAGAATACTATGGCAAAAACAATTCATACAGATAAAGCACCTGCAGCAATTGGACCTTATGTTCAAGGGAAAATCGTAGGGAATCTTCTCTTTGCAAGTGGACAAGTTCCCTTGTCACCTGAAACAGGTGAAATCATTGGAGAAACCATCCAAGAACAAACAGAGCAAGTCTTAAAGAACATTGGGGCTATTTTAGAAGAGGCTGGGACAGACTTTGACCACGTGGTGAAAACCACTTGTTTCTTAAGTGATATGAATGACTTTGTACCTTTTAATGAGGTCTATAAAACAGTCTTTACTACAGAGTTTCCAGCTCGATCTGCTGTTGAAGTAGCACGCCTGCCACGTGATGTGAAGGTTGAAATTGAAGTTATTGCGGAAATCAAAGCCTAATAACCATTCAAAGACAAAAAGACAGAGTGGAGAGCAGGAAACTGTAGGCCACTCTGTTTTATTTATGGGAGGAGAAAATGACAGAAAGTAAGATTCAACTGGTCATGGTAACAGGGATGAGCGGTGCGGGTAAGACCGTCGCCATCCAATCGTTTGAGGATTTGGGTTACTTTACCATCGATAATATGCCACCGGCGCTCTTGCTGAAATTTATTGAGCTCATGCGCCACAGTCCCGATAACAATAAATTAGCCGTTGTTGTGGATATGCGGAGCCGGTCTTTTTTCAATGAAATTCGCACCATTTTGGATGAATTGGACAACCAAGAAGACCTCGATTTCAAGGTCTTGTTCTTGGATGCCACTGATAGTGAGTTGGTAGCACGATACAAGGAAACCCGTCGTAGCCACCCACTAGCGGCAGATGGCCGTGTCTTAGATGGGATTACTCTAGAGCGCGAACTCTTATCCCCTTTAAAAAATATCAGTCAAAATGTAGTAGATACGACTGAGTTGACACCTCGTAATCTGAGAAAAACCATTGCAGAACAATTTGCCAGTCAAGACAATCAGCCAGATTTTCGGGTTGAGGTCATGTCATTTGGGTTTAAATATGGCCTTCCGATCGATGCTGACCTTGTGTTTGACGTGCGTTTTCTTCCAAATCCCTACTACAAATTGGAGCTTCGGAATTTAACCGGTCAAGATCCAGCTGTTTATGATTATGTCATGGATCACCCTGAATCAGAGGACTTTTACCGTCATCTTCATGACTTGATCGTTCCTATTTTACCGTCCTATAAACGTGAGGGTAAATCCGTTCTCACCATTGCTATGGGATGTACCGGTGGGCAACACCGTTCAGTAGCCTTTGCAGAGCGCTTAGCACATGATTTAGAAAAAAATTGGCAGGTCAATTGCAGTCATAGAGACAAGGACAGACGGAAAGAAACGGTGAATCGCTCATGAGAAAACCTAAAGTAACCGTTATTGGAGGAGGAACAGGGATTTCTGTTATTCTCGATAGTCTGAGAAAGAAACCGGTCGATATTACTGCTATTGTAACCGTTGCAGATGATGGCGGGAGTTCAGGTGAATTGCGGAAGAACATCCAAAAATTGACACCACCTGGGGATCTTCGAAATGTGCTGGTTGCCATGTCAGATATGCCTCGTTTTTATGAGAAGGTCTTTCAATACCGCTTTGCTGACGATGATGGCCCTTTGGCCGGACACCCTTTGGGAAACTTGATTATTGCAGGGATTTCAGAGATGCAAGGCTCGACCTATAATGCCATGCAGTTGTTAACCAAGTTCTTTCATACGACCGGCAAGATCTATCCGTCCAGTGATAGTCCCTTGACCCTTCATGCCGTCTTTCAAGATGGAAAAGAAGTGGTAGGAGAAAGCCACATTGCCAACTACACCGGCATGATTGATCATGTTTATGTGACCAATACCTTTGATCAAGAGCGTCCAAAAGCTAGTAAAAAAGTAGTGGAAGCTATTCTTGAAAGTGATATGGTCGTCTTAGGTCCTGGTTCGCTCTTTACCTCGATCCTTCCTAATTTGATG
Organism: Streptococcus sp. HMSC065E03; assembly: GCF_001815045.1. Taxonomy (NCBI): domain Bacteria; kingdom Bacillati; phylum Bacillota; class Bacilli; order Lactobacillales; family Streptococcaceae; genus Streptococcus; species Streptococcus sp. HMSC065E03. The sequence goes on along the minus strand of NZ_KV818853.1, from coordinate 382,858 downwards.
ATCGATGAGATTGGGAAAGCCATCCTTGAAACCAAGGCTCAGGTAGCCTATGTTTGTAACATCATGACCCAAAGAGGAGAAACCGAGCATTTCACAGACAGTGACCACGTTGCCGTTCTCCATAAACATTTGGGAGAGAAGTTCATCGATACCGTCCTTGTCAATATCAATCAGGTTCCCGCAGCTTACATGAACAGTAACAAATTTGATGAATACTTGGTGCAGGTAGAGCACGATTTCAAGGGGCTACACTCGCAAGTTCCCCAAGTGATTTCTTCTGATTTCTTGAAGTTGGTCAATGGAGGAGCCTTTCATGATGGTGAAAAAGTGGTCGAAGAGTTGATGCAGATCGTGCAGGTGAGAAAATGAGTTTTACGGTTCGTGTAAAAGAAGAATTATTGTCTCTCAAGCGATTTGAAAAGAGTGAATTGGCTGCCATTATCAAGATGTCTGGAAGTCTTGGGATTTCAATGGGGGGCTTGACGCTCTCGGTAACAACAGAAAATGCCAAGATCGCTCGCCATATCTATGAATTGTTGCATCATTTCTATGAGGCCAAATCGGATATCCGCCACCACCAAAAAACCAATTTGAAAAAAAATCGTGTTTACACAGTATTCTTGGATGAAAAGGTGGAAGAGATTCTAGCTGACTTGCATTTGGCAGATGCCTTCTTTGGGATTGAAACAGGTATTGATGCCAGTGTTTTAGAAGATGAAGTAGCCAGTCGTGCTTATCTTCGAGGGGCTTTTCTGTCGAGTGGTTCCATCAAGGATCCTGAAAAAGGAAAGTACCAGTTGGAAATTCATTCTGTTTATACAGACCACGCGGAAGGAATTGCCCTTCTCATGCAAGGATTTTTACTAGATGCGAAAACCATCGAGCGGAAAAAAGGAGTGGTGACCTATCTGCAACGAGCGGAAGATATTATTGATTTTCTCATTGTAGTAGAGGCCATGCAAGCCATGCAGGAATTTGAGTCTATCAAGGTCATGAGAGAGACGCGCAATGACGTCAATCGGGCCAATAATGCCGAGATGGCCAACATTCAGCGCACAGTCACAGCTAGCATGAAAACCATTAATAATATTAGTAAAATTGTGGATACGGTCGGCCTAGGGAGTTTACCAAGTGACTTGCAAGAAGTTGCCTATATCCGGATGAACCATCCAGATTATTCCATCCAGCAGATCGCAGATAGCTTGCAACAACCTATTTCAAAAAGCGGCGTCAATCACCGCTTGCGTAAGATCAATAAGATCGCAGACGATTTAGACAAATAAAAAAGGCCAAAGGCCTTTCATAATGAGGATAAAGTCTTTTTAAAAACTTTCCTTAGGTGAGTACGGACGTCAGCGAACTTCATAGAAGTTCCATGACTTAGTTTTGAGCCTAATGTCTCAAAACTCCCGAGTGCCTGAAACGTAATGTTTCAGGCACTTTTCTCACAGCGGAAAGTTTTGTATTTTCTTGATTCATACTAAAAATAGGAACTCATTTTTACTTCTTTGCAGAATCGATTAACTTAAAATAGTTTGACTTCAATTTAAAAAAGGCCAAAGGCCTTTTTTATTATAAACTAGTTGAGTGCGTTGGTTGGACTTTCTTATCTGGATAGATGTAGTTGATGGCATTGTTTACGGCTGTTGGAGCTTCCCCCAGACCTGTAGCGATGAGATCAATCTTTCCTTCGTAGAAGCAGCAGTCTCCACAGGCATAAATTCCAGGAAGGCTGGTTTCTTGTTTCTGATTCACCTTGATTTTATGGCGTTGCAATTCTACACCCCATTCTTTCAAGTTTCCGATTGAAGATTTAAAGCCATAGTTGACAAATAAGTGATCAATCGGGATGAGTTCGGTTTCATCGGCTTTAACTTTTGTGATTTCAAGATGAGTGGCATGACCATTTTCGCCAATCAAGCGGCTAGGAACAAATGGTGTTTTGATGCTGACAGAAGATTGCTTGAGTTCTTCTACACTGTGTTCTAGGGCACGGAAGTTGTCCCGACGGTGAACGATTGTAGTTGGAGCAATCATATCAAAAGCAAGAGCCCAGTCCACAGCAGAGTCCCCACCACCAAGGACGGTCACCTGTTGTCCTTTATATTGTTGGATGTTTGAAACATGGTAGTGGACGTTATCAAAGTCTTCAGCCCCCTCGATATCAAGAGCGCGTGGCTTAAAGGCACCGCCACCCATGGCAATGATGACTGCTTTAGACTGATGAACCTGGCGAGAAGTAGTGATAGTGAAGAGGTCACCCTCTTTTTGAATATCCTCTACAGTTTCATTGAGGAAGATCGGCGTATCAAACCGTTCGACTTGCTCGATCAAGCGGTTGCTCAATTCTTCACCAGTCAAATTGGTAAAGCCAGGTACATCGAGGATACTCTTTTCTGGATAGAGAATAGCTGGTTGCCCTCCAAGTTGAGGTAAGGAATCAATCAGTTTGACTTTAACTTGGCGCATATTGCCATAAAAAGCAGCAAACAGACCAACTGGTCCGCCCCCAACAATCGTAATATCATAAATTTCTGACATGGTATCTCCTTCAGGGTTTTCTTTGTTTCCATTGTATCATAAAATAGGAGGATTGAAAAAGTCATAAAAAAGAAATGGCATAAAGGCTAGGAAGGCTAGAAAAGTTTCAAAAGATCTTGACAGCCTCTTTAAAGTGTGATAAAATAATTAAGATTTTAGGCTTGAAGGGAGTGAAAAATATGTCAAAAACAGTAGTACGTAAGAATGAATCTCTTGACGATGCTCTTCGTCGTTTCAAACGTGCGGTTACTAAAGCTGGTACTCTTCAAGAAACACGCAAACGTGAATTCTATGAAAAACCTTCTGTAAAACGTAAACGTAAATCAGAAGCAGCTCGTAAACGTAAAAAATTCTAATTGAATACAAGAACAGACCTCGGTCTGTTTTTTGTTTTTTTCATCCGTTAAAGACAAAAAAACCGATCTTCTAGCTAGAAGATCGGATCTTTTTATCTGATTATTTGTTTGCAAGCAAGTCGCGGATTTCAGTAAGCAACTCTTCTTGAGTAGGAGCAGGAGCTTCTTCTTCGACAGCTTCTTCTTTTTTACCAAGGTTTTGAGCTTTTTCAGCAGCTTTCACTACGAAGAAAAGAACAGTACCAACAACAAGGAAGTTGATCACAGCGCTCAAGAAGCTACCGTATGCAACACCGTTCCATGACAAATTAGCAATCTTATCAACACCAGCAGCTTTCATAGCTGGTTTCAAAATAAGTGGAGTGATGATATCGTTAACAAGTGATGTTACGATAGCTCCAAATGCAGCTCCGATAACGACTGCTACAGCAAGGTCAACAATATTCCCACGAAGGAGAAAAGCTTTCAAATCTTTTAACATATCCTAAATATGTCCTTTCATAATAATTTTTTACTATGATAGTATAACGGAAAAATATTCGACTGACAAGGAATATGCCTCATTTTTAAAAATTAGTGATAAAGGTTGAAAATCTTTTCTTTTATGTGTGAAATCGGTAGGAAAAAATTTACTTTTACTAACTTTTAGTATAAAATATAAAGTGATAATCTATGGTAAAATGGAGGCACTGTTTATGGTTGATAAAGAGCTGATTGCAGAAATTAAAAACAGTGTAAACATTGTTGAAGTTATTGGAGAAGTTGTTTCTTTGACCAAGGCTGGCCGTAATTTTTTAGGGCTCTGTCCTTTTCATGGTGAAAAGACTCCTTCTTTTAATGTCGTTGAAGACAAGCAGTTTTACCATTGTTTCGGATGTGGTCGCTCGGGAGATGTCTTTAAGTTTATTGAGGAATACCGTGGAGTCGCTTTTATGGATGCGGTTCAGATCGTAGCAGAAAAAGCGGGTATTGCGCTTCAGTACCAAGCAAGGCCGGCTCAACCAACGTCTATCAATCCCAACCAAGAACTTTATGAGATTCATCAGGAAGCCAGTAAGTTCTACCAGGCGATTCTGATGACGACAAAGATGGGAGAAGAAGCGCGAAATTATCTGCATGAACGTGGACTGACGGATGAGGTCATCCGACATTTTCAATTGGGCTTAGCCCCAGCAGAAGGGAATTATCTCTATCGAAATCTCTCTGAGAAGTTCTCTGAGAAAGTGATTACCGATTCGGGGTTATTCACAATCTTAGATACTGGAACAGTTTTTGATGCCTTTCAGGATCGGATTATGTTTCCTTTGACGGATGATAGTGGACGTGTCATTGCTTTTTCTGGTAGACTGTGGAAACTAACGGATGATGGCAGTCATCAAGCCAAGTACAAGAATAGTCGAAGTACCCGTCTATTTAATAAGAGTTATGAACTTTATCATTTGGATCAAGCTAAGACGAGCGCCAAAAAGCAACATGAAATGTATATCATGGAAGGCTTTATGGATGTCATTGCGGCTTATCGAGCTGGGATTGAAAATGCAGTCGCCTCTATGGGGACAGCCTTGACACCAGAGCACGTCCAGCACCTGTCTCATTTTACCAAAAAGGTCATTTTGACCTATGATGGGGATAAGGCGGGACTTGAAGCAACCGCTAAGGCCTTGGATGTCTTGCAGGATCTGGAGTTGGAGATCGTCCGTATCCCTGATCAGATGGATCCCGATGAGTACCTCAAAAAGACCTCCCCAGAAGATCTAGCTTCCCTCTTGAAGAATTCGCGGATCAGTAAGGTTGAATTCTTGATGCACTACTGGAAACCCCAGTATATTGAGAACTTACAGGCACAGATTGAGTTTGTCGAGAAGCTGGCACCGATGATCGCCCAGACGCGCTCCATCACAGCGCAAAACACCTATATTTATAAGTTGGCAGATTTATTGCCAGACTTTGATTATTTGCAGATTGAGCAGATTGTCAATAATTGTCGCTTGCATCAACGGCAGGAGGATCAAAGTGGTGGACGATCAAGAACGTCGAATTTTTCAGTCGATCTCCTGCCTAATCGTGGGATGACGCGCTTGATCAAGGCGGAAAATCATTTATTAAGTAGGATGAAAGATTTTCCAATGGTGCTTAATGATTACCGTTTGCGACCTGATTTTGTCTTTGACACACCGGAGTTACAGATCTTGTACCAATTACTCTGTCAAAATGGAGAAGTCACATCTCAGGATTTGTCCGAGCAACCTGAAGGGGTCCAGCACGCCTGGTACCGGATGTTAGAAGAAGATTTGCCAGAAGAGATAGCGGATGGTGAATTAGAAGAAGTGGAAGAAACGCGAAATCGTGAGCTTCTTCGCAAAGAAAGTCAACAAATTGGAAATAAAGTGAAGGAAGCTTCCTCGACAGGGGATGCGGAAAAAGCTTTATTGGAACTCGAGCGTTTGATCGCTCAAAAAAGAAGAATGGAGTAGGAATGGCTAAAGAACAAAAAGATATTACAACATTGGACGTTCAAATTGCAGAGTTTATTCGCAGCCACAAGAAAAGTGGAACTGCAACAGATGATGAAATTAATGACAAGTTGGTTATTCCATTCACACTAGATGCAGATGGGATTGAAGATCTTTTGCAACGGATTCAAGATGCAGGAATTTCGATCACGGATAAAGATGGTAACCCAAGTGCGCGTGTGTTGAACAATGAAGAAGAGCCAGAATTGTCAGATGAGGAATTGCTTGGAAGCAACTCTGCCAAGGTCAACGACCCAGTACGGATGTACTTGAAAGAAATTGGGGTTGTTCCTCTTTTGACAAATGAAGAAGAACAAGAATTGGCTATCTTAGTGGAACAAGGTGACTTGGAAGCCAAGCAACGTCTTGCAGAAGCCAACCTTCGTTTGGTTGTATCCATTGCGAAACGTTACGTTGGTCGTGGAATGCAATTTTTGGATTTGATCCAAGAAGGAAATATGGGCTTGATGAAGGCCGTTGATAAGTTTGACTATACCAAAGGGTTCAAGTTCTCTACCTATGCTACTTGGTGGATTCGTCAGGCTATCACTCGTGCCATTGCAGACCAAGCACGGACCATTCGGATCCCTGTTCACATGGTGGAAACCATTAACAAGTTGGTTCGTGAACAACGCAATCTCTTGCAAGAATTGGGACAAGACCCAACGCCTGAACAAATCGCTGAACGCATGGATATGACGCCTGATAAGGTACGCGAAATCTTGAAGATTGCCCAAGAGCCTGTTTCTCTTGAAACCCCAATCGGTGAAGAGGACGATAGCCATTTGGGAGATTTCATCGAAGATGAAGTGATTGAAAATCCAGTAGACTACACCACTCGTGTGGTTCTACGTGAACAATTAGATGAAGTCCTCGATACCCTGACAGACCGTGAAGAAAACGTACTTCGTTTACGTTTCGGTTTGGATGATGGAAAAATGCGGACCTTGGAAGATGTGGGTAAAGTCTTCAACGTGACCCGTGAACGGATCCGTCAGATCGAAGCCAAAGCCCTCCGTAAACTCCGCCACCCAAGCAGAAGCAAACCATTGCGTGATTTTATTGAGGATTAAAAATGTCCGGGGGACATTTTTAACGGTCGCCTAGAAATAAAAAAGCGACCTAGGTCCGGGGGACATTTTTAACGGTCGCCAAGAAATGAAAAAGCGACCTATGTCCGTGGGACCTTTTTAACCCGAGCTAAGCAATTCTATCGAGAGTAACATAACAAAAAAAGGAAGTGTCATATGGCATATACAACTGAGCAAATTGAAGAAATTAAAAATAAAATCTTAAATGCTTTGGAAGAGGTAATCGATCCTGAGCTTGGGATTGACATTGTTAATTTAGGTCTTGTTTACGAGATCCATTTTGATGGTGAAACTGGAGCGACCATTATTGATATGACGCTAACGACCATGGGATGTCCATTAGCGGATCTTCTGACAGATCAGATTCATGATGTTTTAGCAGAAGTAGAAGAAGTGACATCGGTGGATGTGAAGTTGGTCTGGTATCCTGCTTGGACGGTTGAAAAAATGAGCCGCTATGCACGGATTGCACTTGGAATTAGTTAAAAATTCTATTCATCAAAACAAATCAGAGGTTAGGGGCTTCCCTAACCTCTGATTTGTTTACACCTGTATTTTTGAACAACCATTTTCAAATTCTTAGCAAATTTTCAGATAAAGTTGCAATCATCAAGAGGACAAGGTATAATAGCATAAATAGAAAATAAAGGAGATTTACATGAATCAGTATCCTTTGGTCTACTTGGACCATGTGACAAAGAATTATGGGCATGAAGTTGCTCTCATGGATGTTAGTTTGAACATCCAACCTGGCCGTATTATTGGCCTTTTGGGGCCTAATGGTAGCGGGAAAACAACCATCATTAAATTGATTAATGGTTTGTTGCAACCAAGCCTTGGAAATATCTATATTCATGGTCAATTACCATCCCCAGCTTCAAAAAAAGTTGTTTCCTATTTGCCGGATACGACTTATCTGAGTGAAAATATAAAAATTAGTGATGCTATTAGCTATTTCCAAGATTTTTATTCAGATTTTAATGTCCAACGAGCTTACCAATTGCTCAACGATTTGCATTTGCATCCAAATCAAAAATTGAACAGCCTTTCAAAAGGGAACAAGGAAAAAGTACAATTGATTTTGGTGATGAGTCGTGAAGCTGACTTGTATGTCCTTGATGAACCAATCGGTGGGGTCGACCCAGCAGCGCGTGATTATATTTTGCGGACCATTATTCAAAATCGACGTCCAAACTCTTCTGTCTTGATTTCTACTCACTTGATTGCGGATATTGAGCAAGTTTTGGATGAAGCGATTTTCATCAACCAAGGAAGAATCCTCTTGCATGAAAATACGACTGTTTTGCGCAATCAACACGGAAAATCAATCGATGAGATCTTCCGTGATCAATTCCGTGTTTATTAGGAGGACCCCATGTTTGGTAAATTATTAAAATATGAATTTAAATCGACAGCTAAGTGGTATTTATTGATCACCCTGATCGCACTAGGTTTGTCAGTGATTACAGGTGTTATTGGTGGAAGTGCTACAAACGGTTTTGTGGATATGGAAACCAATAGTATGCAAATCATAACTGGGACTCTTGGGATTCTCATTTTTGGAGGAGTCATTGGTCTTTATCTTAGTAACTACTATATTATTATTCGTCGTTTCTATTCCAACTTATACGGACGTGAAGGTTACTTGACCTGGACCCTTCCAGCTAGCCCTCATGCGATCATTTTGTCTAAATTTGTGGGAGCTTTAGTAGCGAGTCTTTACTGCCTATTCCTTCTATTTTTTAGTGGTTTTATCACAATACTTGTGATGGGCGCTGTCATTGGACAAGACCTCTCTCCTGTATTTAGTATTATCGCTGAGGCTTTTAGTCATTCTATTGCTTATTGGATTATCATCTGGTGGATTTTTACCACAGCTTCAGGAATCTTACTATTTTATGTATCAATCGCACTTGGCCAACTCTTCCAAAATCGTCGTGGATTGAAGGCTATTCTGTTTTTCTTTCTCTTGTGTATTGTGTTAAGTATCATAGGTACAGCAGTCAATCCATTAAAAGATTCATATGCTGTCGGATATGCATTGGTTTATGGAAATATTGATGATTTTGGACCAAACTTCATCCCAGGTCTCATTTATGAAGTTATTAAGATTGTTTCTATGTACTTCACCATTCACTACATCAGCAAGTACAAGTTGAATCTTCAATAATAACAGCAAATTGAGCAAGGAGCTTCCCAGTGGAAGCCTTCTTGTTCAATTTTTTTCTTTTGCATTTTTAGCTACATTTTGATATACTAATTGTATTCGTTTTGGGGTCGTTACGGATTCGACAGGCATTATGAGGTATATTTTGCAACTCATCTAGCGGATGTAAAACGCCAGTTAAATATAACTGCAAAAAATAATAATTCTTACGCTTTAGCTGCCTAAACACCAGCAGGCGTGACCCGATTCGAATCGCTCGTGTTTGATGACAGGTCTTAATTTTAGCGAGATACGATCTAACTTTGTCTAGAAGTTAGATAAGAGATTGATAGACTCGCAGGTACAGGACTTGAGTTATGTGTCATGTAGCTGTTAAACTAAGACATAACCTATGGTTGTAGACAAATATGCTGGCAGGTGTTTGGACGTGGGTTCGACTCCCACCGGCTCCATCTATAGTTTCTAAAGCTTTCTAAATCTTTCTAAAACGTTGTAAAAACAACGTTTTTTGTTTTATACTTTCTATTCCTTTTTGAACCTTTTTGAAACCGACAGACCCAAAAACAGACCCTTTTTTATCCAAAGGGTCTGTCTTTATGTTATTTGTCTAAAAATCAATATAGTTTGCAAATTTCTCACCAATATCATCCTTGGCCTCTCTGGTGATGTGAGTATAGATGTTCATGGTTGTTTTTAAATCTGAGTGTCCAAGTCTATACTGGACCTGTTTGAGTGTCATTCCAGCTTCGAAGCATAGGCTGGCATGTGTATGTCGGAAGCCGTGGATCCTAATCGGACGCACATCCGAATCTTTGACAATTTGTTGTAGCCATTTCCGTGGTAGTGTTCCTGGTATTGGTTTTCCTAATTCATTCTCAAAGATAAAAGTAGTAGTAGGATTCATTTCTCTCCACTCTGTGAGCAGTTCACTTGTCTTTTCGTCCAAGCTGATCAATCGGTTGCTACTTTTGTTTTTTGTAGGACCGACAGATTCCCCGTCAAATCCTCTCGTAATGGCCTTGTTTATGCTCAGAGTGTTATTGGTCCAGTCTTCCCATTTGAGGGCTAAAACCTCCCCTTTTCGAACTCCTGTGAAGGCTAGAAGACGAAAGAGGACTTTCTTTCTCAGTTCATCTGTTTGGTCTACTAACTCAAGGAAAGATTTCAGTTCCTCCTTGTCGTAAAAATCGCTATCTGTATCTGCTTGCTTTCTGACAAGCGTTGTTACACTCTCAACCGGATTTGTTGAGATGTAGCCATGTCTGATAGCGTACTTACATATGTTATTCATCAAGCCTTTCATCTTACGTCCGTAAACAAGTTCTTTGGACCAGGCATTGACTTGTTCCTGAAGTTGCAGAGGAGTGAGAGCAGAAATTTTCTGATTTCCTAAAGTCGGATAGATATGATTTTTTATATTCCGTTCGGTCTTGATGTAGGTGCTATCCTGCACTGTGTCAGCATATTCCTTGAGCCATTTTTCAGCGACTTCCTCGACAGTAATTTCCTTGACAGTGATTTCCTCACTATTTTCAAGGTCAGTTTGAAGTTGGAGAAGTGCTGCTCTTGCCTTGGCTTTTGTCTGGAAGCCCTGACGCTTCACATACTTATCCTTTCCGTTTTCTTTACCGACATAGATCCTAAACTTATAGGCTGTATCGCCATTTTTCTTTTTGTAAGACTTTATTTCCATTGCGTTTTACCTCATTTCTTGATAAAATGGGCATAAGAAAAAGACCTTTTGAATGGCTTTTCTTACACTGTAATCCTCACACTCAATTTTTGGCGAAGGCGAGTGTGGGGATTTTTTTGCTTACTTAATTATTAAGTATCTTCATCTTGCCACTATGCTCTTGGGCAATTGTTGTTTTATCTGCATCAGAAACTTTAACTATTAATTCTGGGTTATCTTTATTTAGGTTAACTTCATAGTTATTTTCTGCCGCCCATTTTTTAAACAGCTCATTTTTTTGTTTAAGAAATGAATTAGCAAGATAGATTTTACGGCTTACACTTTCATATTTCCACGCTTCACCAACACGTACAGAAACATTAGTAGAATTTCCACCTGTAGCAAATTCGATTTTATCACCATTGTCCAAGACTTCCGCATTTTCTCGTAAATAAATTGCGAACTCTTCCCCAAGCTTATCCGTCATTTTAAAAGTGTTGTTTTTAATAGTAGCAGACTTTTCTGCACTACTTGTGGTTTTTGATTTTGGTTTAGTTAGAGAGCTTATACCGCCAATAACAACCAAAATAATAAATATTATAAACCAAACATGTTTATAAAAAGGCTTACTTTTTTTCATTAGATCCTCCTATTTAACTAATTAGTGAATTAAACTCGTCTTTAACCATCGTTTCATTTGCGATGGTCTTCAGACTGTATTTTTCCATAAAATGAAGATAATTAAAATCCCTAATATCATCCATTAGCTTCAATTCTTCTTCAAGCAAATGATGAATCATGCTTCTATCAGCTTGTAATTCGCAAAGCTCTCTATTCAATTCATATTGAACAGGAGTGTGTTCTTTATGACCTAATTCATGGAGAGCTACTTGTTTTTGATCTTCCACCGACAAATTAATGTCCAGGGCTAGAATATTAAGAGCAGGATTGAAAAATCCAGGGCTGTGCCAATTACTTCCGTCAAAGTAGCAGAGATTTACACCTTCTTTGGCACAAAGCTCTTGTACTGTCATATAATGTACCTCTATTTATTTTTTAAATGAGCCTCAAGGACAGCAGTGATGAAATCAATATCTTCTTCGGTCAATGGCTTTCCATCAAACAGCATGGATTGAGCCGCAATATCACGCAGATCCAATGGTGCAGAAGCATCACCATGGTTTGCGATATTCGGGTTATCAGTTCTTCCCAATAAGTAGTCTGTAGAGACATTGAAATAATCAGCAACCTTTTCTATTTTGTCACCGCTAGGCATAGAGGTTTCCCATTTTCTTAAACTACCATTGCTGAAATCTAGCTTTCTTTCCAGTTCAGCCATGGTCATTTGATGAGTAGCTGCCAATAACTTGATTCTATCAAGTAGACTCATTTTTTCCTCCTTTTTTTAAAAAAACTTACAAAAAATGTAAAATTTTCTATTTTATCTGTTGACAAGAGGAAAATTTTCTATTATACTATTCTTGTAAGTTAAATTCAAAGCTATAAATAAGTTTTACAAATATCAACGTGGTCCGCCAAGACAGTAGATATAAAAACCTATTTAGTAGTGTTCTTTTCTATACCCTAATAGTAGAATATTTTCTATTATTTGTCAATAAAAAAGATAATTTTCTTATAAAATTTTCCAAAGAAAGGAGAAAAAGATGCTATATGACAAAATTAAAAAAATAGCAAAAGAAAACAATATTTCTATTTATCGAATAGAAAGAGATCTGGATCTTAGCAATGGAAGCATCAGAAAATGGAATTCGAGCATTCCGCTTTCCCAAACATTGAATAAGGTCGCTAAATATCTTGGTGTATCAATCAGCGACTTGATGGAGGAATAAAATGAATGAGATTTTTAATTTTAACGGAAAACAGGTCCGCACAATAATCTTAAACAGTGAACCTTATTTTGTTGGAAAAGATGTTGCGGATATTTTGGGATATTCAAGAGCAGACAATGCAATAAGAAGTCATGTTGATGATGATGATAAGCTAATGCATCAATTTAGTGCATCAGGTCAAAATCGAAATATGATAATCATTAATGAATCAGGTTTGTATTCATTAATATTAGCAAGCAAATTACCACAAGCAAGAGAGTTCAAAAAGTGGATTACAAGTGAAGTCCTGCCAGCAATACGGAAACACGGGGGCTACTTGACAGATAGCATGATTGAACAGGCTTTGCTAAATCCTGACACGATTATCAGATTGGCAACAGATCTAAAGCACGAACGTGAGAAAAATAGCCGTCTAGAAATTGAGTTGGAACAAGCACAGGAACAGGCACGTTACTTAGATTTAATTATTGAAAGCAAATCTGCTGTTGTCATTACTCAAATAGCTGCAGACTATGGAATGAGCGCTATTAAATTCAATCAACTTTTGAACTCTCTAGGAATCCAACACAAAGTGAATAATCAATGGATTCTATACAGAAAATACATGGCTAAAGGATATACGGACAGCAAGACGATTGAAATTTCTGGCAGGGTTCGAATGCAGACCGTATGGACCCAAAAAGGGCGCTTGTTCTTGTATGAACTGTTAAAGAAGCATGATATTTTGCCATTGATTGAACAGGAGTGATTGGAATACAACAAAATAAAAAAGCCCATGCTTGGGCTGTAAGGAATCGGTTTGAGGATCATGAATCTCTTCTTTCAATAGATTTTAGGTTAGATTCTGGCAAACTATTATATATTTCATCAATCTTTTTTGGTTGGCTGATTTGGTTATCAACAATTAAATTAATAAAATTCAGTAAAGACAAAGCTAGTTGAGTATTATCTGACAGGTCTATCTCTCCAGGATGAACAGCATTGTTTCCAATTACTCTGACACTATCAAGCATTTGTTGAATTCGTGGTGGTAACCCTTTTGAAACAAGATCGGCAATTTTTAAATTCAAATTGCTCCCTTCAGCTTCTAAGTGGTCAACTAATTTTTCTATTGCTAAACGTGAGAGAGCAGCAGAAGATCTAGGAGAATCTTTTAAAACGAGACAAGCCTCATCATAAATTTTCTTAACATCTTCCGGCATATCTTCATTTGCTTTTGGAAGATCAGGACTAGTGAATGGATATAAAAGAATTTCTGAAGAATCATCTCCTGAAAATGTACTGGGATTAGAAACGGTATTTTTCAATTTCTCTGTTAACCAAATGGAAGTTTTTAGACAACCTTGACATCTTGCAAAAATTACATATCTGCTTTCTTTAATTTTATCTAGACCCACCATATCACCATCAAAAAGTTCCATTTGCATGTATCTCCAATCATGAGTTGCCACCCCATTACAATAAGGACAAATAAAGGAACGGGAGTGAAAACCTTCGTTATATGTGTAGCTAGTAATTTTATTGTTATCAAATTTTTGCATAGCAACCTCTTATGTGTTTTTACATTTATTATATCAAAAATTGAAAGGACGTGATGAAAATGATGCAGTATCCTATTCTAAATCAAATAACTCAAACTCATAACGAGAACTATATTAATCAACTTTTTGAAGAACTCGTATCTCTTAATATTAAAGCTATGGAAGAAGCTAAGCGCAGAACAAGCAGACAGATTACCTGGGTGTCCATCAAAGAGCTGCAAGCATCTACTGGCTGGGGCAGAACCAAGCTGGAAGAATGGCGTGATCAAGGGAAATTTCAGTACCAACAATCAGGAAAAGGCGGGAAGTATCTCTACAACTTGGAAGATGTTCAGAGATTCTGTCGCTCAATGCAAAAATAAAAAGCGCCTTGAGAAAGGCGCCTTGAAAGAACTATAACTTGATTATAACACAATTTGAAGGAGAAAAAATGGATCCTATTCAAAAATTATTAAAATTGATGGATTGGCAAGATGCCAACCGTACGTTAAAGGTCGAAGAAAAAGCCGAATTGATGAAACTATCAGATATCGAATTTGAAGACAAACTTCATCAAATGGCTCTGGATTTTAAGAATGATGGGGTGATTAGAGCATGAGCTTAAAACAATTAAAATTTACTGTTTTATCACTTACAACACTATTCTTATTATTTTCAGGGGCAACAATAAAAATCATGTACGATCAAGAACAACACATCAAGGATCTAGAAAATGCGGTCCAAATGAACTTTGAAAGTACAGGTCATTGGGCCGAAAGTATCGAAAAAATCAAAGAGACCAATAAGGCTCAAGATGTGATGATTAACAAATTCAACCGGGAACTTTTCCCGCAAAAAGAAACAAAAGAGGTAGAAGAAAATGACAACAATTGAAATTATTTTAGCAGTAGCTTTGGTAACATACATTTTATTTTCAGGATTCGCAATCTTTGTGATGCGTGAAGTAATTATTCGCCAAAAAACCAAAATGAAGCATTACAAATCAGCAAAATATCAGCGTGAAATGTGGAATAAGAGAATGTCAGAAATTCATCAAAAAAGAACAGTGAAAGGAATGTCTGAACTATGAACGACAATGTAAAAAATCCCAAACATTACCAAGGCCGGAATGGCTTAGAAGCAATTGATGTTCATCGCAATTTCATGAATGATGAACAGTTAACAGGGTATCATTTGGGTAATACCCTAAAATACATCCTTCGCTATCGCCAAAAAAATGGGATTGAGGACTTGGAGAAAGCAAAGGTTCACTTGGATTGGTTGATTGAGAAAGAGAAAGCAATTTTAAAAAACGAAAAGGATTTGAAAGGAGTGGAAAATGATTAATAATGTTGTACTTATTGGGCGCTTAACTCGTGATGTAGAACTACATCGAACACCTCAAGATCAAGCAGTTGGACAATTCACGCTTGCTGTAAATCGAAATTTTAAAAATCAAGATGGTGGATATGATGCAGATTTTATCAATTGCGTGATCTGGCGGAAATTAGCGGAGAACTTCGCAAGCTGGATCAAAAAAGGAAACCTTGTAGCCATCACTGGCCACATCCAAACCCGTAATTATGAGAATCAGCAAGGTCAACGTGTCTATGTGACTGAAGTTGTTATTGATAGTTTCAGAAGTTTAGAAAAGCGTGACAATTCAGCCAACCGGAACTCTATGGATGAACAAATGCCTCCTTCATTTGAGAATAATCAAATGAATATCCCTGATGATGGTCTGCCATTCTAGAATGGAGGAATGAAATGTCAGATAATAAGAAATACTACTATCTGAGAGTGAAAGAAAATTTTTACGATAGCGATGAAATGATTATTTTAGAAAGCATGCCAGATGGTTTTCTGTATTCTAACATTTTGATCAAGCTCTATCTGAGATCTTTGAAGAACAATGGTAAGTTGATGTTCAATGATCGAATCCCATTCAATTCTGAAATGCTTTCAAAAATTACAAGGCATCCTGTGGCAGTAGTAGAAAAAGCTGTCAGCATTTTCAAGGAAATGAACCTAATTGATGTTTTGGACAATGGTGCCATTTTTATGCTAGACATTGAATCATTTATTGGAAAATCGAACACGGAAGCTGATAGAAAGCGTGACTATCGCAGAAGAATTGAGAAGGAAAAACAAAAATTATTGTTGGGACATTTGTCCGGACAAATGTCGGACGAACATCCACCAGAGTTAGAGATAGAGAAAGAGAAAGAAATAGAGATAGATATAGAGAAAGATTTAGAGAAAAATACGCTCAAAATCATCGTAGATGAATATCAGTCTCGTATTTCACCAATTGATGGAATCCAATTTGAAACTTTAAAAGAATTCATCACTCTGGATGGTATGGAACCAGATGTAGTCTTAAAAGCTATCAGTTTAGCCGCTGACAATGGTAAAAGAAATTTCAGCTATATTAGAGCTATTTTGCAAAATTGGAAAAATGATGGATTGTTATCAATTGCAGCAGTAAACGAACGAGAACGGAAGTTTCAGGAAAGCAAAACAAAAGGGCAAACAACAAAGCAACAATCAAACGTTCCAGATTGGTCAAAACCAAATTATACCAATCAAACAAGTGATCAAGAGAAAAAAGCTTTGGAGGAAGCAAAAAATAAAATGCTACAGAAATTAGAAAAGGATGGGAAGTAATGTTTATTTTAAAACATGGATCAAAACAAGCAAAACCATTTATAAAATCTGTAGTAGTTGGGACCACTGGTTTGGATGTCTCTTTCTCTGAGGAAGCGAAAGCAATGAAATTCGCATCTCGTGGGGTAGCTATCCAGGTAGGAAATGCTTTAAGAAAGTCATTCGGTACATTCTATCCAGTAGAAATTGATAATTGAAAAAGGAGTTGTAATGTATCATGGCAGGCTACACCAAAAATCAGATAGAACATTTCAAGGAGCAACTCAAACTCTTAATGAAAAGTCATAACTTAACAGCTAGAAAATTATCCGAAGAAATAGGCTACTCAATGAATACAATAAGCAGTCTACTTACTGGCAAAATAAAAGTACACGAACGTCACGTACAACTGATTTGCCAATATTTTCAAATCGGAGAGAACTCTCTCATGGGTGATGTGGATGAGTTAGCTGATTATAAGCTATATGAGAACGGACGTTATTTATGTACCGGATCATTGAAGAAGTTAAGCAAAATTACAGGGAAAGATAAATTGCTATTGAAATTCTATGCAGATTTAAACAAAAAAGGCAAAGAGACTGGCAATCTAAAACTTGTGAAAAAATAGAAAGAGGTAAAAATGGAGAATTTAATTTTAAACAAAGTAAAACAATGGTTTATTGATCGAGATCTAGAAAACGGGGGCCGGCTAGATAAACAGTCCTTAAAATTAAGTGAGGAATTTGGTGAGTTATGTGCAGGATTCTTGAAAAAGAATGAAGCACTAACAAAAGACAGCATTGGTGATTGTGCTGTAGTAGTTGTAGGTTTAGCATTGCTGATCAAAGAAGATGTACAGAACATCTTTGAAGAGTCTAACAATATTAGGCGAAAAGAAGCAATGGACTGCTTTAAACTGCTAAATGCCAATATCAGTGAGTTTCAACTATCTCAAGACTTAGCAAGCAAAAAAATGTGTCGTCATAACCTTGTGCGCATTGTGGCTTACTTGAAATCAATCAGCAATATTTTAGGTTATGAATTTCTAGAATGTTTCACTGGAGCCTATAACGAAATCAAAGATCGAAAAGGTAAATGGATTGATGGTTCATTCGTAAAAGAGGAGGATTTGCCACATGAATAAGCAGGAGTTGATTGAGAGTATTGGTCATTTACCTTCAGATTGTAGTAGACCAAGACCGATGATTGATAAATTGACAACGTTGGAATTGATTAAGTTGCTAGACGAAACGCAGGAAGTAGAGCTCCCAATGCTTGTGGCGGATTTTATCACAGAACAGAAAAAACTAAGTCATACGCTGTCCTACTCAATAGATGCATGCATGTCTGATGGAGTTGCAGAATGGTATTGGGATAATTCCGAACTCTTTGTCCGTGCTTGGCTGGACGGTTACACAGTCGATAAAGAAAAGCGGTATGAAGTGATATTGAGCAATGGACAGTCGTTGAAAACTGTGTACAGACAGGGTGAGGATCGTCTTGATTTTGAAAAGGTGTATGGTGATCTTGAAAGATTTACTAGAAAACAATTGGAAGACGCCGGTCTTGCCTGGGTGTTTGATTGTCCGGGCGTGAAAGTTAAGGAGGTGGAGTGATGGAATGGAATAAGCTAACAACAAGAAATATTGCTGAAGATGAGAAGGAATATTTTAATGGTGGCATTGAATTTGTTTGGGATGGCAAAACTCCAGAAATTGACGAAGAAGTCCTTGTCTATAATCCAACGACAAAGCGGATAACAACAGATACTTGGGTTGATTATGGGGAAGGAATTGGTTTCGAGAACACTGATGAAGACGTAGTTTTCTGGATGAGCTACCCTCAACCACCAAGTGGCAAAATGATGAAAAAACGAGAAATGCCCAAAATAGACGATTTTGTGTTTGCATTACAAGTAGGAAAGCTTGTAGTAGATACAGCAAAAGCAATTATCGTAGATGATAATCTTTTGGGGAGCAATGGAAAGTTTGTTTTAGACGGTCACACGTTCAATATAACTGTGTCGGAGGTGGAATAGATGGAAGAAATAATTATGGCTTCGTTGCCAAATAAAGAATTAAATCGTCTGATAAAGATTGAAATTGCAGTTGAAAATCTAATTGAGAACGGAATCTTAGACGAAGATGTTTATAACAAGTATTTGAACGAAGTTTGAAGTTGAAGAGGTGAAGGGATAATGCCAAATTGGGCCAAAGGATCTCTTAAATTAAGAGGAAAAAGTGAAAATATTGCATCAGCATTAAAAGAAATGCTATTAAACAACACTGTGACGCTAGAAGATGAATGGGATGGCACTCTGCTTAAATTCAACAGCACAACTCCCTATTTTTACATTAATAAAACAAGACGAGCGTTTATTGATCAAAAACAAATAGAAGTTTGGCTTGAAGAAAATTTTTGTATCGTAGAACTGGATAATTTCAAACAGGCGTGGAGTGCTATTCCAGAAAATTATCAAGAAATTTCAAGCAAGTTTGATGTTGATATTAAAATTTTTACGTTTGAGTGTGGCATGGAATTCACGCAGGAAATTGAAATTTCCAAAGGTGAAATCATCAAAAATGTTTGCTATGGATATGATGATTATCGGTGGGAAGTCCCGTTTAGTAATTTAGGAGGATAAAATGACAGAAGAAATTAAAATACTTGACGCTTGTTGCGGTAGTCGGATGTTTTGGTTTGATAAAAATGAAAGCCATACAACTTTCATGGATATCAGAAAAGAAAACTTTGAAATACACGGTAAAAAAGTCAACGTACATCCTGATGTTATTGGCGATTTCCGTGATATGCCATTTGAAAATAATACTTTTAATTTGGTTGTTTTTGATCCACCTCATTTGAAATGGGCTGGGCCTAATTCGATAATGAAAGCACAATATGGACAACTTGATAAAGACACTTGGTCTGAGGATTTGGCTAAAGGTTTTGAAGAGTGCATGCGTGTTTTAAAAACAGGGGGAACGTTAATTTTTAAGTGGTCTGATTGCCAGGTAAATGTAAAAGAAATACTAAAGGTCATTCCATTTAAACCTTTGTTTGGACAACAAAGAGGAACAACCCACTGGATGACGTTCGTAAAATTTGAGGAGGTAGAGTGATGGGATTTATTAGTTGGTTAACTTTATTATTAACAGCTTTGAAATTGTTAGGTGTAATCTCTTGGAGCTGGCTCTATGTCTTTCTGCCTGCAATAGTTGATCTAGTAATTTCTGTTTTGATTTTAGTGATAGCTAAAATGATATGGGATAAGTAGGACTTGTTATGGAATTTCAAAATTTTATTTATTTGTTGTTAGCTTTTGCTTGGTTTGCTGGCTTCCTGTGGGCCTTCAGTGTAGTCTTGAAATGCAGGAGAAAGAAATGAAGATGTATGTTGTAAGAAAATATCATGGACAAGCAAGTTGGATTGATCCTAAACATTTAGCTGAATACACTGAAACTGAATTTCAGACAAGGCATGAAGCGCTTGCTCACCGAGAAAGACTAAAAGGGAAAGGGATAGTAGAAATCTATCAAAGAGAGGTTATTGAATGAAAAAACTAAACAATAGAGAATTGTTTAACCTTGATCAAGAATTATTCAATTTTCGTGGAATTGACAGGGCAATCTGGACACGCAAAGCAGAATTGATGGCAAAGAACGGTGATGATCTAGTTGGTGGTGGTAATTCTGGCATCAGCAAGCCAACGGAAAACACAGTGATGAAATTTGCTACTGATGTGACTCTGAAGAATCTTGAGCTGTTCAAAGAGACTGTTGAATCCTTCAAGAAGCAATTGACAGGCGAACAGCTTGACATCTTCTATCTAAGATGGGGGCAAGCCAATCTAGATTGGGAAGAAATCGCAGAAAAGCAATTTGTCAGCAATGCTACAATTTACCGCAAGCGTGCTGGCATCTTGGAAACGTATGCCAGAATGAAAGGTGTACTCTAAATTGAGAATATAAGATATTGTATTCTCACACAAAATTAAATACTATAATCTTGTTCATGATAGTAGTTAGGGAGTTAGCTCAAATGGTAGAGCGATTGGCTTTTAATCAATTTGTTGCAGGTTCGATTCCTGTACTCCCAATTCCTAATGGAAATCAATTTTAATATAGAGAGGGGGAAGCGTATGGAAGAGGTCTCACCTATTAAAGACACGGATGACATTCAAGCGATGAAAGACTATCTGAGAGAATGGAATGAAATGTATTACATGCTATTCATCACTGGTCTAAATACAGGCTTGCGAGTCGGTGACATCCTCACACTCAAAGTCAAAGATGTTCAGGGATGGCACATCAAACTACGAGAGAGAAAAACTGGCAAACAGATTTCCCGTAGAATGACAAAAGAGTTAAAGCGAGAAATGAGGAAATATGTTAAAGGGAAGCCATTCCATCATTTTCTATTCAAGAGCAGGCAAGGAGGAAATAAGGCCATCACTCGTGAACGAGCCTATCAGATCATCCATGAAGCTGCTGAAGAATTGGGCATTGATAACGTGGGAACGCACACGATGCGAAAAACGTTTGGATACAAATACTACAATAAAACAAAGGACGTAGGGACACTACAGAAGATGTTCAATCACTCATCTCCAGCCATAACGCTGAGATATATTGGAATTGAACAAGCTGAACTAGATGATGCCTTGAGAAACTTTGTTATTTAATTTTTATATTTTTGACATTAACATAATGAGTTAGGCATAAGCTAAGAAAAGAGAAACGAATGAACCCCATATTCTAAAAGGATTTCAGAAATAAGGCGAGCTTAACAAAATATAAGATATGTGAAAGTGAGGGTAAAAAATGGCTACTGCAAAAAGAACATCAGACATAACTGTGGCACTTTATGAATGGAATAAATTGACAACCAGAGATATCTACGAAGACGATAAAGAAATATTCGGGGATGGATTCGATTTTGTTTGGGAAGGTAAGACTCCAGAAATAGACGAGGAAGTTCTTGTATATAATCCAAAGACCCAAGAGATAACCACTGATATCTGGATTGATTTTGGGAACGGTGTTGGATTTGAAAACACTTATGAAGACACAGTATTCTGGATGAGTTATCCAAAACCACCAAAGGAGATGGAAGAATGATTCCAAAATTCAAAGCATGGGACAAAAATAAACGATGTATAAAAGATGTTGATTTCACTCCAAAAGGTATTTCATTTGATGATGTGGAATTCATGCAATCAACAGGACTTGAAGATATAAACGGAAATGAAATCTTTGAAGCAGATATTCTGAAAAACAATGCACAGGATTATATTTTTCTCGTGAGATATGATCATGATAATTGCAGATGGTTTGGTGAAGGTATTACAATAAATACCAGAATAGACATAACAAGAGACATTCTCCGATATTACTCAAAAATTGGGAACCGTTGGGAAAGTCCTGAATTGTTAAAAAAAGAGAAACGCTACAAAGTGAAAATAAAAGCATCCGGTCAGTACATCATGAGAGATCCTGATGAAGATGCAATTTATTTTTACAGCAGTAAAGCTTATTCGAAACTTACAAAGAAGAAACTGGAACAAGCTGGATTTGGTTGGGTCTTTGATTGTGAAGGGATTGAGATTGAGGAGGTGGAGTAAATGGGAGAATTGATGTATTGGTTAATGTTCTTAGCTTGTGTGTCGGTTTTAGTAATGGCATTATTTGTAATGCTCTATCAAAGAGAAGTTAATATTGATTTAAGAAATAAATATAACGATTTAACACGAGAGTTAAATAATTCCTTTGGTTGGGAAGAGTGGAACTGGGCGAATAATTTTAGAGAGTACGCTCGTAAAGTTGATTCTCTGGAAAACTTTAAGATGAATCTTGAACGTCTTGAAATCATCAAGAAAGCGTTAGATGTTCAAAAACTAGAAGAATTACAAGAACGTAAAAAATTACTAGAACGTGAAATCGAAAAGATTGAAAGTTGAGGAAGAGAAATGAACAACAGTATGACGATAAAACAATACACAGATATTCCGTTCATAAAAGGAGCAGTAGATGAATTGAACATGGATATCAAGAACAATCCGGGTTTAAAATATGAGATTGTAGGATATTCAATTTGCAAAGATGAAACACTCTGCATTACCATTTCAAGTATCCTTGTACATTGGGAAGGAACACCATTCCGAAAAGAATGAGAAAATAAGCTCTTGTTTTCTCACGTAAAATAAAATATTATGATAGCATAGCTTCAAGTATGAGAGGGACAGACCAAAGAGATTGGCTGTCCTTTTTGCATGAGGAGAATATATGTATAACAAAATTGTCAGGCCTTCTTTGAAGACAAAGAAGTGGGAGAAGTTCAGAGATAAGATTCTAAGGAAATATAACTATCTATGTCAAGAGAGTTTGAGATATGGAATATCAGAACCGGCTGAAATGGTTCATCATATTTTTCCAGTATCCGAATATCCTGAACTAGAATTCCAAGAATGGAATTGTCTGCCACTTACTAACAAGAGACACAATACTTTTCATGATAGAAAGAATGATAAAGTTATTGGTCAAGGAATTTTTTGGCAAAAGAAGCGAAAAAGGGAATTTTTGAATTTTTACAAAAATCGAAAAAATGAAATTTTGTAAAAATCGAATTTTTCAATTTTTTCAATTTTTGAATTTTTCGATTTTTTCGATTATCCCCCCCATCGAAAAAAAATTTTTTTGATCGTCTGGGAACCGGTGAAGGGAACTTTTTCCAAGTCGGAGGCCTTCAGACAAAAAGGGGATAAAAACTAAAGGATTTTGGGAAGGAGGCCTAGTTTTTGGCAAAACCAGTCACAGCTAAATCTATCAAGTCAAAAGTCATAAAACAGATGAAAGAGCTTGGGACTTATCGCAAAGAATTTGACATGATCATTGACATCTTTTCAGGAATGTTGTTCCAGTATCAGAAACTTGCTCAGGACTATGCTGATATGGGCTACCCTGTCACAGATGTTTATGTGAACAAGGCAGGAGCTGAGAATGAACGTAAGGTCCCCATCCTAACAGCGATGGAAATTCTACGGAAAGACATACTCAGCTATTCCAATCAACTGATGATGAATCCTAAATCATTGGGTGAAGTAGTAGAACAAGACAATGGATCAGTTCTCACAGAGGTTCTGAAATTCAAAGACCAAATCAAAAAGAAACGGGTGAAGTCTGATGGGTAACGTGGAGAAAGCTAAAAAATACGTTCAACACGTTCTAGACCATCAGGAAGAGCATTGTGAAGAGAACATTTTGGCAGCATCACGCTTTCTGAGAGACTTGGACAATCCAGAGTTTGAGATGGATGAAGACATGGTTGATTTTGTCGTTCATTTCATTGAAAACACAATTGTCCATCAGCAAGGAGATGACATGTTTGCGGTGTCCATCCGTAACAAGCCATTGTTGCTTCAACCGTGGCAACATTTTGTTGTGGTCAATCTCTTTGGCTTCTACATCAAAGGAACGAATGAGAGACGCTTCAAGGAAGCTTTGATCATGCTTGCCAGAAAGAATGGCAAGACTTCCTTCACTGCTGCAATCGCTCTGGCCTATCAGATTCTTGATACAGATAGCGGTTCAAAATGCTATATTGTAGCCAATTCTGTCAAGCAAGCCTTGGAAGCCTTTGGTTTCTTGCGGTTTAATGTTGAGCGATGGAATGACAAGAACATCCGTATCAAGGATAACAACCAAGAACATTCCATCACAGCAAATTTTGGTGAAGAGGGTTCATTCTTCATCCAAGCACTGGCCAATGATGAAAGCCGGCTTGACTCTCTCAATGGGAATGTCATCATTCTAGATGAAGCCCATACCATGAGAAATTCAAAGAAATACGGTCTTATGAAGAAAACAATGTCAGCATACCGGAACAGTATGCTTTTTGTTATCTCTACAGCCGGGGACATTCCAACAGGTTTCCTTGCTAACCGTCTGAAATACTGTCAGAAGGTCCTGAAAGAGCTGGTCAAAGATGATTCATTCTTCATCTTCATCTGCAAAGCCAATCAGGCAACAGATGGAGATGTGGGAGACTACTTGGATGAGAATGTGTTGAAGATGGCTAATCCTTCATGGGGTGTGACTGTATCGCTCAAGGCCCTCAAGGAAGAAGCAGAACAGGCCTTGAATGATCCACAGACTAGGAATGAGTTCTTCAATAAGACATTGAATGTCTTCACTAACTCAATGAACGCTTATTTCAATCCAGATGAGTTCATTGCCAGTGATGACTGCTATGACTGGAGCATTGAGGAGCTTGCAAAACTTCCTATCCGATGGTATGGAGGAGCTGACCTCTCAAGACTGCATGACTTGACCGCTGCTGCTCTCTATGGTGTATACAACGATGGTGAAAAAGATGTTGATATCTGTATCACACACGCTTTCTTCCCTCGTGTCAACGCTCAGAAAAAAGCCAATGACGATGGCATCCCACTTTTTGGGTGGCAATCAGATGGATGGCTTACAATGAGCAACACTCCAACGGTTCTCTATGATGACATTGTTAAATGGTTCATAGAGATGCGACAGAAAGGCTTCAAAATTGCTGCTGTCGGTATGGATAGGAAATTTGGTAGAGAGTTCATGCTCAAAATGAAGCAGGCCAAATTTAAAATGATTGACCAGCCTCAGCTATTCTATTTGAAATCAGAGGGATTCAGAAGAATTGAATTGAAAGTGAAGAATAAAGAATTTTATTATGTACATTCGGACGCTTATGAATACTGTGTCAGCAATGTAAGAGCCATCGAGAAAGTAGATGATGCTGTTCAGTATGAGAAATTGGACGGTGATGGCGGTACAGCAAGAATTGACTTGTTTGATGCGAGTGTCTTTGCTTGTATTCAGGCGCTTGCTAACCTTGGTAAGAATAAGAATGTGATGGCTTACTTTGATTAGATAGAAAGGAGGTGAGAAATATGGGAATCTTTAACAAATTATTCAAGCGTGGGAAGTCTCAGACGATGTTCACAAGCTTTGGGAATTCAGATCTTGGCATCATGTATGACGGTGATGGCTATATTCCACTGGCAAGAAATCCAGATGTGATCATGGCTGTCAATAAAATTGCTGACATGGTTTCAAATATGACTATCCAGCTCATGGAGAATACAGAATCCGGTGATGTACGAATCAAGGACGGGTTAGCCCGTAAGATTGACATCAACCCTTGTGATCACATGACAAGAAAATCATGGATCTTCAAGATTGTCAGGGACTTGCTTCTATTTGGTGACGGAAATTCTGTGCTACATGTGGAATACGATCCAATGACTGACTATATCAGCAATCTCAGACCATTCCCGATGTCAGAAGTGTCGTTCAAAAGTAATGATTTGACATATATGATCCACTTCAGGGACACTGATTTCAATCCAGATGAAGTGGTCCACTTTGCCATCAATCCTGATCCAGACCGGCCTTATATTGGGACCGGTTTTAGATTGGCCTTGAAAGACATTGTACGCAATTTGAACATGGCTACACAGACCAAGAAGGGCTTCATGAACGGAAAGAACGTTCCAAGTCTCATCGTGAAGGTGGACTCATCCAGTGAAGAGCTTGGAACTGTTGAGGGGCGGGAGAAAATCGCTAAGAAATACTTGACAACAAGCCAGTCTGGTGAACCTTGGATTGTTCCTGATGCCTTGATGGAAGTGGAACAAGTGAAGCCATTAAGTTTGAACGACATCGCTTTAAATGAGTCAGTAGAAATTGATAAGAAGACAGTAGCTGGAATGTTAGGTGTTCCGGCTTTTGTGTTGGGTGTGGGCGATTTTAACAAGGAAGAATACAACAACTTTGTAAACACAACCATCATGAGCATCGCAACAACGATTACTCAGACGCTTACAAGAGACCTACTGACTTCAACCACACGTTACTTCAAATTTAATCCACGTTCACTGTATTCTTACGACATTACAGAACTTTCAACTGTTGCTCAACAAATGACAAACAGTGCTGCAATGCGTAGGAACGAGTGGAGAGATTGGGTTGGTATGACTCCAGATCCTGAAATGGATGAAATCATTGTTCTTGAAAACTACCTTCCACAAGGGGAGTTAGGCAATCAGAGCAAATTAAATAAGGAAGGAGGAAATGCCAATGAAGAAACGTAATTCATACATCGCTACTCAATTTGAGACACGAGAAGAACAAGAATCTGGTGACTTGATTCTGAGTGGCTACTTCATCCGGTTCGATGAAGAAACTGAGCTGTGGCCAGGCTATTTTGAAGTGATCAAACGTGCAGGAGTGGAAGAAGCAATCAAGAATGCTGACATCCGTGCATTGTTCAATCATGACCATAACCTAGTTTTAGGGCGCACAGGGAACAGCACAGTGAGTCTCAAAGTTGATGACAAAGGCCTTTATGGTGACATTATCATCAACAGGAATGATCCTGACGCTATGGGAGCCTATGCCCGTGTACAGCGTGGGGATATTGTTGGATGCAGTTTTGGATTTATGCCAATCAAGGTGGACACTGTTGAGCGTGAAGATGGTTCCTATCTTGATACCGTGCTGGAGCTTGAAATCTTTGAAGTAAGCCCTTGCACGTTCCCAGCATATCCACAGACTGAAATTGCTGCACGGAAGAAAGACTTTGAATGTCTAAAACGTGCCAATCTTGAAGCGTTAAATGAACGCAAAATGAAAATTAAGGAGAAATACAATCTATGAACAAAGCATTGATCTTGGGCGCACGTATGCGCACTAAAGCAAGCAAAGTTGTTGAATTGGAAGAAGCAATCACAGAATTGAAAGACCGTTCTGCAACCGAAGCGGAAAAATTGGACCGTGCTGAAACTGAAGAAGAAGTTTCAACGGTTGAGAAGAGCCTTGAAGACATCCAAAAAGAATTGGAAGAAAAACAAGCAGAAAAAGCAAAACTTGAAGAAGAAATTGAAGAACTTCAAAAACAAGTTGATGAACAAAATCGGAAAGCCCCAACATTCAAAGATGTTGAGCAACGTGGAGGAAAGAAATTGGAACAACGTGACGCAATTGCTAAATTCATTCGTACTGGTCAAACTCGTGACATTGAAGGTCTTAAAACAACTGACTCTGGAAGCGCTGCTTTGATCCCAACTGAAGTGCTAAAACCTCACTTCCTTGAAAAGACACGCAATCCACTCTTGGATCTTGTCCAACGTGTCAAAGTAAATAGTGGTTCTGGTAAATATCCAGTTATCAAGAAGACAGACAGCAAAATGGCTTCAACTGAAGAATTGAAAGCTAATCCTGAACTTGGAAAACCAAGCATCAGCGAAATTGATTACTCAATCAAGACTTACCGTGGATACATTCCTGTATCTCAAGAAATGATTGATGATGCTGATTATGACATCATGTCAATTGTAGAAGATGAAGTATTCAATCAAGGTGAAAACACTGAATTGTCATTGGTCGCTACCATCCTCAAATCAGCAACTCAAGCAGATGCTGC
Organism: Streptococcus sp. HMSC065E03; assembly: GCF_001815045.1. Lineage (NCBI taxonomy): Bacteria > Bacillati > Bacillota > Bacilli > Lactobacillales > Streptococcaceae > Streptococcus > Streptococcus sp. HMSC065E03. The sequence continues at coordinate 355,036 of NZ_KV818853.1, read as the reverse complement.
TGGATTCGATGGCATCAAGGACATCTACAACAAGAAACTCAAATCAATCTACAAAGCAAGCATTGTTGTGACGCAATCAATGTTTGCAGCACTTGACAAAGTGAAAGACAAAAATGGTCGCTACATGCTTCAAACGGATGTTGCTTCACCTACAGGCTACTCATTCGGTGGGAAAACAATCTACCCGGTAGATGATACAGTCTTTGGATCTGAAGGAGACATGAAGTTCTTCATTGGTGATGTTTCTGAATTTGTAAAACTCTTTGACCGTTCTCAAGTATCTGTTAAATGGGTCAACAATGACATCTATGGCCAATTGCTTGGACTCTTCATCCGTTTAGATGTTAAGAAAGTAGATGCTGCTGCTGGATTCTTTGGCACATACACTGATGTTGTAGCATAAGGAGGTATCACATGCCCTATACAGTAATTCGTCCATTCAAGGACATGCGTGATGAAGAACAACATGAATATCAAATTGATGATGTGTTTCCACGCAAAGGCTATGAACCTGATCAAGAGTTTGTTAAAGGACTCTTGACAGGCTTTAATTCAGCAGGTTCAATCTTCATCACTGATGAAGTGGTAAAGAAAGCTACTAAGAAAGCAGAAGAGACTGCTGAAGAGGTGGAAACAACTACTAAGGAAGTAGAAGAAACTACTGAAGAAGCGAAAGAAGCTACTGAGGAAGTAGAAGAAACTACTGAAGAAAAACCAAAGCGCAAGAAAGCAACTAAGAAAGAGGAAGAATAGCATGGACATTGGTCAGTTAGTGGAATTACTTAAAATCAAATTAGGAATTGCTTCAAATTTGCGAGATAAAACACTGGAGAAGATTGTCTCAAGCGTCATCAGCGAATTAACAAACAATCTGGGTGTTGAATTGGTTCCAGATCGTGCTGACCATGAAATGTTCATTGTTGACTTTGCTGCTTATCGCTATGAAGGTGGTGTTGATTTGCCACGTCACCTTCAATGGCGCTTGCACAATCTGCAAATCTCTTCCAAGAAAGAGGTGTGAGATGTGGAATGATGAAATCACATTGATAGGTTTTAAAATTACAGGCAAGGACAAGCTCAAGCAAGATCTGACTGAGAAAGTAAAGACTACAATCTTTTGTAAGAAGAAATCTATTACACGGTCCGAATTTTACCAAGCCAATCAGGCTGGCATTAGGCCCAATCTGATTGTTGATATTCATAGCTTTGAATATGACAATCAGGAATTTGCTGAATTTGGCGGTAAGGAATACCGGATTTTGAAGACATATCCAATCAACCTCAACATCCTTGAATTGACTTTAGTGGAGAAGATGACATGAGCCAAGATCTAGCCAGTCAAATTGCTAAAGCATTAGCAGAGTATTCCACGGAAGTTGAAGAAGAAGTGGATAAGATAGCAGAAGAAACAGCAGAAGAGGCCGTCCAAGAATTAAAAACCACAAGTCCAAAAAGTCCAAGGGCAAAAGGTGGTAAGTATGCCAAATCCTGGAAAAAAACAAAAATGGGGAAAGGTAATTTTGTAGTTCATAACACAAATTATCGTCTCCCACATTTGCTTGAATTTGGCCACTTAAAGAGGAACGGGGGACGGGTTTCCGGCATCGTACACATCAAGCCGGCAGAAGATCACGCTATTGAGAATTTTGAAAAGAAATTGAAGGAGCTTGGAAGATGAAGCTGTCAGAGTTTGCAGAAATTTTGGAACAGGCTGGGTTGCCAGTCACCTACAAGGCATTCAGGGAAGGAAATGTCCCTTCACTGCCCTACCTCATCTATTTTGAAAGCTTGCCATCTATCACAGGGACAGACAATCAAGCATCATACAAGATCCGTGCTGTCACTGTAGAATTAGCCTTTGAAAGAAAAGATGAGGAACTAGAAGAACGATTAGAAGAGCTGTGGAATGACCACAAGCTCTTTTATGATGTTCAAGAAGAAAATTTTATTGAATCAGAAAGACTGTTTGTGAAGTCTTATGAAGTCTATCTATATTGAGGAGGAAAGAAATGACTGAAAACAAAGTTACATTTGGACTTGAAAATGTCCATGTGGCACCAATCCAATCAATCAGTGAAGCAGGAGTGATCACTTATGGTCAAGTATTCCGCTTCCCCGGAGCGATGGAATTGACGCTGGACCCTAAAGGGGATTCAGGATCAGTGAAAGCTGATAACATTGATTATTACTTCGTCAACTCAAACGAAGGTTACGAAGGTAAATTCAAAGTCCCACACATCATTGAAGCATTCGCAACAAAAATTTTGGGCGACATCAAAGACTCTACAACAGGAGTGGTCACAGAAAAAGCAGATGCGAAGACAACCAACTTCGCACTTATGTTTGAATTTGCTGGCGATGCTAACAAGACACGCCATGTCATGTATTACTGTTCAGCAAGTCGCCCATCGAGCGGATCAGCTACCAAGAACGGAACCAACGTGAATGAACGTGAATTGAGCTTCAATGCCAGCCCTCGTCCCGGTGACCAAGTTGTGAAACGTTCCATCACATCAGCGGATGATCAAGAAGTTTATAAGAAATGGTTTGAAAAGGTCTATGAACCTAATCAAGCTTTGTAATTAAGGAGGCCTTAAATGCGTAAGAGTGTGACCATTAGTGAAAAGGAGTATGAGCTTGTAACCAATGCTTACACTCCTATCGCTTATAAGAGTGAGTTTGGGAAAGATTTCTTCCAAGATCTATTTGGAATGATCTCAAACCAGAATATCATGCAAATGGCTGAGAATGGCAACAATGAAGTTGACATCAACATGTTGGCTAATTTTGACATGACCTTCTTCAATCGCTTGTTTTGGGTGTTCACCAAATCAGGGAACCCATATATCAAGCCTTATGAACAATTTTTCATGGAAATGGAAGAATTTCCTTTGCAGGACATTGCTCCAATTCTAATGGGAATGATCAATGATACGATGACATCAAAAAAAAACCAGATGAGTCAGAATCAGCCAGTGATGAAATCTTTACAGTAGAATCTTATCTTTCTTGCTGTAAAGAAACTGGGCTTACAATTGATGATCTGAAGCACATTTCAATTGGAATGGCTCTGGACTATCAAACAGATTATGTGAATTTGCGTACTGAAAACAAATCAGAAACACGCAAGGCCACACAGTCAGATTTTGACTCATTCTAGTCTGAAATAGAGTGCTGAGAGGAAGAATCTGAGGTCAAGTTCATCGAATGAATGGACGATTGATCACAAGAATCCTTTAGGCGCTCTTTATATTTTTATGTGAAAGGAGGAAACATGGCCGGTAATATTAAAGGGATAAAAATTGAAATTGGCGGTGACACACAACCCCTTCAAAACGCCCTGAAAAAAGTAAATTCTGCCTCTATTGAAGCAGCAAAAGAATTGAAGAGCATTGACAAGGCTCTGAAATTTGACACAGGGAACGTGACCCTATTGGCTCAAAAGCAAGAAGTCCTTCAAAAGCAAGTCTCAACTACCAAGGAAAAACTGGAAACATTGAGACAGGCACAAGCACAAGTTGAAGCTCAATTCAAAAGTGGTGACATTGGAGCTGATCAATACCGTGCATTTCAACGGGAAGTGGTCCAGACAGAGAACATCCTGAAGGGCTATGAGAATAAGCTTGAGAATGTAAATAAGGCATTAGATGGAAATGGGAATGCTACCAAGTCCAACCGTGAACAACTGAAAGAGCTTCAAAACGAGCAACAGCGCCTTGCAAGTGAAGGTGACAAAGTTGTCAGCTCATTCAAGCTGCAAGAAAGCCAAATGGGTTCCAATGCTAGTGAAGCAGATAAGCTGGCACTTGCTGAACAGAAAATTGGGAAGCAAAGCGAGATTGTCGCCCAACAGGTTGAGAATCTTGAGAAACAGCTTGCTCTTGCAAAACAAGAGTATGGTGAGAACTCGACAGAAGTCAATAAGCTAGAAACTCAACTGAATGAGTCCAAGGCTGCCTTCAACGGGCTTTCCAATGAAATGGAGAATCTTGGTGAGTCAGGGAAGAAAGCTAGTAGCGGTCTTGAAGAGACAAATAAGCTTCTGAAAGCTGAATTGCTGAATCAATTCTCTGAGAAGTTATCTGAAATCAGTCAAAAGTTGGTTGATTTTGGGAAAAGCGCTCTGGACGCATTCCGGGAAATTGATGAAGGAATGGACACTATTGTCACCAAGACTGGTGCAAGTGGAAAGTCCCTTGAGCAGATGCAAGGAATTGCCAATGGCATAGCCACTGAAATGCCTACTGATTTCAGCAAAATCGGGAATGCAGTCGGTGAAGTTAACACCCAATTCGGCCTAACAGGGGATGCGCTCAAAACCACATCTGTTGACATGCTCAAGTTTGCAGAAATCAACGGATCTGACATCACGAATGCAACAATTCAGTCCAAGCAAGCCTTGGAAGCCTACGGATATTCTGTTGATTACCTATCTGATGTACTGGATAGCACCACTTATGTGGCACAATCCACAGGGGTTTCTGTTGATGACTTGATGAAGAAAGCAACAGATGGAGCGCCACAAATCAAGATGCTTGGTCTTGAATTTGATGAAGCTGTCACATTGATTGGTCAACTTGAACAGCATGGGGTTGATTCATCAGCAGCATTGTCAGGAATGACAAAGGCAGCAGGGGTCTACACCAAGCAAGGAAAGACCATGAAAGAAGGTCTCAAAGAGACCATTGAAGCAATCAAGAACAGTAAATCAGAGACTGAAGCAATGGGGATCGCTATGGAGATCTTTGGTGCCAAAAAGGCTCCTCAAATGGTCGATGCCATCAAGCGTGGAGCTTTGAGCTTTGATGAACTTGGAAAAACATCTAAAGAGTCAGCAGGGTTAGTTTCACAAACTTATGAAAGCACTCTAGATCCTATTGATAAATTCACGACAGCACAAAATGGCTTGAAAATTGTCATGGCTGAGGTCGGTGGAGCAATCGCTGAAACATTCGCTCCCGCCCTTGACATCATTGTGGATGTCTTCAAGAAAGTGGCAGAATGGATCAACAACTTACCTGGGCCCATCAAAAACTTTGTTGTAGTCTTTGGAACAATTGTAACAGTGGCCGGTGTACTTGCCCCAATCTTCCTCGCCCTTCAGGCGGCTGCTGTTGCTGTAGGAGCAAGTATAGGAGGGCTGATAGCTGCTGCATTGCCAATCATTGGAGTGATAGCCGCTGTTATTGCAGCAGTCACAGGAATAGTCTTGGTTATCAAGCACTTGTGGGAAACCAATGAGGGATTCAGGACCGCTGTTGAAACAGTCTGGAATGCTATCATGTCAGTCATCAACACTGTTGTCCAAGCCATTTCAAGCTTTGTTATGGAGATTTGGGGGACATTGACAACATGGTGGAATGATAATCAACAACTGATCAGACAGACAGCAGAGACCGTCTGGAATGCCATTTCAGCAGTAGTAACGACAGTCATGAATGTTCTTGGACCATTCATTGAGACTGCTTGGAACAATATTTCAACCATTGTTTCTACAGTATGGGACACCATCAAAACTGTTGTTGAAACAGCCATCAACGTGGTTTTAGGCATCATCAAGACTGTGATGCAGATCATCAACGGGGATTGGTCTGGGGCTTGGGAGACCATCAAGGGTATTGGTGAAAATATCTGGAACGGGATCAAAAGTATCTGTGAATCTGTATTCAATGCAATGGCTCAAATTTTATCTGGAATTTGGGACACAATTTCCGGTACGGCTTCAACTGTTTGGAACGGGATCAGCTCAACTCTATCTGGGATTTGGGATGGAATCACAGGAACAGTTTCAACTGTATTCAATGGGATTTCTAGCACAATTTCAGGAGTTTGGAATGATATCAGCTCAACCGCTTCAAGCATTTGGAATGGGATCAAAGACACAATTGACACAGCTATCAATGGAGCAAAAGATCTCGTAGGAAGAGCCATTGACGGAATTAAAGGTTTCTTCAATTTCCAATTCAAATGGCCACACATCCCATTACCTCACTTCAAGGCCAGCGGATCGCTGAATCCGATGGACTGGCTGAAAGGTAAAGGGATTCCAAGTATTGGAATTGACTGGTATGCCAAAGGTGGGATCTTAACCAAGCCCACAGCATTTGGCATGAACGGGAATAGCCTGATGGTTGGTGGGGAAGCTGGAAAAGAAGCAGTCCTACCACTGAATGAACGTAACTTGAGCGCCATTGGTCGGGGCATTGCCCAAACAATGGACCCACAAGGAACCGTGATCAATATCAACATCTCTGACAATATCATCAGAGAAGAAGCTGACATTGAGAAGATCGCTAATAAGGTATCTCAGAAGATAGCTGCTGAATTGAGAAGACAGAAAGAATTGAGAGGAGCGCCTGCATGGTAAAATACAACGAATTGATCATTGATGGAGTTGGAACTTCATCATTTCCATTTGATGTGATTGTGCTGGAAGGTCCTACAATTCAAGTTGGTCTCTCAAAGGATAAGCTGTTGAGCCATGATGGAGTTAGTGGATATATTGTTCAGTCGAATCCTCACAGAGAAGCGTTTGAAAAGAAATACACTCTTCAACTCATCAACCCAACAGAATTGCAAGTCCTTGAATTTGTCCAATTCCTTTCCAAAAGAAACTTCTGGCTTGAGAATCAACAGAACAAGCTCACAAGATGGTTCTGTTATCAGACAAAGGTGTCTGACACTCAGAGAGATAAAACTAAAATGTATTCTTTAGAGGTGACATTCATTTGTCACCCTACAAAATACATGAAGAACAACGATGTTCAAACTCTTACCTCAAATGGTGTTCTCAGGCTGCAAGGTAGCTCACTTGCGTTCCCTAAAATCACAATTAGAGGGACCAGCTCATCTGAGACTAGCTTCACGGTTGGGAAACAAACCATCAAGCTTGAGCAACTATCTGATAGCGCTGTGATGGTGAATGATCCACAGAATCCAAGTTTCCTTGACAAGAAAGGGAATCTGGTGAAGTGGTCAGGAGACTTCATCACAATTGACGCTAACCAAGGCCAGAAGACTGTTGGTGTGGTTTTAGGGCCAGGTATTCAATCACTTGTCTTCGAAACTAATTGGGGGTGGTTATAATTCTATATCTATTAGACAGAAATGTTCAAACAGTGAAATGGAATGGGCAACCACTCCATGAAGCAACAAAAGCAGAAGTTGAAGAAGTAACCAATGAGAGCTACACACTCAAGGTTGACTATCCAATCACAGACACTGAAATTTATAAGAAATTTCAGGAAGACATGCTCATCATCGCCCCAACTCCTGTCACTGGCCGGCAATTGTTCCGGATCAAGGAAATCAGCGAGCAAGATGACACAGTGAACCTGACTTGCCAGCACATCACAGAAGACATCTTCAAGCGCTCTGTTCGTCCTATCAAGGTTTCAAACTCAACCTGTCAAATCGCCTTGAATGCTATGATTTCAGCAGTCAAGACACCACTTGGAAAATTTTCATTCACAAGTAACATTATGGACAATAGAACCTTCAACACCACAGAGGATGAAACGCTCTATAAGATCCTGATGGATGGAAAACATTCCATTGTAGGTGCTTGGGAAGGTGAGATGATCCGTGACAACTTCCTGATTGACATTCCAAAGAGTCGGGGAATTGATCGTGGTGTGGTTATTACTACGCATCAAAACTTGAAGCAGTATGAACGGAATAAGAGCAGTTCAAGCATCATCACAAGACTGCATCTGAAATCAACCTTCAAGCCAGAGGGAGCAGAAGAAGACACGGTTCTGAAAGTCACTGTGGACAGCCCCCTCATTGGCAATTATCCTTATATCAATGAAGCTGAGTATGAGAACAATGATCTTACTACAGAGGAAGAATTGAGAAAATGGGGTGAAGCCAAATTCAAGAATGGTGACATTGACAAGTCCACTGATCAGATCAAAGTTGAAGCTTATGAGCTAGATGGTCAAACTGTGCATCTTGGTGACACAGTGACCATCATGAGCTTGAAGCATGATGTCATGTTGAAGAAAAAAGCTGTGGGCTATGTCTTTGATGCTCTGTCAGAAGAGTATATCTCTCTTACATTCGATGACAAGGCTGGCCACGGTGGAGGCATGTCAGGCTCAAATGGAATTTCTGATGTAGCATCTGAAATCCTTGATACAGTCCAAAAAACTCAAGAGGATGATGAATACTACAAGAAATTGAAAGTATTGGTTGATAATGCCAACAGGGTCTTTGAAGACAAAGCAGGAGCCTTGAAACAAGAGATCACAGATGGCATTGAGGAAGCCAAGGCTCAGGCTGAAGTAGTCAAAGAAGAAATCTCAGCGCAAGTCACTGAGAAGATCAATGCTGCTAACCAGAAGAACAAAACTGAAATTGTAGAAGAGTTCAAAGCTCAATACAATGGCATTGAAGTGACGATGGAAGGCTTAAAGACTACAACTGAAAAGCTCATTGAAAAAGATGTTGAAGTCAAAGAGCTAGTTGATAAATTCAAACAGTCTACAGAAAGCCAATTCACTGACTTAAAAGGCGCACAATCACGCTTTGAGCAGACAACTGAAAAAGCTATCTCTGACCTGACCAATGTCACAGCTGGCAAAGCAGATCGCTCTTATGTCGAGCAGACAGTAAATGGTATCAAAGAAGAGTTCACAAGTCTGAAAGTAGGTTCAAGAAACTACGCTGAAGACTATGATTTCACTCGTGGTTTGTGGTTTTTTGCTCACGGTGATTCAAGTGATTCAACTGGTACATCAGAGAATGGTGTTTATACCATCACAGGCAATACAAACACTTGGAAGCAAGCGCAGCTATTCTCTAGCACTGCACCAAGTTGGGCTACTTCAAAAACAACTGCTCTGGATTATCTAGAAAAAGGTGAGCCTTACACGCTTTCGTTCTATGCTAAAAGAAATAGTGGATCTGGAACAATGTGGGCTTCCTTGCGTGAGAATAGAAAAGCTGGCTTCAATCCAGAAAGAATCTATGCCCAATTTCAATTGACTGATGAATGGAAATTGTACAAAGTTTCTGTTCCAGCGCTAGAAAAAAGCGATGAGTTTGATTTCTGGCGCATCATTATTGGCTATAGTGAAGCAGGCTCAATTTCATTCAAGAGGGTAGAGCTAACACAAAGCAATACCAGAACAGATGCAGGACCTGCTCCAGAAGATCAAGAAGCTATTGTCACAAACGCTTCAGCATCATTTGAACGTACCGCAAAAGGACTTAAAACACAAATCACAGCACTTGAACAGTACACTGGAGAGAGTGGAATCCTTGAATCTAGGCTAAAACGCTATACAGAAGAGCAAACAAGCAATACCCTGAAGACAATTCGTGAGAATCTATCTGAGAATTACATTTCTAAGAATAAGTACACAGAAGATTCTGAGGGGATCACAAGAAGGATCGAAGCTCTAGGAAGTCAGATTGACCAAGAAAACCTTGTGAAATTAGCTGACAGCTTAACTGAATATACAGCGCCCAACAATGGCACAACCAGAATTACGTCCGTAGAAAACGGGATTTTCAAAATGAAAGTTTCCGGATCTCCTGCAAATTCTTATACATTTGCAGGTCCAACATTCCCACTGTATATCAATAAGATGACTCAAGGTGAATACTATTCATTAGGTTTTGAATATCAAGTGAGAAGTGATGTTGAATGTGATAAAGGAATAGCAGTTACACTCAAACGACATTCAAATAATAAGCAAGTATTTGGGAAGAGTTTTGCAGATAAAACAACAGCAAAAAACACATGGCTGAAAGCTGAGTTCACATTCCTAGCAACTGATTTTGAATTTGATACCTCTGGAAGTTTTCCACTATACTTCTATGCAGTCAACAATGCACACTTTTGGATTCGCAAACCAATATTGGTCAAAGGGCCAAAAGTACCTCCATACAAGCCTAACAGCTTGGACACAATCAACTCACGAATTGAGAGCAAACTTGCTGAATACAAGCAGACTGTTGATGGTCAATTCTCAACATTCTCAACTGAGTTTGGGAATAATCTGAGATATGCAACAGAAGGTCTAAACAATAAGCTTGCAACTCAGGAACAGTCACTTACAACCAAAATTGAAGAGCAAGCACACTCAACAGATGTCAAACTGGCAACTCAAGCAGATGAGACAAACAAGAAATTATCTAGTCAAAATTCTGTCCTCAATGACAAGTTAGATGATTTCAAGGACAGCATCAACGGGCGCTTTGCTAACTATCAGCAAACAGTCAACGGGCAAATATCAACAATTGTCAGCCAATTCGATGGAGTTCTCAAGAAAACAGACATTAATATCACAGATGGTCAAATTTCGTTTGGTACAGGTAAGAGCATCAACGGAAGGACCATCAGTTCATTGCTTGTACAAGAACCAGAAGCCATTGCCTTGATCGCTCAATTGATCAAGGTTAAAGGTGACATGGTAGTTGATGGATCCATCACAAGCAGGCATCTGGCTTCTCAGAGCGTCCGAACTGGTCACATGGAATCTGGATCAGTAACCACTCAAATTCTGGCCAGCAATGCAGTCACAGCAGATAAGTTGTTAGTAGATTCAGCCATGATCAACAAATTTGTATCAAATCAAGCTTTTATTAGAGAACTGATTTCACAACAGGCTTTTATTACTGAGTTGAATTCCATCAAGATTGCTGCTGAAAGAATTCAAGGTGGACGATTGAGTGCCAACAACGGGGCTACAGTATTTGACTTAGATAACGGGACTATCAATCTATTTTCAAATACTGGCACAATTCGAAGAATCGATGATACAAGCTCCTCACAATTTATCAAATTTAACCAAGTTGGTCTTATTGGTGAGTATCTAAGAGACAATAAGGCTGCCAGAATCGTCATAGGAACAAATCAAGACAAAACTGAAAATACAGAAAATGGAACATTTGCTGGGATGCGCTTGTGGTCAGGAGCGAAGAATGATGTAAAAGAATCTTTGTACGAACTTGTTGGTGATCGAATCATATTCTATGCAAATGGTCAGTATAGAAGTCCTTGGATTATTCACAATAATACTAAAGATGGAAATAGCTATTTGATTCCAATGAATGAAAAAGGCGTTAAACATAATTTAGGGCGTGGCGATAAACATTTTAGCAAAGCTTATATAGATGATCTATTTATTGGGAAAGGATCACAAAATGTAGGAGGCTATCTATGGGATATCTTGACTTGTTTTGGTATTCTCGCTCGTTATGGTTGGGATCTAAAAAATGGAGCTGTTCAAAATCATATAAAATCAAATCTCATCAATAAATATGGCTTTAAATAGAAAGGAAATTAACATGAACGAAAATATTCTACTAGCTATGATTGCTGAATTAAACAAGCAATTAGGCGACAAAACACTCGGAGAGATTGAGTTTAAAGCTCGATGTACTTACCTACAAGAAAAACTAGATCAGCTCACACAAGAGCTAGAAATCTATCGCTCTGTCCTAGAATCTGACAAAGATTTGAAGGACCTATTTGAAGAAGTTAAGAATAAAAATGAGGTAAATGCTTAATGAATTATAAAGTACAGTTCAAATCCTATGATCCAGTAGCTAATGCCACAAAGGTTTCCATCAAGCAAGATTACCCTTACCGGGTATTTGAAGAATCCCTTCCAAATAACCGCATGGGAGATGAAGAGACAGCCCTTGTGGATGCTGTTCTAAATCTTGTCCGAATGGAATTGGATCCATCTGGCGCTATCGTGGCGCTCAAGAAAGAGCTTGACAAGTCCGTTGATGCCAATAAGAACGCTATCCAGAAAATTCAAGAACTCACTCAAGAGAACGAAAAGAAAGATGTCCTAATCCAAAATAACAAAGCTCTTGCTGACTGGTCTGTCCTTGTAGCTGTGACCAATCAAGATAATCCACTTGATCCAACTCTCTACAAGCGAGCACTTGAGCTTGTGGAAGTTGCTCAAGTAGGCAAGACCTACAAGCAACATGACATCTTCACCTTGATTGATCCAGACCACACTGAAAAATTCAGTGAAGGGAAACGTGTTCTTGTTCAAGTCAACTATGATTTCACCTACAATGGCGAATCCATCAAAGACTTGAAAGGCCCACTTCTCCAAAATGGGAAACTGGCAATCTACAATTGGGAAGTTCCCAAAGAAGAGAAGCAAAACAAGCCATCAGGAGATCTTGAAACTCAACCAGTAGCACATCCTGAATCCTAATTGAAGGGAGTGTGATTGATGTATCAAGAACCAGATGGAATTTTTGGAATTATTGAAGTAGTACGTGACTTCTATGATCACGGAATTGATGAACACATGATTGTATTTCTCTTGATGGCCATTGTGGCTCTAGATATCGTTTTAGGGGTGGCTAGAGCATGGGCCTATCATGAGTTCTCAAGTAGAAAATGGAGAAAAGGGCTAGTAAGTCACACAGCTATGATTTTAATCACAGCCATTGGCTATCCATTCGCTCTATACATGAATCTTGGACCCGTAGTTGATGCCTTCATTGTCGCAATGATGGCAGCCTACGGTTCCAGCATCCTTGCCAGCCTTTCAGCTCTGGGAGTTGAAATTCCTGGCCTAGATCGCCTTGTGAAACAAAATATTGATCATGAGAAATTTCAGTTAAAAGATGGCTTGGAAGAGCCTAGTAAACTAATCAAAAAAGGAGAAAAGAAAAAATGAATCAAATCACTGATATCGTAACAACTAGCGCAATGAGTATTCTTGTAATTTTGGTTGGAATTGTTGTCCAGGCAGTCAAAAAATATCTCTTGACTCGTGGAGGAAAGAAAGCTCTTGAAGTGGCTGAAATCCTTGCAAACAACGCTGTGCATGCCACTGAACAAGTAGCAGGAACATTGGACATCCACGGCAAGGATAAGATGGAGCATGCTAAAACTAGCTTGATTGAGGGACTAGAAGCATATAACATCAATTTGACCAATGACCAATTAAACACATTCATTGAGGCTGCTGTCAAGAAAGCCAATGAACAATGGAAGAAATGAGGTTCAAAAATGGTAGCAACAAATGACATTTTAAGTTTTTCAGAATCTTTGGCCAATCAAGGTGTTGGAGCCGATGCAGATGGTGCGTACGGGACCCAATGTGTTGACTTACCAAATTCAATTTCTATCAACTTTTTCGGGAAAGCTCTCTGGGGAAATGCTATTGACCTACTTAATTCAGCCGCTGGGTTAGGGTATGAAGTAGTATATGATGCAGTAGGAGTCAACCCACGAGCAGGAGCCATCTTTGTCATGGATACAACTTATCTGTATGGCCATCCTTATGGTCACACAGGAATTGTGATTGAGGATAGTGATGGAGTCACTATGAGAACCATTGAACAGAACATTGATGGAAATGCTGATTCCCTCTATGTTGGAGGTCCTGCACGATACAATACACGCAACTTTGATGGAATTGTTGGATGGTTCTATTTCCCAACTGATGACACATCTGTGGCATTCGAACAGCCAGAACCATCAGAACCATTGACAATTGAATCAAGTGGCTTCAATCCAGAAACAGGAACATTCACTGTTGAAGTATCTGCTCTAAATGTACGAGCTGAAGCCGGTCTTGGAGCTGAGATTGTAGCTGTGTATAGTGTAGGTCAAGAAATCAACTATGATGGATGGATTGACAATGATGGCTATATTTGGATCACATACATTGGCGGTTCTGGAAATCGTAGATATGTGGCAGTAGGACAATCTGAAAATGGGCAACGCATCACAGATTTTGGATCTTTTAAATAGATCTCTGTGATTTGTAGAATAAGAGGATTTAGATGAGCGGAAAAAATTCAACTAATCTGAAACAGACAAAAGGTGGGGAAGTCATCAAGCAAGGTGACTCCTCATCCATCTTTGAATATGAATTATTAGACTATGATGGCAACAAATTCAGCTCTCTTGATGGAAAAAACGCTAAGATCAAAATAGCAAATGCCAAAGGAAAGAAGACAATTGAAACTGTTGTAGAAAATTCTAAAATTCAGTTCAAACTTGAAAAAATTCTACCTACAGGCATCTATCAAGTTGAGGTTGAATGTGATGGCTTCATCTTCCCTAGCGATAAGAGTGCTAAAATTGATATAATTCAATCCATTGAAAATTATCAAATAAGCAACATTGTTGAAATTGATAAAGTCAACATTCAGGAAGAAATAGCTGCATACATGGCCACACATCAAATTCAGCCTTACAACGACAGCCAAATCATCAAGAGAATTGAAACACTGGAAAATAGACCACAAGCACATCCAGAGGTTGTTGACTTAACAAACTATTTGACATCAGATCAATCGTATCAAACATTTGTGACCTACAGCGCTCTTCAATCTCAGATGACAACCAACATCAAGGAAAAGCATCTAGAACTTGGAATTGATGCCCTGATAGATGAGAAACTAAAAAATGGCGGTGATTCATTCATCACTGGCCATCAAGCAGAAAACATTTTTGCTTCAAAACAAGAGCTTGCTGCTATCGTTTCACGAGTTCAAGCGCTAGAAAATAAAGCATAGTTTTCACCCTCCAAAATGGAGGGTTTTTTCTGTTATAATGGAAAATTTCAGGAATGTCTGTTATAACCTCAACAACTATCAAAAAAATCTTTTCCTATTAAATAACTTCCTTTTATGTATGAGATAAAAAATAAAACTTGAACTTTCTTGGAAGCTATGCTAAACTAACAATGTGAGCAATGAACTTGTGGAGTTTTAGAAGTCAGTACCTAAAACAGACCCTAAAACCTAAAAACAGCGATATAATTGAGTTTTAGAAACTCCCACCGGCTCCATATTTTTATTCATGGAAGATTACTCAAGAGGCTTAAGAGGCCGTGTTGGAAACGCGGTAGGCGTGTAAAAGCGTGCGTGGGTTCGAATCCCATGTCTTCCGTTGTTGAGACATCATTGTGTAGCAGTGGTGTTTTTTTGTACAAAAAAGAGTCCCAAAAATAGACAAGTGAGGGAGGAGACAAAGTGATTGCACAGCTAGATACCAAATCAGTCTATACTTTTATGGAAAGCCTTGTGACCATAAAAGACTATGTCCACGTGGCTAAAAGCATGGGGTATGACGCATTGGGAATCATGGATGTAGATAATTTGTATGGTGCTTATGAATTTATCGAAGCCTGTCAGGCCCACAATCTCAGCCCCTTGGTCGGATTAGAAGTTGGACTAGAAGTAGACAATGAAACAATTCCGTTTCGGATGATGGCCCTGTCAACGAAGGGCTACCAGAATCTGATGAAGATGTCGACCGTCAAAATGATGGGGAAGAGCAATTGGGAGGATGTGAAGCACCTAACAGAAGGAGTAGCAGTTATTGTCCCAGCGCCTTTTGCTAGTGGAGACTTGCCGTTTGGTCTAGATTACTTCATCGGAGTTTTTGCGGATACGCCGGTTCAAGAGTTTAGCCACCCTGTGCTCCCTCTTCATACCGTTCGATTTTTTGAGGCGGGAGATATGGAAGCCATGCAGATGCTGGCAGCCATCAAGGACAATCAAAGCTTGACGGAAACAGGGCCAATTGATCAGACAACAGTCCTAAAAACTCCTCAGGATTTAAAGAATGATTTTGCAGAGCGATTTCCTCAAGCCATCACAAATCTGGAAAACCTTGTTCAAGGGATTCAATATGACATTGATACCCAGTTGAAATTGCCTCGCTTCAATCCTCAGAAACCAGCTGTTGAGGAACTCAGAGAATTAGCTCAAGCGGGTCTCCTTCGAAAGAACTTGACTAGTCCGGTCTATCAAGAACGTCTGGAGCATGAATTAGACATTATTCACCAAATGGGCTTTGATGACTATTTCTTGATTGTCTGGGACCTTCTTCGTTTCGGACGGAGTCAAGGCTATTATATGGGAATGGGACGTGGGTCTGCTGTAGGCTCACTGGTAGCCTATGCATTAGGAATTACAGGGATTGACCCTGTGGAGAAGAACCTCCTCTTTGAGCGCTTTTTAAATGTGGAGCGCTACACCATGCCGGATATTGATATTGATATTCCTGATATCTATCGTCCAGAATTTATCCGCTATGTGCGAGACCGTTACGGGAGTTACCATGCAGCTCAGATCGTGACCTTTTCAACCTTTGGGGCCAAACAAGCCATTCGAGATGTCTTTAAACGTTTTGGGGTACCAGAGTACGAATTGACCTCCATTACCAAGCGGATTGGCTTTAGGGATACACTGACGACAGCTTATGAACAGAATCTAGCTTTTCGACAAGTGATTCATAGCCGAGCAGAATTTGAGCGTGGCTTTGAAATTGCCAAAAGAATAGAAGGCCAACCAAGGCAGACCTCTATCCATGCGGCTGGGGTTGTGATGAGTGACCAGGATTTGACGGATCACATTCCTCTCAAGTATGGAGAAGACATGTTTGTCACCCAGTATGATGCCCATGCGGTTGAAGCCAATGGTCTGTTGAAGATGGACTTTTTGGGTCTGCGAAATTTAACCTTTGTTCAGAAAATGAAGGAAGCCGTCTATGAAAAGTACCAAGAAGAGATCGTGATTGAAGCCATTGATTTAGAAGATCCAGAAACCTTGGCCTTGTTTGCTGCTGGGGATACCAAGGGGATTTTCCAATTTGAACAGGCTGGAGCCATTCGCCTCTTGAGACGTGTGAGACCCAATCATTTCGAAGAAGTGGTAGCGACCACCTCTCTCAATCGTCCAGGGGCTAGTGATTACATTGATAATTTCGTCAAAAGAAAGCACGGCCAAGAAAAAGTTGAGATTTTAGATCCAGCTATTGAAGAAATCTTAAGGCCCACTTATGGGATCATGCTCTACCAAGAGCAGGTCATGCAGGTTGCCCAGCGTTTTGCAGGCTTTAGTCTAGGGAAAGCCGATATTTTACGTCGGGCTATGGGCAAAAAAAATGCAGCTGAAATGCATCAGATGGAAGACGATTTTGTCGCAGGTGCTCTTAAACTTGGGCATACGGAAGAAAAAGCTAAAGAGGTCTTTGCAATCATGGAAAAATTCGCAGGCTATGGGTTTAACCGTTCCCATGCCTACGCCTATTCTGCCTTGGCCTTTCAGATGGCCTATTTCAAGGTCCATTATCCAGATGTTTTCTTTGATGTTATGCTCAATTATTCGAGCAGCGATTATCTGACAGATGCTCTCCAGTTTGATTTTAAAGTCGCGCCATTATCCATCAACACCATCCCTTACAGAGATAAGTTCCAGGATCGAAAAATCTACTTGGGAATGAAAAATATCAAGGGACTCCCAAGAGATTTCGCGTATTGGATCATTGATAATCGTCCCTTTGAAAGTGTCGAAGATTTTATTTTACGCCTCCCCAATCAGTATCATAAATTACCTCTGTTAACACCTTTAGTGGAGCTTGGATTGTTTGATATTTTTGAAAAAAATAGGCGCAAGGTGCTTCACAATTTGCCGAATTTGTTTGTCTTTGCCGATGAGCTAGGTAGTTTATTTGCAGATTCTAACTATTCCTGGACAGAAGCAGAAGACTTTAGCCAAGCTGAAAAATATGAGAAGGAAGAGGCCATTATTGGTGTCGGGCTCAGTACTCACCCATTGGTTGCGATTGGGCAAACGAGTCCCTACGAGATCCAACCAATTTCTCAAATCATACAAGGAGAGCAGGTACGCATTCTCATTGAGGTACAAAGCATTCGAACCATTCGAACCAAGTCAGGTGATCTCATGGCTTTCTTACAAGTCAGTGATACCAAGAAAAAATTGGATGTGACCCTTTTCCCTGAAACCTACAATCGATTTTCCTCCTTGATAAAAGAAGGTGGCTTTTATTACTTGACAGGGAAGATACAAGAGCGTGATGGGCGCTTGCAGATGATTCTAGCAGAGGCACAACTAGCGACCAATGAAAAGTTCTGGATCCAGTTGCTCGATCATCGTCAGGATAAAACAATTCTTTCTATCTTGAAAAAATATCCGGGCCCATATCCTGTGATATTACGCTATGAAGACGAGAAAAAAACTCTACAATTGAAGGGCTATACAGTCCAGAAAAACAAAGAATTGGAAGATGAATTAAAGAATCTCGTTATGAAAACGATTTATCGGTAAAAACTGCGAAAAATACGAGAATTTTAGTCTTCTTTGTGTTATAATTACGTAGAATGTAAAAGAAAAAAAGGAGCAAACAACGAAATGAAACGTATTGCTGTTTTAACTAGTGGTGGAGATGCCCCTGGTATGAACGCTGCCATCCGTGCAGTTGTTCGTCAAGCAATTTCAGAAGGAATGGAAGTTTTCGGTATCTATGATGGATATGCGGGAATGGTTGCTGGTAAAATTCAGCCTCTTGACGCCTCATCTGTTGGAGATATTATCTCCCGTGGTGGTACCTTCCTTCATTCAGCTCGTTACCCTGAATTCGCTCAACGCGAAGGTCAATTAAAAGGGATCGAGCAATTGAAGAAACACGGGATCGAAGGTGTTGTCGTTATTGGTGGAGATGGTTCTTACCATGGTGCGATGCGCTTGACTGAGCTTGGATTCCCAGCTGTTGGTCTTCCTGGTACGATCGACAACGATATCGTCGGAACTGACTTTACAATTGGTTTTGATACGGCAGTCACAACTGCAATGGACGCGATCGATAAGATCCGTGATACTTCATCTAGTCACCACCGTACTTTCGTAATTGAAGTTATGGGACGTAACGCTGGAGATATCGCTCTTTGGGCAGGGATTGCATCTGGTGCAGATGAAATCATCATCCCTGAAGAAGGATTCAAGATCGAAGATGTTGTTGAGAGCATCAAAGAAGGTTACGCAAAAGGTCGTACCCACAACATCATCATCTTGGCTGAAGGCGTGATGTCTGCAGATGAATTTGGTAAAGCGTTGAAAGAAGCTGGTGATGAAAGTGACCTTCGTGTGACTGAGCTTGGCCACATCCAACGTGGTGGTTCACCTACTGCGCGTGACCGTGTTCTTGCTTCACGTATGGGAGCACATGCAGTTAAATTGTTGAAACAAGGAATCGGTGGTGTAGCCGTTGGTATCCGTAATGAAAAAATGGTGGAAAACCCAATCCTTGGTAAAGCAGAAGAAGGAGCCCTCTTTAGCTTGACAGAAGATGGTAAGATTGTGGTAAACAATCCACATAAAGCTGATCTTGGTCTTGCCGAGTTGAACCGTAGCTTGTCTTCAATCTAATTTTATTTCATAAATTCGTTAACCTTGTCTTAAAAAGACAGATATATTTAAAAAGGAGTCATATATATCATGAACAAACGTGTAAAAATCGTTGCAACTTTAGGTCCTGCGGTAGAAATCCGTGGCGGTAAAAAATTCGGTGAAGATGGATACTGGGCTGAAAAACTTGACGTTGAAGCTTCAGCACAAAACATTGCTAAATTGATCGAAGCTGGTGCGAACACTTTCCGTTTCAACTTCTCACACGGTGACCACCAAGAACAAGGTGAACGTATGGCGACTGTTAAACGTGCAGAAGAAATCGCTGGTAAAAAAGTTGGTTACCTTCTTGATACAAAAGGTCCTGAAATCCGTACTGAATTGTTCGAAGGCGAAGCTAAAGAATATTCATACAAGACTGGTGAACGTATCCGCGTTGCTACAAAACAAGGTATTAAATCAACTCGTGAAGTGATTGCTTTGAACGTTGCTGGTGCGCTTGACATCTTTGATGACGTTGAAGTTGGACACCAAGTATTGGTTGATGATGGTAAATTGGGTCTTCGCGTTGTAGAAAAAGACGCTGCAAAACGTGAATTTGTTGTTGAAGTTGAAAACGATGGTATCATCGCTAAACAAAAAGGTGTAAACATCCCTAACACTAAGATTCCTTTCCCAGCACTTGCTGAACGTGATAACGACGATATCCGTTTCGGTTTGGAACAAGGTATCAACTTCATCGCGATCTCATTCGTACGTACTGCAAAAGACGTTCAAGAAGTTCGTGCTATCTGTGAAGAAACTGGTAACAGCCACGTTCAATTGTTTGCGAAAATCGAAAACCAACAAGGTATCGAAAACTTGGATGAAATCATCGAAGTTACTGATGGTATCATGATCGCTCGTGGTGACATGGGTATCGAAGTACCATTCGAAATGGTTCCAGTTTACCAAAAAATGATTACTTCTAAAGTAAATGCTGCTGGTAAAGTTGTTATCACTGCAACAAACATGCTTGAAACAATGACTGAAAAACCACGTGCTACACGTTCTGAAGTATCTGACGTCTTCAACGCTGTTATCGATGGTACTGATGCTACAATGCTTTCAGGTGAGTCTGCAAACGGTAAATACCCACTTGAATCTGTAGCTACAATGGCGAAAATCGACATGAACGCTCAAACACTTTTGAAAGAATATGGTCGTTTGAACCCAGCTTCATTCGAACGTAACTCTAAGACAGAAGTTATGGCTTCAGCTGTTAAAGATGCTACAAACTCAATGGATATCAAATTGGTTGTAACCTTGACTAAGACAGGTCACACTGCACGTTTGATCTCTAAATACCGTCCAGATGCTGATATCTTGGCATTGACATTTGACGAATTGACAGAACGTGGATTGATGTTGAACTGGGGTGTTATCCCAATGTTGACAGATGCTCCTTCATCAACTGATGATATGTTCGAAATTGCTGAACGTAAAGCAGTTGAAGCTGGTCTTGTTAAATCTGGTGATGATATCGTTATCGTTGCTGGTGTACCAGTTGGAGAAGCTGTTCGTACAAACACAATGCGTATCCGTACAGTACGTTAATAGACAATTATATCTAAAAGCCTTGCTGGTTGGTCCGAAAGGATTGACCGCGAGGTTTTTCTTTTTCTTCTGGTGTGTGTTGATAAGAATTCTCACTAATGCTTACTTTCTCTTTTTTAAAGATCAAAAACATGGTATAATAAATAAAAAGGAAGGGAGACATACATGCCAAGGAGAGATTTAATTAGAAATGTCATAATTGTCGGTGTACTGGTTTTGGCACTGATTTTGCTTCGAATCTTTGTATTTCATCCATTTAGTATCAATGATAAAATGGCCAATGCTTCTGTGAAAACTGGAGATCTTGTGGTAGCAACTAGAAACGCTCAGGTAGATCGCAGTGATTTGGTCTTATATAAGGTCGGTGGAAAAGAATACCTTGGACGTGTCATTGCCAAAGAAAACGACGAAGTCAGCTACGTAGATGACGTCCTCTATTTGAATGGACAGGCAACACCAGAACCTTACCTGAATAAAATGCTGAATAAACACCTAGCTGCTCCAACGAGTAATGGGTATTATACGGATGATTTCTTTTTATCAGAGTTAAAAGGGACCAAGGCTGGTCGTGTACCATCGGATACTTATCTAGTCTTAAATGATAACCGTGGGGATACAGAAGATAGCCGTGAGTTTGGTTATATCCATAAAAATCAGATCGAAGGAGTCGTGAATCTGCGTCTCTATCCTCTCAATAAATTTGGATTTATAAAAGTAGAAGAATAGCCGAAAGGCTATTTTTTTTATAAATATCAAAATGAACTAGTTTTTTTCCATTTTTGTGGTAAGATGTTCATTAAATAATTTTTTAGGAGGAGAATGCTATGCAGTATGCTTTGGAAATTTTACCAAGTTTGTTAAAGGGAGCAAGCCTCACCTTGCAAGTGTTTGCTTTCGTATTGATTTTATCGATTCCGCTAGGAATCGTTGTTGCTTTTTTGCTTCAGTTGCGCTCAAAGATCCTGCATGGACTCCTAACGATTTATATCTGGATCATGCGAGGAACTCCTCTTTTGCTTCAGTTGATCTTTATTTATTACGTCCTTCCAAGTATTGGGATTCGGATTGATCGCTTGCCTGCAGCTATCACAGCCTTCACTCTCAATTATGCAGCCTATTTTGCGGAAATCTTCCGTGGAGGAATTGTCGCCATTCCGACAGGTCAGTATGAGGCGGCCAAGGTCTTGAAATTGAGTTCATGGCAAACAATTCGCTATATCATTTTGCCTCAGGTGGTGAAGATCGTTCTTCCAAGTGTCTTCAATGAAGTCATGTCCTTGATTAAAGACACCTCCTTGGTCTATGCTCTGGGAATTAGTGATTTGATCCTGGCTAGTCGGACGGCAGCCAATCGTGATGCCAGTCTAGCGCCTATGTTTTTGGCGGGAGCTATTTATTTAATCCTCATTGGGATCGTGACCATCATTGCTAAGCGAGTTGAAAAGAACTTTTCATATTATAAATAGGAGGAGAAGCATATGTTAGAATTAAAACAAATTTCGAAACGGTTTGGGGATAAGCAGATCTTATCAGATTTCAATCTTCTCGTTCCTGAAAAACAAATCGTCGCCATTGTTGGTCCTTCTGGGGGAGGAAAAACCACCTTGCTTCGCATGCTAGCTGGTCTTGAAACCATTGATTCTGGTCAGATCATTTACAATGGTGAAAACTTGCCTCTGGATGCCTTAGAAAAACGAAATCTTCTCGGTTTTGTCTTTCAAGATTTTCAATTGTTTCCACATTTATCGGTCTTGGAAAACCTTATCTTGTCTCCTGTTAAGACCATGAATGTGACTAAGGAAGAAGCGAGTAAAAAAGCCATGAGCTTACTGGAGCGTCTAGGACTCGAACAACATGCGGATGCTTATCCCTTCTCTCTATCTGGTGGTCAGAAGCAACGGGTGGCATTGGCTCGTGCTATGATGATCGATCCAGAAATTATTGGCTATGATGAGCCGACTTCGGCCTTGGATCCAGAATTGCGATTAGAAGTTGAGAAGTTAATCTTGCAAAACCGTGAACTGGGGGTGACTCAGATCGTTGTTACCCATGATATTCCGTTTGCAGAAGCAATTGCGGATGTTCTTCTCAAGGTTGAGCCTAAATAGGAGGAGACTATGAAACGAGTAATACCATGGCTGATAGGTGTCCTTAGTCTCGCTCTTCTGACTGCCTGTGGACAGACAGTCAGTGATCCTAAAGTGGACAACTGGCAAAAATACCAAAAAGAGCAGTCCATCACGATTGGTTTTGATAATACTTTCGTTCCCATGGGCTTTGAGCAAAAAGATGGGAGCTACGCTGGTTTTGACATTGATTTGGCCAATCAAGTCTTTGAATCTTATGGGATTCATGTCAACTGGCAACCCATTGATTGGGATATGAAAGAAACGGAACTGAAAAATGGGACCATTGATGCCATCTGGAATGGCTATTCGGCAACAGATGAACGTCGGGAAAGTGTTGCTTTTACCAAGCCCTATATGAAAAATGAACAAGTCTTGGTCACTAAGAAAGCCTCTGGGATCCAATCAGTCGATGGGATGAAAGAGAAACGATTAGGTGCCCAGACCGGATCGTCTGGCTATATGGATTTTGAAGCCAATCCTAAAATCTTAAAAAATAAGGTTAAAAATCAAAAGGCTACCCAATACCAGAGTTTCAACGAGGCGCTGATCGATCTTCAGAATGATCGGATCGATGGCCTCTTAATCGACCGTGTCTATGCCAACTATTATCTGCAAACGGAAGGAATTTTAAAAGACTACAATGTCTTTCCTGTCGGTTTTGAGACAGAATCCTTTGCGGTAGGGGTGCGCAAGGCGGATAAAACTTTGAAGAAAAAAATTGATGAAGCATTCGTAAAACTTTATCAAAAGGGCCAGTTCCAAAAGATCTCTAAGAAGTGGTTCGGAACGGATGTAGCAACAGACGATATCAAGTAATAAAGAGAGTGGGACAGAAATCGGTAATTCGT
>NZ_KV818853.1:224978-331211 GCF_001815045.1 Streptococcus sp. HMSC065E03 | reverse complement strand
AGAGGCTAGGACTTTTGTCCCAGCCTCTTTTAGTCGGTTTTATTAGTAATTTGATGGAAAATCTTTTGCCACGTTTCATGGCGACGCCAGAGACTGGTATGGATTTGACCATCTAGTTCATAGCGTATGAGTTTGGTTTTTTGGCTGATGGATTCCAGTTCAAAGTTTTGCAATTGAACTTGGTCGCTTGCGAGAGCCTCTAATAATTCTGCCTTGTTGTGTTCGTGACCGGTATCGTCAATCAAGGTATAATTATCCGCTAGCAATGTATCAAACTCTTGCTTAGCATAGAGGCGTTTTTCATAGGTTAAGAGTTTCTTTTCAACGTTTTCGATCAGCTCATCTTCAGGAATTGAGCTAGGTTCCACATGGACGTCAATGTCAAAGACTCCAAATTCTTCTTTTAGGAGATTCTCGACTTCTTCTGTGATCGCATGGCTTTCATAGACGGAAAGATCGGGATTCATCTCCAAGACAACGTCCAGATAGATATTGCTTCCGTAGGTCCGTCCGCGTTGGTATTTCACACGCGCAATCTTAGGGAGTTTTAAAATAGCTTTTTCGTAATCTTCGAGGAGACTATCGTCAAAGCCATCTGAAAGACTAAAGGAAGATTCCATAAAAATATCGTAGGCTGTTTTGAGGATAAAGAAGGTGATGATGATGGCTACGATTTTATCGACAATTGGATAGTTAAAAGCACTAGCAGCGATCGCGATCGACGTTCCAAGAGAAGTGACGACGTCTGAAAGATTGTCTTTTGCGGCAGCTTTTAAGGCTTTTGATTTGGCCCGTTTTGCTAAGCGAAGATTGTAGAAATAAACGCCTAGCATGACAAGGGCTGAAACCACTCCGACACCAGCACCGAGTGGATCAATGCTAACTGTTTCATTGCTGAAGATCTTTTGGAGGGTATCGCGTAAGACATCAAAACCAACATAAAACATAATGATGGAGGTGACTAGGCTTGCTAGATCCTCAATTTTCCAGTGACCAAATTTGTGATCGCGGTCAGCAGGTTGGCGAGCGAGACGAATCCCGATGAGCAGGGCAGCATTGCTGATGATATCAGATAAGTTGTTAAATCCATCGGCTACCAAACTGGATGAATGAAGTAGATGGCCGGTAGCCAATTTTACTGAAGAGAGCAATAAATAGGCTAGAATACTAATGATAGCGCCACGTTCGGCCAGTTTTAAGTTACTGTATGGTTTATCCAAAATATCCTCCTAGACCTCGGATGAAATCCTGTTTTCTTTAAGCTACTATTATATCGTTTTTGGAAGGGAAATTCAAATGAGTCCTTTTTTAAAAGAAGCTAGGCAGGTTTTTGTGGTATAATAGAACGATTGAATGAATGAGGAGTATGAGATGAATCCTTTATTGAATGGTATGAATGATCGCCAAGCAGAGGCGGTCCAAACGACAGAAGGTCCCCTCTTGATCATGGCGGGGGCTGGTTCTGGTAAGACACGTGTCTTGACCCACCGCATCGCTTACTTGATCGATGAAAAAATGGTCAATCCTTGGAATATTTTGGCCATTACCTTTACCAATAAAGCCGCTCGGGAGATGAAGGAGCGGGCTTATCAATTGAATCCAGCCACCCAAGATTGCTTGATTGCCACCTTCCACTCCATGTGTGTGCGCATCCTTCGCCGAGATGCGGATCACATTGGCTACAATCGTAACTTTACCATTGTCGATCCAGGTGAGCAACGGACCTTGATGAAGCGGATCTTGAAGTCCTTAAATTTGGATCCTAAGAAATGGAATGAACGGACCATCTTGGGGACTATTTCCAATGCTAAAAATGACCTGATCGATGAAGTGGCCTATGCTGCACAAGCGGGAGATATGTATACTCAGATCGTCGCCAAGTGTTATGAGGCTTACCAAAAGGAACTCCGGCAGTCAGAAGCGGTAGACTTTGATGATTTGATCATGCTGACCTTACGTCTTTTTGATCAGCATCCAGATGTGCTGACCTATTACCAGCAGAAGTTCCAATACATCCACGTAGACGAGTATCAAGATACCAACCATGCCCAATACCAGTTGGTCAAACTCTTGGCTTCACGTTTTAAAAATATCTGTGTCGTTGGGGATGCGGACCAGTCTATTTATGGCTGGCGGGGAGCAGATATGCAGAATATCCTGGACTTTGAGAAGGATTATAAGGAAGCTAAGGTCGTCCTCCTAGAAGAGAATTACCGCTCGACTAAGACGATTTTGCAAGCAGCCAATGATGTCATCAAAAACAATCGCCACCGCCGTCCGAAGAATCTCTGGACACAAAATGAAGACGGGGAAGAAATTGTCTATTATCGGGCTAATGATGAGCAGGATGAAGCTGTCTTTGTTGCTAAAACGATTGAAGAGCTTAGTCGCGAAGCTGGCTACAAACACCGTGATTTTGCAGTTCTCTACCGGACCAATGCCCAATCACGGACCATTGAAGAAGCGCTACTCAAGTCCAACATTCCTTACACCATGGTAGGGGGCACCAAGTTCTACAGCCGGAAGGAAATTCGGGATGTCATTGCTTATCTGAACTTGATTGCCAACCTCAGTGACAATATCAGTTTTGAGCGCATTATCAATGAACCCAAGAGGGGAATCGGGCCAGGTACAGTGGATAAGATTCGTGACTTTGCCCAACTGCAAGAGTCTTCACTCCTGGATGCTTCAGCCAATATCATGCTCTCAGGCATTAAAGGAAAGGCAGCTCAATCCATCTGGGACTTTGCCAATCTCATTCTTGATTTGAGAGAAAGATTGGACCAGCTGACCATTACAGAGTTGGTCGAAGAAGTCCTTGACAAGACGGGCTATATGACGGCCCTAACCAATCAGGGAAATTTGGAAAGTCAGGCTCGCATCGAGAATATCCAAGAGTTCTTGTCTGTTACCAAGAATTTTGATGAAAATGGAGAGACCGTCGAAGACGAATCAGGTGTGGAAACCTTGAGTCGTTTCTTGAACGATTTGGCTTTGATTGCTGATACAGATGATGGGGCGCAAGAAACTTCAGAAGTCACCTTGATGACCCTTCACGCGGCTAAAGGATTGGAGTTTCCAGTCGTCTTCTTGATTGGGATGGAAGAAAATGTCTTTCCTCTTAGTCGTGCGGCTGAGGATCCAGATGAGTTAGAAGAAGAACGTCGTCTGGCTTATGTAGGTATTACACGGGCAGAGAAGGTTCTCTTCTTGACCAATGCCAACTCACGTTTGCTCTTTGGACGGACTAGCTACAACAGGCCAACGCGTTTCATCAATGAAATTAGCTCGGATTTATTGTCCTACCAAGGATTAGCTCGTCCAGCCAACACTAGCTTTAAGGCTTCTTATAGCAATGGAGGCGGAACGACCTTTGGAAAAGGGATGAGCCTGTCACAAGCCCTTCAAGAGCGCAAGAGACAAGCAGCTCCAAGTACTCTCACGTCATCAAGCCTCCCCTTTGGCAATAGCAACCGTTCTAGCGCCAAAGAGAGCGTCGCTTGGTCCATTGGCGACATTGCCATTCACAAGAAGTGGGGTGAAGGAACCGTGCTTGAAGTATCTGGTAGTGGTAGTACCCAAGAACTCAAGATCAACTTCCCAGAAGTGGGGCTCAAAAAACTCTTGGCCAGTGTTGCTCCGATTGAAAAGAAATAAACTGAAACCAGTAAGCTTAGCTTGCTGGTTTTGATTTTACAGGTGGCATGATATAATATACTAAGAATAGAGAAAGAGGCATGCTATGAACGAAATCAAGTGCCCCAACTGTGGGGAAGTCTTTACAGTCAACGAAAGTCAATACAGCGAACTCTTGTCACAGGTACGGACAGCTGAGTTTGACAAGGAAATTCATGAGCGGATTCGGCAAGAGTTGGCTTTAGCTGAGCAAAAGGCCCTTAATGAACAGCAAGAGAAGTTAGCAAAGAAGGACCAAGAAATTGCCCAGTTACAGAACCAGATTCAACAGTTTGATACCGAAAAAGAATTGGCCAAAAAAGAGGTGGAGCAAACGGCTAGCCAAAGCCTGCTAGAGAAAGAAAAAGAAGTGCAAGCACTGGAAAATCAGTTGGCCACCTTGCGCTTGGAGCATGAGAATCAACTGCAAAAAACACTGTCTGATCTAGAGAAAGAAAGAGATCAGGTCAAAAATCAGCTCCTATTACAAGAAAAAGAAAACGAGCTTTCTCTGACTTCTGTTAAGCAAAACTATGAGGCTCAGCTAAAGGCGGCCAATGAACAGGTCGAGTTCTACAAGAATTTTAAGGCCCAACAATCAACCAAGGCCATCGGGGAAAGTCTGGAGCAGTATGCGGAAAGTGAATTCAACAAGGTTCGCAGTTTTGCCTTTCCAAATGCCTATTTTGAAAAGGACAACAAGGTCTCTGCGCGTGGGTCTAAAGGCGACTTTATCTTCCGCGAGTGCGATGAAAATGGGGTGGAGATTATCTCCATCATGTTTGAGATGAAGAATGAAGCCGACGGGACAGAGAAGAAGCATAAGAATGCCGATTTCTACAAGGAATTGGACAAGGACCGTCGAGAAAAGAACTGTGAGTATGCGGTTTTAGTGACCATGCTTGAAGCAGATAACGACTACTTTAACACAGGGATTGTCGATGTCAGCCACGAGTATGAGAAGATGTATGTCGTCCGTCCTCAGTTCTTTATCCAGATCATTGGGCTCCTGCGTAATGCGGCCCTTAATTCCCTTAAATACAAGCAGGAATTGGCGCTTGTCCGTGAACAAAATATTGATATTACCCACTTTGAAGAGGACCTAGATGCCTTTAAAGTAGCCTTTGCTAAGAACTACAATTCGGCTTCTGTCAACTTTGGCAAGGCTATCGATGAAATCGACAAAGCCATCAAGCGGATGGAAGAAGTCAAGAAATTCCTCACCACATCAGAAAACCAACTTCGCCTCGCTAACAACAAGTTGGATGATGTTTCCGTTAAAAAATTGACTCGGAAAAATCCAACCATGAAAGCTAAGTTTGATGCTCTGAAAGGAGAATAATCTTTGTATTCAGCTAAGAACGCTACCTTGTCCATGAATGGGAAAACCATGGACTATGTGACATTTGGAAAAGGAAAGGACGCTCTAGTAATTATACCAGGCTTGGGGGATGGGTTACAGACCGTTAAAGGAAAGGCACAGCTCTTTTCTCTCTCGTATCGTCTACTTGCTAAGCGATATAAGATCTATGTTTTTTCTCGAATCAATGAGTTGAGACAGGGCTATACGACGCGGGATATGGCAGCAGATGTAGCAGAAGCAATGGAGACACTAAACCTAGATACCGCTTATGTTATGGGGATTTCACAAGGTGGAATGATTGCCCAATGGTTGGTGGCGGATTTCCCTGAAAAGGTACAAAAGATCATTTTAGCTGTGACCACTGCAAAACCTAGTCAACTTCCTAGAGAACGAATTGAGCATTGGCAAAAACTTAGTCAATCTGGAAATTTTAAGCATCTCATGCTGGATATTGCAAAGCATTCCTATACGCAAAAGAGCTATCAAAAGTGGCGGTTGCTTTATAATATTATGGGTCGCTTGGGGCGAATCAAAGATGAAAATAGAATAGCCATTCAGTCTCAGTCTTGCCTGGAACATAATAGCCGTGAGGTCTTAAAGGAAATTCAGTGTCCAACCTTTGTCCTTGGTGCGCTTGAAGATGATGTGATTGGTGTGGACGGATCCAAGGAACTGGCAAAAGCGATTTCGGATTGTCAACTCCTCATTCTTAAGCATTCTGGGCATGCTCTTTATGAAGAAAATAAAGCATTTCAAGAGGCTGTCTGTGGATTCTTAAACTAAAAAACGCTGGAAAAATTTCCAGCGTTTTTATTTAAATCGCAAAGAGATCGTTTAGGTTTTCTGCCATGGTTGGGTGGGTAAAGATTTGTTTTGCGATGTAAGTATAAGGGATCTTGTTGTCCATCGCCATGGTAATCAGGTTGATGATTTCGCCTGCAGCTTCTCCAAAGAGCGTCACTCCAAGAATTTCTTTGGTTTCTGGGTTAACCACGGCTTTGAAGGCACCTCGAAGGTCTGCATTGACGTGTCCGCGTGGCATAGCAGCAACTGGCAATTCTTTAACAGCAACTGGAAGTTCTTTGTCACGTGCTTCTTGCTCGGTCAAGCCGACTTGGGCAAGTGGAGGAGCAATAAAGAGTGTTGTCGCATAATTTCTACGAGTTTCGAGATTGTAGCTACCATCGCCTGTGAGGTAGTTGAAGACAATGCGGAAGTCATCGAGTGACATGTAGGTGAATTGAGGGCCACCATTGACATCTCCAACTGCAAAGACACCAGGGACGCTGGTTTCCAAATAACGGTTGACTTGGATCGCTCCACGATCAGTGACTTGGATGTCTGTGTTTTCAAGACCAAGTCCAGCTGTGTTTGGCTTACGACCTGTTGCGTAGAGAAGGATATCGAACTCAAAGTCTCCCTTATCTGTGACAACCGTTAAGCTGTTTTGGCCATCTTTGATTTCTTGGGTATGAATGCCTTGCAAGAATTGAATACCGTCTTCTTCAAGGTAGCCTTTTGCAAGAGCTGCAATACTTGGCTCGATCCGTGGCAAGAATGTTTCAGAAGCATCCAATACCGTTACTTGGCTGCCCAAGGTATTATAGAGATGAGCAAATTCCAATCCGATTGGTCCACCACCAAGGACACCCAAGCGTTTAGGTAGGTTTTCCAAACGTTGAATGCCGGTTGAATCCACGGCAAATTTACTTTCAGCCAAACCTGGAATCGGAAGGACATTTGGCACAGCACCAGTATTAATAATAATGGTTTCAGCTGTCAATTCTTCCTTTTCATCTCCAGCTTGAATTTCGATGACTTTGTTAGAAACGAAACGAGCCGTCGCGTCGATAATGTCTACACCAGTTCCAGCAATGGTTGCGTAGTTCTTGCCATTGAGACGAGTAGTGACTGCATTTTTCTCATTCATGGCTTGCTCAAAATCCAAGCCTTTTTCTGCTGCAACAATCAAGGTCTTGGTTGGAATACAAGCGATATTGATACAAGTACCACCGTACATAGATTTGCTCTTTTCAATTAGAGCAACTTTTTTTCCTTGGCTTGATAATTTCGCTGCAAGTGTTTTACCAGCTTTACCAAATCCAATCACAATAACATCATACATTAACATATGTTACACCTTCTTTCGCTTTCTATTGTATCAAACCCATTTTAAAAAGTCTGAAATCTGCTACGGGATTTTTTAGGAGCTCATGGGAAGGGGGGAAAGAGGGACAAGAAGTCTCGTTTCGTGGTATAATAAGAGGTCGGTGACCCGGATGGTCACACATGAGTTAGAAAGAGCAATTCAAATGGACGGAATTATCAATGTAAGAAAAGAAGCAGGCATGACTTCGCATGATGTGGTCTTTAAACTGCGGAAAATCTTAGGCACCAAGAAGATTGGCCATGGAGGAACTTTGGATCCGGATGTGGTCGGGGTGCTTCCGATTGCCGTAGGAAAAGCGACCCGTATGGTCGAATTTATGCAAGATGAGGGTAAAATCTACGAGGGAGAAATCACTTTGGGATTTTCTACCACGACGGAAGATGCCAGTGGGGAAATCGTTGAGCGTACTCCAGTGGAAGCACCTTTAGATGCAGCAGAGGTAGACCACATGATTGCCCAGATGGTGGGAGAGATCGAGCAGGTACCCCCCATGTATTCAGCGGTCAAGGTCAATGGGCGTAAGCTCTATGAATATGCGCGTGCAGGTGAAGAAGTGGAACGGCCTGTCCGGCAGGTAACCATTTATGACTTTACGCGCACCAGTGAGATCGGCTATGAGGCAGGACTAGCCCGTTTTCGCTTCCGGGTTAAATGCAGCAAGGGGACTTATATCCGGACCTTGTCGGTGGATTTGGGTCAAAAGTTGGGTTACGCCGCCCACATGTCCCACTTAACACGAACCAGTGCTGCAGGTTTGTCACTGGATGATGCCCTGACCCTGGAAGAGCTTGCTGAAAAAGTAGCGAAAGGAGATTTGAGCTTCCTTCATCCTCTTGAAATTGGGACAGGAGATCTAGAAAAAGTGGAGCTGACAGCAGAAGAGGTTGGCGAAGTCCAAGTAGGACGCTTTATTCCAGTTGAGAGTGACTCCAAAGAGTTAGCTGCTTTTTACCAAGGAAAATTGGTAGCCATTTTAGAAAAAAGAGAAGAACTTTACAAACCTCGAAAAGTCTTTCTCACAGAAAGTGTGTTACAATAAATTCATGAATATTCGTACGATTACTACTGCTAACCAGATCCATTTGGAGAATGAGACAGTTTTGGTTCTGGGCTACTTTGATGGCCTGCATCTGGGGCATCAAGAACTCTTTAAAAAGGCGCGTCAGATAGCGGATGAAAAAGGCTTGAAGGTCGCTTTGTTAACCTTCCCTGAATCTCCTAAGTTAGCCTTTGTTCGCTACCAACCAGAATTACTGCTTCATTTGCAGAGTCCTGAGGATCGGTTCCAAAAATTAAACGAACTAGGAGTGGATGAGCTCTTCCTCATTGATTTTACGACCGATTTTGCTTCTAAAACCGCCAAAGAATTTGTTGATCAATTTGTCAAAGCCTTGAGGGCCCGAGTTTTAATTGCTGGATTTGATTATAGTTTTGGCTCTGATAAGAAAACGGCCTCTGACTTAGCTGCTTATTTTGATGGTCAAGTGGAAGTCATTTCTCCTGTATTGGATCAGGGTGAAAAGATTAGTTCGACCCGCATTCGTCAAGCTATCCTAGAAGGACGCGTCCAAGAAGCTGCCCGTCTACTTGGTCACCCTTTATCCAGTCGAGGAATCGTTGTGCATGGGGATGCGCGTGGCCGCACCATTGGCTATCCTACTGCCAATTTAGCGCCGATTGACCGGACCTATTTACCATCAGATGGGGTTTATGTAGTTGATGTCGATTTTAAAGGGCAGACCTACCGTGGGATGGCTTCTGTTGGGAAAAATGTCACCTTTGATGGAAAAGAGCTTCGTTTCGAAGTCAATCTCTTTGATTTTACAGGAGATATCTACGGTCATACCCTGACCATTCATTGGTTAGATAAGATTCGAGAAATGGTCAAATTCGATGGGATCGATCAACTAGTGGCGCAACTAGAAGAAGATGAAGCAGTTTCACGAAACTGGACAAAGGGGCTGGGACAAAAGTCCTAGCCTCTCAATTGTTTTTGGATGTCGAGCAAGACGCAGTGGTTGAGTGGGCTCTACTACGCTCATTTCATCAGCTTTTACAGCCCTACTCAACTGTGCGGATGTGGGACGATGAAATCGAATTCTAACGAATTACCGATTTCTGTCCCACTCTCTTTTTTCGAGCCTCTTCTTGGGAAAAATGAAAGGGATTTCTTTTTTCCACTGAAATTCAGAAAAATCGTCGAGAAATCAAAAAAGCGCTTTTCAAGCACCTATTTTTTTTGTATAATAGAGTCAGATAGTTATATATAGAAAAAGAAGTGAACCACATGATTACATTATTTTTATCACCGAGTTGTACATCATGTCGAAAAGCTCGGGCTTGGTTAAAAAAGCACGATGTTCCATTTAAAGAACACAATATTATGACAAGTCCTTTGAGCAAACAGGAGTTGACAAGTATATTGGCCTTGACCGAAAACGGAACAGACGACATTATTTCAACTCGTTCAAAAATTTTTCAAAAATTGGATGTTGATGTTGAAGATTTATCCATCTCGGCCTTGATCCATCTGATTGAGGAAAATCCTAGTCTCTTGCGGAGACCGATTATTTTAGATAACAAACGCATGCAGATTGGCTTTAACGAAGATGAAATTCGGGCCTTCTTGCCACGGAGTTATCGCAAACAAGAGTTACGCTCTGCCACTCTAAGAGCAGAAATAAACTAAGAAGTATGTCGAATGCAAAAAAATTATAGTTACCCACTGGACTTATCGTGGAGCACTGAAGAGCTTGCTTCAGTGCTTTCTTTTTTCAATAAAGTTGAAGAAGCCTATGAAAGTAAGGTAGAGGCCAAAGAATACATGGAAGCCTACCGCGCTTTTAAGAAGGTCGTGCCTAGTATCGGAGAAGAAAAGCGTCTCGGACGGGAGTTTGAAGAAGTGAGCGGTTATTCTCTCTATCGTGCGACCCAGGCTGCAAAGCAAAAAGAGGAAGGATGGTTTTCTCTTGAAGAATAAATTAGAGTTTGCCAAACAAATCGTTTTAGAGGCTGGAGACTACTTGCGTCTTCATCTCCATGATGACTTGATGATCTCAAAAAAGACTGGGCCGACAGATTTAGTCACCCAGATGGACCAACAGGTTCAAAAGGATTTGGTTGAAAAAATCACACATCGCTACCCAGAAGATCGGATTTTTGCGGAGGAAGATGGCCTTCGCTCACCGATTTCAGAAGGATCCGTTTGGGTGATTGATCCTATTGATGGGACCAATAATTTTGTGACCCAAAAGGAAGATTTTGCGGTGATGGTGGCCTATTTTGAAGACGGAATTGGTCAGTTTGGCCTGATCTACGATGTGATGAGGGATCACCTTTTTTACGGGGGTGGAGAATTCCCTGTTTATCGCAATGAGGTTGAACTGACGCCCTTTGTGGACCAACCTCTGGAAAACTTTTTGATTGCTTCAAATGTCGGCATGCTTGAGAAAAATGACTGGGGCATGGCCGATCTTGGTATAGATTCCCTGGGCATTCGGGTCTACGGAAGTGCCGGTATTAGTTTTTCAAAAATTCTCTCAGGTGGCATTCTAGCCTATTTTAGCTATATCTGGCCCTGGGATTATGCCGCAGCTGCGATCATGGGGGAACAGTTGGGCTATACCGTTTTAAATCTAAATGGAGATAAACCTAATTACCAGTCAGTGGAACCCATTATGATGGTTCCAAAAGTGAAGTTAACAGAAATTCAAACCTATCTTAAGAAAGGGAGAAGTTAAATGAATTTTCCCAATGGTTTTAAAGAAAAATACCAGCATCTTCTAGGTGAGGATGCTGCTGCTTTTTTTGCGACCTTTGAGCAAGAAGCAGTATCGGCCTTTCGGACTAATCCTTTGAAAGAAACTCAAAAAGCATTTGATGATCCGATTCCCAATACCCCTTGGGGACATTATGGAAAGGTCTCAGGAAAATCCATCGAGCACGCAACGGGCTTGGTCTATTCGCAAGAGCCAGCAGCTCAGATAGTGGCCCAAGTCGCCCAGCCTAAGCCAGGAATGAAGGTCTTAGACTTGGCCGCAGCTCCTGGTGGAAAGACCACCCAGCTCTTGTCTTATTTGGACAATCAGGGACTCTTGGTCTCCAATGAAATCCACAAGGGTCGTTCGAAAATTCTTGTAGAGAATGTAGAACGCTTTGGTGCGCGAAATGTGCTGGTGACCAATGAGTCTGCCGATCGTCTGGCCAAAGTTTTCTCAGGCTTTTTTGATCTGATTGTACTGGACGCCCCTTGTTCAGGTGAGGGGATGTTCCGTAAGCAACCAGATGCCATGGACTATTGGTCCATCGATTATCCTCGAGAGTGTAGTCTTCTTCAAAGAGAAATTCTAGAGGATGCTCTCAAGATGTTGGTTCCAGGTGGTTCCTTGGTTTATTCAACCTGTACCTGGGCTCCTGAGGAAAATGAAGAGATCGTATCCTGGCTCTTAGATAATTTTGATCTAGAACTGGAAACGATCGAGAAGATCAATGGTATGGCAGAAGGCATTGACCATCCAGAAACGGCGCGCATGTATCCTCATCTCTTTAAAGGGGAGGGACAATTTGTTGCTAAGTTCTGTTATCTAGGAGAGAATCGTCCTGCCAAAATCCCTTCCAAAAAGGACCAATTATCTGCGGAGCAAAAGAAATGGTGGCAGGAGTTTGCTAAGAAACATTTGAAGATCACTCTAGAAGGTGTCCTCGAAACCTTTGGTGACGAACTCTACTTGGTTCCACTTGGTTTACCAGATTTGCGCAAAGTAAAAATCGCCCGAAATGGCTTGCACCTAGGGACCTTCAAGAAAAATAGATTTGAACCTAGTTTTGCCCTTGGCCTTGCTCTGAAACCGAGTGAAGTCAAAGAGACTGTTTCGATCACGCCTGAGGACTTTGTTCATTATGTGGCGGGAGAGACGGTTCAATTGAGGGAAACGCATCCAAATGGATGGTCCCAGGTCCTTGTTGAAGGCAATGGTTTGGGCTTTGCCAAAGTGACCGGACAGACCCTGAAAAATTTCTATCCAAAGGGGCTTCGTTTTAGGTAAAATGCTGGGCAAAGAACCCGTTCTATGATATAGTGGAAGTACAGGTTTTTTGAAAAAAACTTGTCAAAATCATAAGTGAAATAGTGAAATATCAAGGAGACATGATTTGAAAAAGTCTAAAAAGCTGATCCTAGGACTAGCGACGATCGCATTAGCAGGAAGTTTATCTGCTTGTGCTTCTTGGATCAATCGCGGAGAATCCATCACTGCTGTCGGATCGACTGCCTTACAACCCTTGGTTGAAGGAGTAGTAGATCGCTACATTGAAGAACATCCTGGTAAGATTGTAAATGTTCAAGGAGGAGGTTCTGGTACAGGACTTTCACAAGTTCAATCAGGCGCTGTGGACATCGGAAATAGTGACCTTTTTGCGGAGGAAAAATCTGGGATTGATGCCTCTAGTCTGGTCGACCATCAGGTAGCCGTAGCAGGGACAGCCATCATTGCCAATAAAAATATCTCAATCGATAATTTGACAACAGAGCAATTGCGAAAGATCTTTACGGGTGAATATACCAACTGGAAGCAATTGGGAGGTCCAGATCTTGAAATCACGATTGTGAACCGAGCGGTTGGTTCTGGTAGCCGTGCTGTCTTTGATGCCATCATCATGGATGGCAAACAACCCAAGCAGGCCCAAGAGCAAGACTCTAATGGAATGGTGAAAAACATCGTTTCTCAAACGCCAGGAGCCATCTCTTATCTGGCCTTTACCTACTTGGATAGCAGTGTCAAAACCATGAAGCTCAATGGTTATCAACCAACCAAAGCCAATGTCGTCAACAATAACTGGCCCATCTGGTCTTACGAACATATGTATACCAAGGGAAAACCCAATGAGTTGTCTAAAAAATTCATTGACTACATGATGACGGATGAGGTTCAGCAAAAAGTTGTTGGCAAGATGGGCTATATTCCAATCAATGATATGAAAGTCACCCGTGATTTAAAAGGGAATGTGACAAAAAAATAAAAGAATTAGGTAAAAAATGAACGAAGTAGCAAAAAAAATGCTGACGAAATCAAAAAACTCCCGCCTAGAAAAATTTGGGAAAACCATTACCTTTCTATGTATGAGTTTGATTGTTGTCGTCGTTGCCATGATTTTGATTTTCGTGGCCCAAAAAGGTTTATCGACTTTCTTTGTCAATAAAGTCAATATCTTTAGTTTTCTATTTGGGAGTACTTGGAATCCTGCTGCAAAGGAATTCGGAGCCCTACCAATGATTCTAGGTTCCTTTATTGTAACCTTGCTTTCTGCCCTCTTGGCAACGCCGTTTGCCATTGGTGCAGCAGTTTTCATGACAGAAGTCTCACCCAAAGGAGCTCGTTTCTTGCAACCAGCCATTGAGCTCTTAGTAGGGATTCCTTCAGTTGTTTACGGATTCATTGGCCTTCAAGTGGTCGTCCCATTTACGCGTAGTCTCTTTGGAGGGACTGGTTTTGGGATTCTCTCAGGGGTCTTTGTCCTCTTTGTTATGATCTTGCCAACTGTTACCTTCATGACGACCGATAGCTTACGAGCTGTGCCCCGTCATTATCGGGAAGCTAGTATGGCCATGGGTGCGACACGCTGGCAAACCATTTGGCATGTCACGCTCAAGGCAGCCCGCTCTGGAATCTTTACAGCGGTTGTCTTTGGAATGGCGCGTGCCTTCGGGGAAGCCTTGGCTATCCAGATGGTGGTCGGAAACTCGGCAGTGGTCCCAACCTCGCTCACAACACCAGCTTCCACCCTCACCTCTATTTTGACGATGGGAATCGGAAATACCGTCATGGGTACGGTCAATAACAATGTTCTTTGGTCACTCGCCTTGGTATTGCTCCTCATGAGTCTTGCCTTTAACAGTGTGATTAAACTGATTACGAAAGAAAGAGGTAAGAAGAACTATGCACGCTAAACGAATGGATAAAATTGCGACAGGAGTGCTGTATGCTATTTCCGGGATCATCGTTGCGATTCTTGCCTCATTGATCCTTTATATCTTGGTCCGTGGCTTGCCCCATGTATCTTGGCACTTCTTGACTGGGAAATCTTCTTCTTACCAAGCAGGAGGAGGGATCGGAATTCAATTGTATAATTCCTTCTTTCTCTTAGTCATTACCTTGGTGATTTCCTTCCCACTTTCTCTTGGAGCTGGGATTTACCTCTCTGAGTACGCTAAAAAAGGTCGCTTGACCAATTTGGTTCGTACCTGTATTGAGATCTTGTCTTCTTTGCCATCTGTTGTTGTAGGTCTCTTTGGTTACCTGGTCTTCGTTGTCCAGTTCAAATATGGATTTTCGATCATTTCAGGGGCCTTGGCCTTGACCGTCTTTAACCTGCCACAGATGACCCGCAATATCGAAGATAGCTTGCAGCATGTCCACCATACGCAGCGCGAAGCAGGTCTAGCACTGGGCTTGTCTCGCTGGGAAACTGTGATCCATGTCGTGGTACCAGAAGCTCTTCCAAGTATTATCACTGGGGTTGTCTTGGCCTCAGGACGGATCTTTGGGGAAGCTGCTGCCTTGATCTATACTGCAGGTCAATCGGCTCCAGCCCTTGATTGGTCAAACTGGAATATCTTTAGTGTGACCAGTCCAATTTCGATCTTCCGTCAGGCTGAAACCTTGGCTGTCCATATCTGGAAGGTCAACAGTGAAGGAACCATTCCAGATTCGATCGAAGTCTCAGCCGGTTCTGCCGCCGTTCTTTTGATCTTTATCTTGATCTTTAACTTTGGAGCGCGCAAACTCGGAACTTACCTCCATAAAAAACTAACATCTGCTTAAAGGAGAAGAAATGTCAAAATACAATTGGGATGAGAGACACATCATTACTTTTCCTGAAGAAAAGGTAGTCCTATCGACCAAAGATTTACATGTCTATTATGGAACGAACGAGTCCATTAAAGGCGTCGACATGCAGTTTGAAAAGAATAAGATTACAGCCTTGATCGGTCCGTCAGGATCTGGAAAATCAACCTACCTTCGTAGTTTGAACCGGATGAATGATACCATCGATATTGCGCGTGTTACGGGTGAAATTTGGTATGAAGGAATCGATGTCAATCGTCCGGATATCAATGTTTATGAAATGCGCAAGCACATTGGGATGGTTTTCCAACGGCCCAATCCTTTTGCCAAATCGATTTACAAAAACATCACCTTCCCGCATGAACGTGCTGGGGTGAAAGACAAGAAGATCTTGGACGAATTGGTCGAAACTTCTTTGAAACAGGCGGCTCTATGGGATCAGGTTAAGGATGATCTTCATAAATCAGCCCTGACACTTTCAGGTGGGCAACAGCAACGACTTTGTATCGCGCGGGCTATCTCTGTGAAGCCAGATATCTTACTCATGGATGAGCCAGCATCAGCGCTTGATCCGATCGCGACAGCGCAATTAGAAGAAACCATGCTCGAGTTGAAGAAAGATTATACCATTGTCATCGTGACCCACAGCATGCAACAAGCAGCCCGTGCTAGTGATTATACTGGTTTCTTCTACCTTGGAAACCTCATTGAGTACGATAAGACTTCGAATATTTTCCAAAATGCGAAATTGCAATCGACCAACGATTATGTATCTGGTCACTTTGGATAAAGTAAAATGACAACAAAAAGGAAAATA
Source organism: Streptococcus sp. HMSC065E03 (assembly GCF_001815045.1). Classification (NCBI taxonomy): domain Bacteria; kingdom Bacillati; phylum Bacillota; class Bacilli; order Lactobacillales; family Streptococcaceae; genus Streptococcus; species Streptococcus sp. HMSC065E03. The sequence continues at coordinate 315,342 of NZ_KV818853.1, read as the reverse complement.
GAATGACAGAACCAATTTTACAAGTCAAGGACTTGTCGGTTTATTACAATAAAAAGAAGGCTCTAAATAGCGTCTCCTTGGACTTTGCTCCAAAAGAGATTACAGCCTTGATTGGTCCTTCAGGATCAGGGAAATCTACCCTTTTAAAAGCCATTAACCGCATGGGTGACCTCAACCATGAGGTCACCACCACAGGAACCATCCTCTACAATGGACATAATATCTATGGACCACGGACCGATACGGTCGAATTGCGTAAGGAAATCGGAATGGTCTTCCAACAGCCCAATCCTTTTCCAATGTCCATTTACGATAATGTGACCTATGGATTGATGATTAATGGTGTCAAGGACAAGGCTGTCTTGGATGAAGCAGTTGAAACCTCTTTGAAACGCGCGTCCATCTGGGATGAGGTCAAGGATCGCCTGCATGATTCAGCGATCGGACTTTCCGGTGGTCAGCAACAACGGGTCTGTGTGGCGCGGGTCCTTGCGACCAGTCCAAAGATTATTCTTTTGGATGAACCAACTTCAGCGCTGGACCCGATTTCAGCTGGTAAGATTGAAGAAACCTTATATGGACTAAAAGACCGCTACACCATGCTCTTGGTGACACGCTCCATGCAGCAAGCAAGTCGGATTTCCGATAAAACAGCCTTTTTCTTGGATGGCGATTTGATTGAGTACAATGACACCAATGAAATGTTCTTGAACCCAGCTAAGAAAGAAACAGAAGACTATGTCTCTGGTAAATTTGGATAGGAAGAAAATAAAATGTTACGAGTTCAATTTGAAGAAGATTTAGAGAAGTTGCATAACCAGTTTTATGCAATGGGAAATGAAGTGTTGAGTCAGATCAACCGTACGGTCCGCGCTTTCGTTACCCATGACCGTGAATTGGCCCGCCAAGTTATCGAAGATGATGCGGAGATCAACGACTACGAAGTGAAGTTAGAGCGCAAATCCTTTGAGATTATTGCCCTTCAACAGCCCGTTTCACAAGACCTTCGTGTCGTGATGACTGTCTTAAAAGCGGTCTCTGACTTAGAGCGGATGGGTGACCACGCAGTATCAATTGCCAAGGCAACCATTCGCATGAAAGGGGAAGTCCGTATTCAATCTGTTGAGGAAGAGATCAGCAAGATGGGCCGTGAAGTCAAAGATTTTGTCGAAGCGACACTAGATGTTTACCTCAAAGGCGATGTGGATTTGGCCTATGAAGTTGCGACACGAGACGAAGTCATCAACCATTACTTCGATAGCATCCAAGAATTAGCAACAGAAGAAATTCGGAAAAATCCAGAGTCCATCGTGACTGGACGGGATTATTTCCAAGTGATCAACTTCTTGGAACGTATCGGAGATTATGCAAAAAACATCTGTGAGTGGGTGGTTTACTTCGAAACAGGTAAAATTATCGAAATGTAAGATCATAAAGTCTTTTCGATATCAGACAGGCATTGTCATGCTTGTCTTTTCTTTTATCTTAACTTTGTGATAAAATAGTTTTATGAGGGCTTTTCATTGGAAAGCATGAAACATTTAAAGGAGGAAATTATGCAAGCAGTTGCACATTTTGTAGAAACATTCGTTCCAGAACATTACGAAGTGTTTTTGGATTTAAGTCGTAAAACCAAGACCTTTAGCGGTCGTGTGGTGATCACAGGTCAAGCCAAGGCGGACAAGATCTCGCTTCACCAAAAGGATTTGATCATCGAAACAGTAGAAGTAGCAGGTCAAGCCCGTCCATTTACGGTTGATAATGACAATGAAGCAGTCTATGTTGAATTGGAAGGAACAGGTCAAGTGACAGTTACTCTGACCTATTCTGGTAAGATCACAGACAATATGACAGGGATTTACCCATCTTACTACAGCATTGATGGCGTGAAGAAGGAAGTCCTCTCTACCCAGTTTGAGAGCCATTTTGCGCGTGAAGCTTTTCCAAGTGTGGACGAGCCTGAAGCCAAAGCAACTTTCGATCTTTCTGTGAAGTTTGACCAAGAAGAAGGAGAAATCGTTCTTTCTAACATGCCTGAAATCGATGTGGAAAACCGCAAAGAAACAGGTATTTGGAAGTTTGATACGACTCCACGTATGTCTTCTTATCTCTTGGCCTTTGCAGCTGGAGATCTTCAAGGAGTGACAGCTAAGACCAAGAATGGAACCCTAGTCGGTGTCTACTCTACCAAAGCTCACCCATTAGAAAACTTGGACTTCTCATTGGATATTGCCGTTCGTGCTATTGAATTTTATGAAGACTACTATGGCGTGAGGTATCCAATCCCTCAATCCCTTCATATCGCCCTTCCAGACTTCTCTTCAGGAGCGATGGAAAACTGGGGCTTGGTAACCTACCGTGAAGTCTACCTTCTAGTAGATGAAAACTCTACGGCCCAAAGCCGTCAAACAGTAGCCTTGGTGGTGGCTCACGAATTGGCTCACCAATGGTTCGGAAACCTCGTGACCATGAAATGGTGGGATGATCTCTGGTTGAATGAAAGCTTTGCCAATATGATGGAATATGTCAGCATGGATGCCATTGAACCAAGCTGGAATATCTTTGAAGACTTCCAAACAACTGGAGTGCCTGCTGCCTTGAAACGCGATGCTACAGATGGCGTTCAATCCGTCCATGTGGAAGTCAAACACCCTGATGAGATCAACACCCTCTTTGACCCAGCAATCGTTTACGCCAAGGGTAGCCGTCTCATGCACATGCTTCGCCGCTGGTTAGGCGATGATGCCTTCCGTAAAGGGTTGAAGATCTACTTTGAAAAACACCAATACGGCAATACTATCGGTCGTGACCTTTGGGATGCTCTTGGGCAAGCTTCAGGTCGTGATGTCGCAGCCTTTATGGATTCTTGGTTGGAGCAACCAGGATACCCTGTTGTTTCAGCTTCTGTGGAAAACGATACCTTGATCATCTGTCAAGAGCAGTTCTTCATCGGAGAAAGAGAAGAAAAAGGACGCAAGTGGGTTGTTCCGTTAAATAGCAACTGGACGGGTATTCCAGATACCTTGGAAACAGAAGTTTTAGAAATTCCAAACTACAGTGCCTTGAAAGCAGCTAACAGCGGAGCTCTTCGCTTCAATACAGAAAATACAGCTCACTATATCAGTGACTACCGTGGGGAATTGTTGGAAGACATCCTTGCTGACCTTGCTAGCTTGGATAGCACTTCAAAATTACAAGTGGTTCAAGAACGTCGTCTTTTAGCTGAAAGTGGTCAAATTTCTTATGCAAGCCTCTTGCCAGTGATTGAACACTTGACAGAAGAAAGTTCCTACTTGGTTGTTTCAGCTGTTTCGAGCGTCTTAGCTGGAATCAGTCTCTTTGTGGATGAAGGAACTGAAACAGAAGCTGCCTTCCATGAGTTGTTGAAACGCTTGAACCGTTACAACTTTGAACGCTTGGGTCTAGAAGCTAAGCCTGGTGAAACAGAAGAAGACGAAAAAGTTCGTCAGCTAATGATTGCTAATATGATCAAGGCCAATGATGAAGCTGCAAAAGCTCAAGCGAGCACTATCTTTGAAGCACATGCAGATGATTTGGAAAAACTTCCAGCTGCCATCCGCCTGCAAATCTTGGTCAACCAAATCAAGCACCTGGAAACCAAGGAGCTTAGCCAACAATACCTGGATACTTATGTTAAGACAGTAGATGGGAACTTTAAACGCCAGTTGGCGGCTGCACTTTCTTATACCAAGGATGAGGAAACTTTGGAAGCTCTATTGAAGGAGTGGAAGAACAAGGATGTGGTGAAACCTCAGGACTTGGCTATGAGTTGGTACTACAACTTCTTACACGATGACTTTACCCAAGGAAGAACTTGGACTTGGGCGCGTGAAAACTGGGATTGGGTCAAGAAAGCCCTCGGTGGTGATATGAGCTTTGATAAGTTTGTCATCTACCCAGCTAACTGTTTCAAGACCCGTGAACGCTTGAATGAATACAAGGCCTTCTTTGAGCCTCAATTGGATGATATGGCTATCAGCCGAAACATCAGCATGGGAATCAAGGAAATCGCAGCGCGTGTGGATTTGATTCAACGGGAAAAAGCAGCAGTAGAAGCCGCTATCCTTGCGACGAAATAAATGAAATAAATTTATAAAAGATGCTACAGAATTCATTCTGTAGCATCTTTTGTTTTTCAATGAATCATTTGTATTGGATATCAAAGGAGAAGGATCATTAGTTTATTGGACTTGGTAAGAGAATCTCCGTTCGATAGCGGCCATTTTCTTTGAAACGCTTGACAGTTCCTTGGTATTCTTGTACTAGAGCATCAACGTTTCGTAAGCCCCAACCATCTCTTTGACGTGTTTTACGAGTCTCTTGTTCTTGTTCATTAAAGGTATTGTTGATCGAAATAAATAGGTTTTGTTGAAAATAACGTATATTCAGAGCCAATGTTCTCTCCGATTTATCAGTTAATCGAAGACAGGCTGAAATACTATTATCTAAACAATTTCCTAAAATAACAGCTAGAATATCAGGCTGAATAGATAATTCTTGAGGGACAAAGCAGTCAATTTCCAATTCAATTTCATCTTCCACATCATGCAATTTTTGATTCAGTAAAAAATTAATTGTTGGATTTTTGGAGTAAAAGGTTTGTTTTCCTGAAATACTATCAGTTAACGAGTGAAGATACTCTCTAGCCTCATCAGGATTTTCTTCTAGAAGTGCCAACAGAGTTAAATGTTTATTTTTTAAGTCATGCCGAAGACTTTGCAATCGTTGGTATTCCTCTTGAGACTGTTGTGTTTCTCTTAATTGGAATTGAAGCTGTTCTTTATCTAATTTATTTTGATAATAAGCGTGCTGTTGTTGAGAAAGATGTAGGGTAAAATAAAGCGAGGAAAACGACAATACAATAAGAGACAAGAGTGAAATGACAGAAAGATAATCTGGTCCAAATACTTGCCCTTGAATAGCTGATACGGTAAAGGCGAAAATAATCGATAAAATCGGCACAATAAATAGATACAGCCAATTTCTTTTAGATGTTGCCATGCCTAACTTTTGATGTGTTCGGAATAACTGTCGAAGAACAAGTGTTATGACGGTTGAAAAAAGAAAACTAATGGCAAGGTAACCACTAATCAGTCCTAAATTTTTCGATACTTTTGACAGTGGAAGAAAAAGTTGGATAACTTGATTGAGGACAGCTCCTGCTAATAATGTCAGGCTTGTCTGTAAGAATATCCAAAAGGAAGAATCACGAAAGGAGTAGCCAAAATAGAGTCCTACAAGAGAGGATTCTACAATACTAAGGAGGAGATTGCTCACTAAAAAAACGCGACTTTCTAAAAATATAAACACAAAAGCCACATGAAGAAGAAAGCAACAACAAAGGAGTAAAAGTGTCTTTTTTGATTGTTTACTTTTGGATATTGACCTAAAAAATAAAACACTTGCCAGAAATAAGTCGAACAAGATACTAATGATCCGCAATCCTATTAGCATTAGAAATTCCTTTCACTGAGGTAGTTATAGTATTTTTCTTTAAAAGAAGACTGGAACTTACGACTAATTGGAAGTGAATGCTCCTCGGTTCCATTTAGCAAAATAGTCACTGTTTTCGCATCAAAATCTTTGATATATTTGGGATTTACAATATAAGAAGCATGAATTTGAATAAAATAATCAGGTAGTTTATCTAAAATGTCTTGAGTTTTCAGTAAGGACTTATAGGTATCTGCTAGCGTGTAAATAAAAACGGATCGCTTATCTTTCTCAAAATAGGTAATGTCACTTAAAGGAATAGAGTAACTTTGTTTTCCAAATGAGAAGTTAAAGATGATTTGTCCTAAATCTAGATAACGTAAAATTCTGTCTACTACCTTATTTAGTCTTTGAGGTTCAATTGGTTTTACTAAGTAATCAAAAGTCTGTACTTCAAAAACTTGTTCCATGTAATCACGATAGCTGGTCACAAAAATAATGGGGATAAAAGGATTGAACTGCCGAATTTCACGAGCAAGGTCAATTCCAGTAATTTGTGGCATATCAATATCCAAAAAGACACAATGAGTATCCCTTGTTAACTGCTCTAACATCTTTTGTGGATTGGTATATAGTTTTGTTTCTACAGGAACCTTGTCGTAAGAAAGTAAATACTGTTCTAACTGACTAGCATCTCTAGTTGAGTCATCACAAATAACGACGTTTAACATAAGTCTCCCTTATCAAATTGAGTTGGCTAATTATGACACTAAAATGGTAAATCATGACGTAAACCTTGGAAAGTCATATGTTTATTATACAATAATCTTATCAAAAATGAAGGAAGCTGGGAAAATCTTCTCAGTCTTGAGTGATGAGATGAAGACATTTGCGACACTGACTATTAGAGATTTGACAAAATCATTCGATAAGCAACATTTTGCTAATAATCATATTTCCTTAGAAATAGAAGCTGCTAAAATTACAGCTTTTTTAGGACACAATGGCGCTGGTAAGTCCACCCTCTTAAATCAAATGATTGGTTTTACCAAACCTGATCAAGGAGACGTTTGCTATGGAGATATTTCTTTTGTTCAAAATCGTAAACGAGCTCGCTCAATGATGAGCTATATGTCTCAACAGTATGCCCCACTTGAGAAATTGACGGTGGAACAAAACTTAGAAATGCTTGGAAGAATGAGAGGGTTAAACACCTTGGATTTGCAAAAAGAAATGGATCAGCTCTTAACCGAGTTAGAAATTAAGGAGTACCGGGAAAAACAAGGAAAGGACCTTTCAGGTGGTTTAAAGCGTCTGACCTCTTTTGCAATGGCTTTAATCGGATCTCCGACCATCATTCTTCTTGATGAGCCGACGAACGATGTTGATCCAATACGTCGTGAAAAACAATGGCAATTATTACAGAAGCTAGCGCATAAAGGTCATACCATTATTATTGTGACGCATAATCTCTTAGAAGTTGAAAAATATGCTGACAACTATGCTTTATTTAACCATGGGAAGTTAATCAAATCAGGACCAGTTCAGCAAATAACCTATCAAAAACAGTATCAAATATCTTTTGAGTTTAGGAATAAAGATAGCTTAGCTCTATTTCAAGATTACACCATTATCAACGGTTCGATCTGCCAGATTGAAATAGAAGAGAAGGAGTTAACGAGACTGCTACCAAAAATCACACAGGAATTGGATAGAAAGAATATTTTTAATCTGTCACTTGCTCAGAAAAACATGTCCATTTCAGATCTTTATAGAGAGGAGTTGACAAACTGATATGACTCAATTTATTTACTTACTTCGTTGGAACTATCTTCGTCAAAAAGATCTATTTCTACTCTTTACGCTAGCTCAGGTTCTATTATCTATTTCACTTCTTTTTGGTTATCCACTGGTGATAGGTAAAATTGATACGACAGCTGCCTACTATCTCTCTTCTGGTTCAGTTCTGATAGGAATTATTTCTATTGGCTGTACTATCTCATCACCTGTTATAGCAAATGCGAAGTCAGAAGGACATGTAGACTATGTACGAGCCCTTCCAATACCTCGAATTCTTATTTCCTTAGCAGATCTTTGGATGTGGATGATTGCTATTTTACCTGGAGTGTTCATTTCTGTTATACTGGGCTATTTTCGTTTTTCTGTCCGCCTAAATGTATCTGTTCTGGCTGTTTTCATCCTATTTATTATCTGTCTTACAATGATCAGTCTTGGATTTGCCATTGCGTATACTTTTTCTCCCAATATTGTCACGCTGATGTCTCAGTTGATTCTTATGATTGGTTTGATGTTTTCACCAATCATGTACCCTGCAAGTCGTCTTCCAGATTGGATAAACCATCTCTACCATGTTCTTCCATTTGTCCCTTCTGTCAACCTCTTACGAGCTTGCGTCTATGGCCATGACCGCATCTCATTGTTTGACTTCACTATTCTGATTATTTGGATTTTGCTAACACAGTTACTGATCTTGAGAGTTCTTTATAAGGAAAAATAAAGGAAGGAGGGTAGATAGAAGGTTCTTCTACGAAACAGTCATTCATTTAAAAGTAGTTCAATTGAAGAGATATTCCTACAACAAAAAGCAACAACTGTGTTCAGATGTTGCTTATTTTAGTATGTTCGTACCCTTTGTATCTTATTTGAAATACCAGTGGTGTTTGAGGCTAGCAAAAATAGCTTTGCTGGTGATCGTGATGATGATCAGTTTGATGAGGTCGGCAAGGATAAAGGGAGCAACGACCAAAGCAAATGCTTTTTGGATATCGGTATGCGTGACCAGCATAAAGCCGATAGCTCCAGCTACAAAGAGGAGAGCACTACTGAACAAATTAGCAAGGAAAATGGTCAGCACGCTGGATTTAGCATTTGTAAATAGAGACGTGATCCATGCTCGGAATGGGAAGAAGAGGAGAAAACCAGCAGTAGGGCCAAGGAAATGCGAAGCACCACTAGCACCACCTGCCAATACTGGGAAACCTAAGAAACCAAGAAGTAGGTAGAGGCAGACTGTGACAAAAGCATGACTGGGTTTATAGATGGTCCCGATAATCCCGATCATGAGCGTTTGCAGGGTTAAAGGAATTGGACCAAATGGAAGGGTAAATTGAGATAGGACGGAGATCATAGCTACTCCAATGGAGATGAGCACTAAAGGAAAGATTTTTTTCATAACAGTTAACCTCTATTTTATTTTATGGTAACTATTCTACAATATCGGTTTCATCCTGTCAATAGTCCCAGTCGTTTTAGGTTGTTTTAAGTAAAAATTTAGGCCTGTTTAAGACTTCTAAAGTATAATCGCCTTACTTAAAGGATCGAGCTCCCTTTAAAATTTAAAAGACAAGTACTTGTAAAAAAGATAAAAGGTAAAAAGATGAATCAAAAAGAAACAAAACAAGTAGTCGAAACGCAAGAATCCAAAGAAAAAATGGTCGTCCTCAAACGAAGTCCTAAGTGGTGGATCGGTATGGCAGCAGTTGGTGGCTTGTTGGTCGGTGCTGGAAGTGGCTTTGGGGTCGGTGTCATCGCCTCACAATCTTCCAATTCTCAACAATTTTCTCAACCGGTTCAAACGGGTCAGAACCAAGGTTCCAATCAGCAACAAAATAGTCAAAATGGCCATGCTACACAAGGAAACCAGCAAAATGGTGGCCCACAGGACGGCGGTCCTCAAGGTGGCCCGCAAGGAGGTGGACCTGGTCAAATGCCACAGGAAGGCAATGGTGGCCCTCAAGGCAATGGTCCAGAAAATAGCATGAACCAATCTGGCGGACAACAAGAAGGGAATCAGGATTCCTCTAACAAGTCCAACAAAAAGAAATCGAAGAATAAAAACAAGACGAGTGATAGTCAAAATAACAAAGAAAACACGACAAACTCATAAAAAAAGCCTTCCTCAGATAGACTGAATTTGATCATCAAACCAGGTTCTAAACTATAGGAAATGAAGGCAAGTCGTGTTATAATGGTTAAGAATAGATTAGAAAGACTCACTCATGAAAGAGAAGAGGATACGACGATGATTAAAATTCTATTGGTCGAAGATGACCTTGGTTTATCAAATTCAGTATTTGATTTTTTAGATGATTTTGCGGACGTTATGCAGGTCTTTGACGGAGAAGAAGGTCTTTACGAAGCAGAAAGCGGGATCTATGATTTGATTCTGCTGGATCTCATGCTTCCTGAAAAAGACGGCTTCCATGTCTTGAAAGAATTGCGTGAAAAAGGCGTGACAACACCTGTTTTAATCATGACAGCTAAAGAAAGTCTGGATGACAAAGGACACGGATTTGAGCTGGGGGCAGACGATTACCTCACCAAGCCTTTCTATCTTGAAGAGCTTAAGATGCGGATCCAAGCTCTCTTGAAGCGCTCAGGTAAGGTCAATGAAAACACCCTCAATTATGGCAATTTGAAGGTCAACTTATCTACCAATTCGACTTACGTGGACGATAAGGAAGTAGAACTTCTTGGGAAGGAATTTGATCTCTTGGTCTACTTCCTTCAAAACCAAAATGTCATCCTTCCAAAAACACAGATCTTTGATCGTCTCTGGGGCTTTGACAGTGACACAACTATCTCAGTGGTTGAAGTCTATGTTTCAAAAATCCGTAAGAAATTAAAAGGTACTGATTTTGTTGAGAGCTTGCAAACATTACGCAGTGTGGGGTATATCTTAAAAGATGCTAACAAGGATTAAGAAAACAGTCGGAGAAGATGACTTTTCTTACTTCATCCGATATTTTGGTCTCTTCACCTTGATATTCTCAGCCATGACCTTAATTATTATTCAGGTCATGCGCTCGAGTCTCTATACAACGGTCGATGAGAACCTCAGGACTCTCAGTCAGGATCCATACTCACTTGTAGCTATTGCTTATCGAGATCAGCGACAATCAACTAATAAAGATGATGATAACGATCATGGGATGATGTTACCTGACCATGACAAATCAGAACCTAAAGGAGATGTCACATCGAATACCACTGTTGTTTTGCTCAATAAAAAATATGAAAACTTGACAACTGGTAACGGGTTTCTAAACTTTAAAACAGTGACGTTTGGCCGAAAACTTCTCAATAAGGTTTCTCAGCTTCAAATTACCAATAGCTATGGGAAAAAAGAAAGTTATCGGGCCTATATGGCAGAGTTGAGTCTATCTGATGATGAAGATGAAAGTAATATCAAGTATGCGGTCATCATGACCAATATTAGTCAGCTAGAGCAGACCAGTGAGGAACATGAAAGCCAGATCGCTCTTGTCATGATTTGCTTCTGGGGAATCTCCTTGTTTGCGAGTCTCTTCCTTGCCCGTCTTAGCGTTAAGCCGCTGCTTGAGAGTATGCAAAAGCAAAAGTCTTTTGTAGAAAATGCTTCTCATGAGTTGCGGACGCCTCTAGCAGTCTTACAAAATCGCCTTGAAACGCTTTTTAGAAAGCCTGAAGCGACCATTATGGAATCGAGCGAGAGCATTGCATCTAGCTTAGATGAAGTTCGAAATATGAAGCTCTTGACCACCAACCTTCTCAATATCGCCCGAAGAGATGATGGCTTGAAGCCAGAGATGGAAGACATCGAACCAAGCTTTTTCGATCAGACCTTCTCGAATTTTGAGATCATTGCGGAAGAAAATGACAAAATCTTCCGAGGAGACAATCAGGTGGACAAAGTCATTTGTTCTGATAGAACGCTCCTCAAGCAATTGATGACCATTCTCTATGATAATGCCTTGAAATATACCGATGAAGATGGCGAGATCCAGTTTGAAGTTCAATTGAAGGACAAAAATCTACTTTTGAGGGTGCTGGATAATGGTCCAGGGATTCGTGATGAGGATAAGAAACGGATCTTTGATCGTTTTTACCGGGTCGACAAGGCCAGAACCCGTCAAAAAGGTGGATTTGGTTTGGGGTTATCCCTCGCTAAGCAGATTGTAGAAGCCTTCAAAGGGACCGTTCAAGTCAAAGATAATAAACCAAAAGGGACCATCTTTGAAGTGAAATTATCCGTCAAGACGGAAAGTCGTAAAAAGAATCGTTCATAATTTTTTAAAAATAGAAAAGAGGAATACCTATGAGTTCAAAAATGTTGCACACTTGCCTTCGTGTGGAAAACTTAGAAAAATCAATCGCTTTTTACCAAGATGCATTTGGTTTTGAAGAAAAACGTCGGAAAGATTTCCCAGACTACAAGTTTACTATCGTGTACTTAGGCCTGCCTGGAGATGACTATGAGTTAGAATTGACTTACAATTACGATCATGGTCCATATGTGATCGGAGACGGCTATGCTCACGTCGCATTGAGTACTCCTGATTTGGAAGGTTTGAATGCTGAACACAAGGCTAAAGGCTATGAAGTGACGGAACCAAAAGGTCTTCCAGGGACGCAACCGAATTACTATTTTGTTGTAGATCCAGATGGTTATAAGGTAGAAGTCATTCGCGAAAAATAAGAGGGACTAAAAATAAAGGGGCTGGGACAAAAGTCCTAGCCTCTCAATTGTTTTTGGATGTCGAGCAAGATGCAGTGGTTGAGTGGGCTCTAATACGCTGATTTCATCAGCTTTTACAGCCCTACTCAACTGTGCGGATGTGGGACGATGAAATCGAATTCTAACGAATTACCGATTTCTGTCCCACTCTCTCTTTTTTATGAAACCATTTACAAAAAAGGAATGTTTTTTCGAGAGAAATTTGCTATAATAAAGTTATGAGATTCAAACACACGAAAACTATTTTATTAATCATTATAAATCTCCTTTTTCTGAGTCTTTTGTATATCGGGTATCAAAAGATTCAAAGGCTTCGTGAACAAAAAGCCTATCAGGATCAGTTTGCCAAGGTCACCCAATTAGAGAAAAGCTCTGAAAAAGGAAAAGATGCCCAGGTTCAGGAAGGAATTTTAGGAACTTCTTATGTGACCGCTTTTTATCCTACTAAGGATGGACAGCCTGTTGAGATTATTAAAGAGAAGATCCAAGAAGACCTTCAGCGTCTAGGAACCGATGAAAAAACCAAAGAGCCTAAGCATCTGACCTTCTACCATAGTGAAGAAGCAGAAGCGCCTTTTGTTGGCTATCATCCTATCCAAATCAAACGGGCTGAATACCAGTACAAAAAAGGAAAATTCATTAAAGATGAGACGGTGAAGTTGCCCCTCTTTTACTTGGATGATGAGAGTAACCCTCTGACCCTCAGCCAGGTTTTTGCGGATCCAGATGGAGCCAAGCAGATCTTTTTGGAGGAATTACGAGGGAATCTATCCTTTCGTCAGCTGGATGAGGAAAGCATTGATCAAATGGTTGCCCACTTCTCAGAGTTGGACTTGAGCCAATGGGAATTCCAATATGAAAAAGGGAATTTCACCATTCCATTTCCAAGCAAGGTTAAAGGAGACGATACCTTTACTGTTCCCTTATCTAAATTCTATGACGTGATTGATACAGAGCGCTTGCTTCCTGATGATCTAGCTTCTTACCAATCCTATATTGAAGAACGCCATCGTAAGATGATTGCCTTGACCTTTGATGATGGACCGGATCCAACGACGACTCCTCAGGCACTGGCTATCTTGAAGAAATACAATGCAAAAGCTACCTTCTTTATGGTCGGAAAAAATGTCAGTGCGAATCCTGATATTGCTAAGCAAGTCCGCAAAGAAGGTCATCAAATCGGGAACCATACCTGGGATCACCCTCAATTGCCAAAATTGAGCTTGGATAATGCTAAAAAAGAGATCTTGGATACTCAAGAAGCTATTCAAAAAGCGACAGGCGTTCAAACTAAGATCACGCGCCCTCCGTATGGAGCCATCAATAACGCCATCCAATACAGTGTAGACCAGTCTTTCATCATGTGGGATGTGGATAGCCTGGATTGGAAAACTCATAATACGACGGCTATTCTCAATGAAGTGAAAAAAGAAGTCAAACCGGGTTCGATTATTCTCATGCATGATATCCATCAAACCACGATTGATGCTCTTCCGACCGTCCTTGACTACCTTAAATCACAAGGCTATACCTTTGTAACGGTAGATGAATTGTTGGATTATCAACTTGAAAGTCATCGCATTTATTACAATGGAAATTAACTAAAAAATCCTCTGCAGTAAATTTACTAGCAGAGGATTTTCTTATTCATTTAAAAATAGTTCGGAATTTTTTAAAACAAGTTCACGGACAGAAGCGTATTTTTTCAAGGATTTGAGTTCTTCTGGGTGGGTGATAAAGGTGATCACATAGCCATCACGCCCCATTCGACCTGTTCGACCGACACGGTGGGTATAGGTCTCTACGTCACGGGGGATATCGTAGTTAATCACACATTCAAGATGTTCAATATCGATTCCACGAGCGACCAAATCGGTGGCCAGTAAGAGAGTTAGCTGATGGTCTTTAAAGCGTTCCAGGATGACCTTGCGGTATTTGACATTGACATCACTAGCCAGCGACACGGCCTCAACACCCCGGTATTGTAGTTTTTCTTCAGCACTACCCAGATCAGATAGGCTGTTGAAAAAAGCCAGACCACGAAAATCTTCGACGTAGGCGAGTTTGCGGAGCAATTCGACCTTGTCACGCCGATCCACTTGCATATAAAAATGTTGGATATTGTCCAAAGAAACTCCATCAACCGTAATGCGAAGAGTATTTTCTTCTAGCTGATCTGGATCGACCTTGGCTGTGGCGCTCATGTAGATATGTTGGTGGTCGCGGGGAGCATAGTGGCTGATCTTGTCGACGAAGTGGTACTGAGAATCACTCAGTAATTGGTCAAATTCATCTAAAATGATGGTTTCCACATTCATCATTTTGATCTTTTTCAGCTTGATCAGTTCAAAGATCCGACCAGGCGTCCCAATTAGAATTTCAGGTCCTTTTTTGAGACGTTCGATTTGCCGTTTTTGACTGGATCCTGACAGGAAGAGTTGGGCCTGGAGCCCAAGAGGCTCTGCCCATTGCTTGGTGACATCAAAAATTTGTCCTGCTAACTCTGTATTAGGAGCTAGAATCAAGAGTTGTTGGGCTTTCTTCGGTTTGAGTTTGAGCAAGCTTGGAAAGAGGTAGGCAAGTGTCTTACCAGTACCGGTAGGACTGATCCCAAGGACATTTTCTCCTTCATAGATAGGGGTGAAGATTTGCTCTTGAATTTCAGTGAATGTATCAAATCCGAGTGTTTCTAGCTGATCTTTCCAGCTTTGTGGAAATTGTTCTTTCATTCTTTTTCATCCTTAAATTGTATTCCAGCGCTCTGACGCATCTGGTAGAGGGTTTCATGGACCTGCTCAGCCGTTTGTAACCATTCGAGATAATCAGCCTCCTTGTGACCAGCTATGGCATGGGCAAAGGCTTCCGCCTCTTCTTGCATGACATGACTACAAGGCGTGAGAGGAAGATCGATGACTTCACCAGAATGGCTGACAAATTGGGCCTGGTTGATAGCTGCTACAGCATTTAGAGTTAATGTTCCAGTCTTAGTATAGATTTCAGCAGGTAGATGGCTGGTGATATTTTTCCCCGCCTGAATGGCAACCTGAAACTCTGGATAGATCAAAACACCCTGACCATAGAGATCAACCGAATTGGGTAATTGCTGAGCGGTGTAGTGACTGGAGATTGGAGCTCCAAAGAAGCCAATGGCCAGGTAGAGGCAGTAGACACCCAGATCCATCAAGGCCCCACCTGCATAGACATCTGAGAAAATATTGGGTATCTCACCTGCTAGAAGAGCAGGCAATTTGGAAGAATATTTGGCAAAGGTAAAGTTGGCGCCTAGTATTTCCTGATTAGAGAGGAAGTCTTTAACCACTTGAAAGGCTGTTTCTTGGTAATTTCTAGCAGCTTCAAAGAGATAGACCTGGTGCTCCTTAGCAAGCTTGACCAGTTCCTTCCATTCAGAAGGCTTCGTCACAGCTGGTTTTTCAATGATGACATGCTTCTTTGCTAAAATAGCAAGCTTGGCCTGAGCGAAATGAAGAGAATTAGGGCTAGCAATGTAGACCACATCCAGCTCACTGTCTAAGAAGTCGATGACATCCGTGTAGCAAGAGATCACCCCATAAGGCTCACAAAAATCTTGAGCCGTCTTCATCTTTCTCGAATACACAGCCTGCAAGTGATAGTGGCCCGTCTGATGAGCAGCTGTAATAAATTCATGTGAAATCCAACTCGTACCAATAATTCCCAGCTTTAACATAAGGTGTCCTTCCGCAATCGATTCACTCTATTATACCATGAAAAGGGGGAGGGGACAGTATAAAGTAGAAAATATGCACTGATTATTGTATAATGAAGTGATATGCTTAGAAGGGAAAACAATAGGATTGAGAAATTCAGAATTATTGATCATTATTCCTGCTTATAATGAGAGTGGAAATATTGAAAAAACAATCAAGATGATTGAAGAACATACACCTGAATTTGATTATGTCATTATCAATGATTGTTCTACAGATCATACACTTGAAATTTGTCGCAATAACAACTTTAATGTTATCGATTTACCGATTAATTTAGGAATTGGTGGTGCTGTCCAAACTGGTTATCAATATGCAGTTAAAAATGGCTATCAATATGCTGTTCAAGTGGATGGAGATGGTCAGCATAATCCTGAATTTATCAGAAAGATGCTTCAAGTCCTTCAAGAGAAGAATGTGAACATGGTGATTGGCTCTCGTTTTATTGAAAATCAAGGTTTCCAATCCTCTTTCGCACGACGGATTGGAATTTCATTTTTTGAAAAATTAATTAAGATTTTAACCGGTCAAAAGGTAACAGATCCAACTTCTGGTTTACGAGTTGCTGACCGAAAAGTAATTGAGGAATTCGCCAAGCAATATCCAAGTGATTATCCAGAACCAGAGACGATTGTGTCCCTGTTAACCTCAGGCTATTCCGTTGCAGAAGTGCCTGTATTAATGAACGAACGAGAACACGGAGAATCATCGATTACATTCAGTAAGTCTGTTTACTATATGATCAAAGTGACAATGGCAATGCTATTGGCTAGAATTGGTGGAGGATATAAGAAATAACATGCTAAATATTTGGTTAACCCTTATTGTAATTATTTTTATCGTTTATATTCTACGCCTAGTTGCAAAGAAAGTCGTTGAAATGAGAAATGTCATTTCTTGGCTCATTCTTTGTTTGCTATCGTTGCCAGTCATTTGGTTTCCTAATTTGATTGGACAGGTATCAAAAATGTTAGGAATTCAAGTTCCAAGCAATCTAATCTTTTTCTTAGGCTTCTGTTTACTTGTCTATTTAAACTTCTCTTTGACTCGGATTACCTCAAAACAATCCGTTCAAATTCGACAATTGTCTCAGAAAATTGCATTACAGGTAAAAGAGCATGAAGAATAATCAACCTGTTTCAACGGAGAAGGTGTATTTTTGGAATCTGTTAGGGAACTTGGCATTTGCTGGATCATCTGTACTATTTACATTGATCGTTACACGCATGACCTCGCCAATGGAAGCAGATTCCTTTAGTCTTGCCTATGGGATTGCTGCGATTCTAGTAGTAGTGGGCATGTTTCAAGTTCGAAGCTACCAAGGGACAGATGTTCTCTTTAGACACTCCTTTACCAGTTACAGTATTGCCAGATGTCTCTCTCTCCTACTCATGATGGCGATCTTTTTTCCTTACCTATTTGTTTCAGGAATTGACCTACATGAGAGTTCAAAAATTGCGATTATTGGCTTATACGTTCTATTTCGTATGTGTGAGGCAATTTCAGATCTTTTCCAAGGATTGTTTCAACGTCACGAACGATTAGATATCGCTGGCAAATCAATGACCATTCGGTATTCTTTCAGCACGATTCTTTTGTTGGCATTTTTGCTTATTACAAAGTCATTAACACAATCATTGCTTTACTTAGTTGTTTTAAACTTTATCTTTGTATTTTGTTATGATTATGTAAAATCAAAAGAATTTGAAACAATTGATTTCTCAGTAAAAAATCTCAAAAGAGACCTATTTGATGCGATCACTATTTTAAAGAATTGTATTCCTCTCTTTATCAGTGGATTTTTACTAGCTTATATTTTCAATGAACCTAGAATCGCGATTGACTCTGAAATTAGACTGGGACACTTTATTGCAGGAACACAACGGGATTATAATATTTTGTTTATGCCTGTGTTTTTTATGAGTCTCTTTATTTTAATTCTTAGACCCTTAACAACGCAATTAGCGATCTTATGGAAGAATAAAGAATTGAAAAAATTTGATGCCATCATTGCGAAGATGTTTGTCATTGTTTTGGGTGTCGGCTTGGTATTAACTGTGCTAGCTTATTTGATCGGGACGCCGATATTAAGTCTTGTTTTTGGTTTACCTTTAAACCAGCATAGTACTACCCTAGCCATCCTTGTTTTTTCTGGAATTCTGTATTCTATTGGGATTGTTTTTGGGGATGTCATGACGGTTATTCGAAAACAAACGTATCTATTGCCTGTGTATTTATTCATGTTTATAGCTTCCAAATTGACAAATAATAATTTGGTACAAAAAATGGGACTTCTAGGTGCGTCTTTAAGCTTTTTCATCGTGATGTCTGTTTATTTTAGTGGAAGTTTACTTGCTTATTTTATTGCAAGAAAAATAGAAAGGAAGGACTATGCTCATTAATCAACAACATACGTGGGTGATTTGTGCTTATGGTGAGAGCGAATACTTGGAAGCTTGTATTCAATCCTTGAAGAATCAAACTCTCCAATCACAGATTATCTGTTACAGTTCAACACCACTGGATTCGATCAAGGAACTTTGTCAGCGTTATGCTATTCCATTTTACACCAAGCAAGGTGGTGGGATTGGTAAGGATTGGAACAATGCCATGTCTTTTGTAGAGACGAAGTATGCTACCATCGCCCATCAGGATGATTATTATGAGCCGGACTATGCTGAGAAAGTTTTGGCTAAGATGGAAAAAAATCAAGATGTGTTGATTGGGTATTCTGATTATTTTGAAGAAAAAGATGACCATAAGATTCCTGCGAATACAAATCTGAAGATCAAAACCTTGATGTTAAAAACCATGAATCTTTTTCCTGCTAGTCACTTTTGGCGAAACCGTGTAATGGCTTTTGGGAATCCGATTTGTTGTCCAGCTGTCACCTATAATCGTGAAAATTTGAAGAATTTCTATTTTGATGAAGGAATGAGAGTGAGTTTGGATTGGTACGCATGGTATAAGATCAGCGAGTACAAAGGTCGTTTTGCTTATGTATCTGACAAACTCATGTGCCACCGTATCCATGGAGAGTCTGAAACATCAAAAACCATTGCAGACAATACGCGTAGTAAAGAAGATCTATACATGTACCAACTCTTCTGGCCTAAATGGATGGCCAAGTTGTTGATGAGACAATATGTGAAGAGTCAAAATTCGAATAAGTAGGAGAAACTGATGGGATATTTTGTTGATAGTTATGAGCGAAATAAAAAGTATTTAGTAGCTTTCGCAGTTTTGGCCTTTTGTATTGCAGTGATTTATACAAAGCGCTTAGTAGATTTTCCTAAAATTGGTGTAGCGTTATTTGTTGTATTGGCTTTTTTCATTTTTCTTTTACCGAAGAAGAATGTTGGGACCTTCCTTGCGATGCTCATTGGTGGTCTGTCCTTTGCTTTTATTACACCCGTTTTGAATACGCCCGATGAACAAGTTCACCTTTCAAGAACGATTCATATTGTGGAAGGCAACGTCAATATGGGAAATAAAAACATCCATATTACGGAAGATTACTTTGATGTTTATAAGAATTTCAAAAAACCATTTACCAAATCTTCTTTATTTGAAGAAGGGCAGACGACCAAACAAGTGAAGTTTGGGAAGGAAACGGATTACAGGGCAACCAACTCATATTGGTTTATTGGTTATATCCCTCAGGCTCTTGGATTTGGGATTGGAAAGTTTTTGAATTTGAGTGTAGGAGTCTCCTATTATCTTGGTCGAATTTTTAATGTCATTGCTTACTGTATTTTAGCTCTTATTTCTATTAAATTAAGTGGGAAAGCGAAGCAGTTGATGACAATGGTAGCGATGTTTCCAATGAATCTGGTTCTAGCTGCTTCTTATAATCAAGATAGTGTAGCCTTAGGTTTAACCTACATCATTATTGGATTATTTTTGAACTATGTAACGGATGATGAAAAAGTGGTTAAAATTAAGGATTTATTGCTTTATGCTTTCCTTTGCGTGATCCTTGTAACAATGAAGCTTCCTTATGTCTTGCTTGTAGGATTATTGCTATTTATACCGAAAAAGAAAACGCAATGTAAAAACTACTATCTCGTTTCTCTCGCTTTGATTGCTGCTGTCTTTCTATTTACGATCTTTTGGTATGTTCTTACCCAGCAAGTTCGAATTGAGAACTTTAAACTAGATGGAGCGGATGTGAAGTCTCAGGTGATTAGTATCATTTCGAAACCTCATTGGTATCTTCCAGTGATTTTGAAGGAGATGCTATTATCAGTCAGTCATTTGAATCAACTCTACACCTTTGGTTGGTTAGATTTGTCGATGTCAGAAGTCCTTATTCCAATTTATGCTCTTTATAGCTTGATTACTTTTTCAAATTTTGGGAAGATCAAACTTCCAAAAGTATCAGTAGTAGGGGCAAGTTTGGTTTCTCTTGCAATTATTGGTTTAATTTCTTTGACCTTGTATCTGACCTGGACACCAGTTGGAAATTTTGAAGTTTTAGGAGTTCAAGGCCGATATTATTTGGGTGTTGTTGCTCTTTGTCTACCAGTTATTTGTAGTTTATTTAAGCAAAGAGTTCCAGATGAACAAAAATTCTCTGATCATTTTGTAGTACAAAGCAGTCTCATTATTTTATCTCTAACATTACTACAAACCATCTCTGTTTTATATGCTGCAGTTTAATTAAAAGACTAAAATAAGTTATTACTAGGGGAAACCCTAGTTTTTTGTTACAATAGAAAGTGAATAAGTCAAGGAGTAAGAGATGACCATATCAGTTGTAGTCCCATGTTTTAACGAAGAAGAATCGATTCCATTGTTTTATAGAGAGATGGAACGCGTTCGGATGAAGATGGGAGAAAAGTTTGAATATATTTTTATAAATGATGGCTCTTCAGATGGTACACTATCTGTTCTTCGAAAGCTACATGTTACAGATTCAAGTGTGCACTACCTTTCTTTTTCTCGAAATTTCGGGAAAGAGGCGGCGCTGTATGCTGGACTTGAGCGTGCTAGTGGTGAATATGTGACAGTTATGGATGTAGATTTGCAGGACCCACCGGAGTTATTGATCGAAATGAAGCAGAGGTTGGAGGAACAGCCGGATTTAGACTGTGTCGGAACGAGACGCGTAACCCGTGATGGGGAACCACCGATTCGCTCTTTCTTTGCGCGGATGTTTTATAAATTGATCAATCATATTAGCCAAGTGGAAATGGTGGACGGGGCCCGTGATTTCCGTTTGATGCGACGTCCAATGGTTGATGCTATCATGGAATTATCGGAGTACAATCGTTTCTCAAAAGGAATTTTTGCTTGGGTAGGATTTGAGACAGAATACCTCGAATATAAAAATGTAGAGCGTGTGGCAGGAGAGACGTCCTGGAATTTTTGGTCCCTCTTTAAGTATTCGATTGAAGGGATTGTCAATTTCTCGGATGCTCCATTAAACATTGCTTTTATTGGTGGACTGTTATCTTGGATTTTGGCCTTTATCATGATGATTTTGATTGTAATCCGCACCTTGGTCTTTGGGGATCCTACTTCAGGTTGGCCATCTCTTATGACAGTGATTCTTTTCCTGGGAGGGTTCCAATTATTGACCATCGGGATTTTAGGGAAATATATTGGTAAGATCTTCATGGAAACCAAGAAACGTCCAATCTATGTGATCAAAGAGAAAAGTGAAGAATGAAGAATATCCTAAGTATGAGTCTTGCTGCTAAGCAAAGGATAGATAGATTTTACGAGGGAATGGATCGGCTCCTCGATAAGATCAATCAGTTGGATATGGTAAAAGGGATCCGCAGTTATATTGACCGGCTTATAGATGTTTTCAACCAAATCAGCAATAAGTTGGTCTTTCTATTACTAACTTCCTATGCGCTCATTTTTACATTTGTATCTTTCAATCTGATCAATTTTCAAAGTCGCTCATATGACTATGTCTTCCATTTATCCCGCATTGTCGGCTTAGCAGAGTCCATTGAGCATTGGGATTTACTCCCCAATCTGAATTTTTTATTTGCATTCGGTACGGGATATGCTTCTCCTATGTTTTATGGAAATTGGCAGTTTTATCCGTCAGCCATCGTTTATATGATGACCAACGATGGAAATCTTGCTTATTCTATATTTGCATTTTTGATCACTCTTGGTACAAGCCTAACAAGTTATATTGTTGTTTCAAAAATAGTAAAAAATAAGCTGACTGGTATAGTAGTGGCCTTGACCATTCCTTGTTATTACACCTTATTTGGTTTTGGAATGACCATGGTAGTGCCACTTGTCCCAATTCTTATTTATTCTATTTATCGTGTGCTCTACTTAAACAAAAAGAACCCTCTTTATTTGGGGATTGTAGTAGCGCTTTTAATTCAAACCCATATTTTATCAACGATCATATTAGCAATTTTTTCTGCGGTATTTTTATGTTTAAATTATAAAAGGATCACACTTGAAAAGATTATCTCTTTTGTATTTTCTATCTTGTTTGCCTTATGTTTGTCGGCAGGATACATTTTTCAATATCTGGAACAGGTTTCATCACAAAAATTTTTCTTCACATGGACAGCGAGAAATTTTCCTGTCAATGTGAAAGATACTTTTTTGGTTCCTTTTCCATTTCAAGCAGATCGATATGGTTTTTATAAACCTTTCACACCATTAGAGTGGCCGATCCATCAATTCGTACGAGATGGCCTATTCTATGCGAGTATGATGGTGATCTTATTTTATCGCCGTCTAGGGAGTTTAACTAAAACCATATTTTGGACTTGTTGGATCTTATATTTTTCTGCAACGAGTCTTCTGCCTTGGAATTCCGTATTGAAATACACTTTTTTAGGGAGTATGCAGTATTCAGGGCGCCTATTGTTTTTCATTCCCCTCTTGTTCCTATTCTTTCTTGCTGTTACAAATAGAAATGGATTTTTCTCTATTGTCTTATGCCTCTTGACTTTATCTTTTTATTTCAATCATGTTGTCCCTCAATTTGATACATCTTCAAAAAACTATAAACAGATGCGGGATGATAATAAAAAGAATGAAAAATTACTTAAATCAGTATATAAAGGTGACAAATCCAAATATATTGATCCTGTAGGTGATGAATATTATAATCTTGATATCAATAACCAAGATATACGCTTACCACAATTTACAGAATTTCAAACAGCTAAGGATGTAAAAATATCAACTATTAAAAAGAGGTACAATCTTTTAGAATTTGATATAAAGGTTCCTGACGATAAAAAGGAAACTACTATCTCTATACCAATGATATGGTACAAAGGATATCGCGCAGAATATTCTAAGGGAGCAGAAGGTTCTCAACCTGTGTTGAAACAGCGTGCTTTTACCGAATCAGAATTAAAAGAAAATAAAAAAGATCGGAAACCAACTGTCTCAGAAAAAGTTTTAAATGATGGTAAAATTTATTTATCTATTCGAAATTCTGGCCATGTCAAAGTTTCTTATCACAAGACATTTATACAGTATCTTGGTTTCATAATAGAATGGATCTCTTGGATACTGGTATTCTTTATTTTTAAGCAGAAGTATTCAAAAAATAAGGAGCAATTCCCATCTTAAAAAGCAGAAAACTTCTGCTTTTTTTGCTATAATGATAGGGAAAAAGCATTTGAAAGGAATTTAACATGATTTTAATTACAGGAGCAAATGGGCAGCTTGGAACAGAACTTCGCCATTTGTTGGATGAACGAAATGAAGAATATGTGGCTGTTGATGTGGCTGAAATGGATATCACAAATGCAGAAAAAGTAGACGAGGTATTCGCAGAAGTGAAACCAACCCTAGTCTACCACTGTGCTGCCTACACAGCTGTTGATGCTGCTGAAGATGAAGGTAAAGAGTTGGACTATGCGATCAACGTGACTGGTACGGAAAATGTAGCAAAAGCGTCTGAAAAACATGGTGCAACCTTAGTTTATATCTCAACAGACTACGTTTTTGATGGGAAAAAACCAGTGGGACAAGAATGGGAAGTAGACGATCAACCAGATCCTCAAACAGAGTACGGTCGTACCAAACGTATGGGGGAAGAATTGGTTGAGAAGCATGTATCTAACTTCTATATCATCCGTACAGCTTGGGTATTTGGGAACTACGGTAAGAACTTTGTCTTCACCATGCAAAACCTTGCGAAGACTCACAAAACACTTACAGTCGTTAATGACCAACATGGTCGTCCAACCTGGACACGTACTCTTGCAGAGTTCATGACTTATTTGGCTGAAAACCGTAAGGAGTATGGTTATTACCACTTGTCAAATGATGCAGCAGAAGATACAACTTGGTATGACTTTGCAGTTGAGATCCTCAAAGATACGGATGTTGAAGTGAAGCCAGTGGATTCTAGCCAATTCCCAGCTAAGGCAAAACGCCCACTGAACTCAACGATGAGCTTGGCTAAGGCTAAGGCTACAGGATTCGTTATTCCAACTTGGAAAGATGCTTTGAAAGAATTTTACAAACAAGAAGTGAAATAAGAACAAATAGAAGCGGCCCTCAAGGGTCGCTTTTCTGTTTGGATTAGGCAAAAAGCCTAGAAAATGGTATAATTGAATAGACTGTGAATGATTTGAAAGGGAACTCTATGCAACATGTTTTTATTATCGGAAGTCGTGGGCTTCCGGCTCAATATGGCGGTTTTGAGACTTTTGTGGATCAATTGGTTTCGCATCAAGTGTCTCCAGATATTCAATACCATGTTGCCTGCCTTTCTAATGATCAAGCTTATCAACATTTTGACTACAAGGGTGTGGATTGTTTTACCATTAAAGCCCCTAAGCTTGGGCCTGCGCGTGTCATTTCCTATGATATGATGGCTATTAACTATGCCTTGAAGCTCATTAAGAAACAAGGAATTGAACAGCCGATTTTTTACGTCTTGGGCAATACAATCGGGGCCTTTGTGGCACCTTTTGCGCGTAAGATCCATAAGATGGGGGGGCGATTCTATATCAACCCAGATGGACTGGAGTGGAAGCGGGCCAAGTGGGCCAAGCCGATCCAAGCCTATCTCAAGTATTCTGAAAAGATCATGACGCGCCATGCGGACTTAGTAATTTCAGACAACCCTGGTATTGAGTCCTATATCAAGGAAGCCTACCCTTGGTCCAAGACGACCTATATTGCCTACGGAACGGACTTGTCTCCGACTAGCCTAAATAGTCAGGATAATAAGGTCCGAGAATTCTATCAGAAATGGCAGACACAGGAGAAGAACTATTATTTGATCTTGGGCCGCTTTGTCCCAGAAAATAATTATGAGACCGCCATTCGTGAATTTATGGCCTCTTCCACCAAACGGGATTTGGTGATCATTTGTAACCAGGAAGGCAATCCTTATTTTGAGGAGCTCCGAGCTCGAACTGGATTTGATCAGGATCCTCGTGTTAAGTTTGTAGGAACGGTCTATGATCAAGACCTGTTGAAGTATATCCGTAAAGAAGCCTTTGCCTATATCCATGGTCATGAAGTGGGTGGAACCAATCCTGGTCTCCTAGAGGCTCTTGCTCAGACGGATCTGAATTTAGTTTTGGGAGTTTCCTTTAACCAAACGGTTGCAAAGGATTCGGCTCACTATTGGACTAAAGAAACTGGAAATTTGGCGCATTTGATTGATCGGGTTGATTCTTTAGAAGATGTATCTGAATGGGGTCAACGTGCCAAGGCTAATATGAAGCAAAACTTTACCTGGGAAAAAATTGTAGGTGAGTACGAGGAATTATTCTTATCATGAAAGTAAATATCTTGTTGTCCACCTATAATGGTGAACAATATCTAAAAGAGCAGGTCAAAAGTATCCAAGACCAGACTTATCAAGACTGGCAACTCTTGATCCGAGATGATGGGTCGACAGATGGTACGGTGAAGATTATTCAAGAGTTGGTGGCCCAAGATGAGCGCATTCGTTTTATCAACCAAGGAGCTATTGAAAATCTCGGAGTTATCAAGAGCTTCCATGCCCTCTTGAAATATGAAAAAGCTGATTTTTATTGCTTCAGTGACCAAGATGATGTCTGGCTTCCTGAAAAGATTGCTCTTCAGGTAGCAGAAGCCGAGAAGCATCCTCAAGAAGTGCCTTTGCTGGTCTACACAGATTTAAAAGTGGTCGATGAAAACTTGAATGTGCAGCATGAGAGTATGATTCGCACCCAGTCTGATCATGCCAATACCGAACTGATTCAAGAGTTGACGGAAAATACGGTAACTGGCGGAGTTGCCATGATTAACCACGCTCTGGCGGAGTTATGGACAGGTCAAGAAAAACATGCGCTCCTTATGCATGATTGGTATTTGGCCTTGTTGGCAACTGCCTTTGGGAAGCTCATCCATATCGATCAACCAACAGAATTGTACCGTCAGCACAGTAGCAATGTTCTGGGTGCTCGAACCCTCAGAAAACGGGTTAAAAATTGGATCCGACCCCATGTGCTGTTTGCCAAGTATTGGAATCTCATAGAGTCTAGTCAAGAACAAGCAAAAAATCTATTGGATCTGCCTGTCAGTTCCCAAACTAAAGAAATTATTGAAAACTTTGTCACCATTATGGATGTTCCACTAAAAGAACGTCTGAGACGGATTCGTCAGTATGGTTACCGGAAGAACCGAGCCTTTCACACCTTTGTGTTTACCAGCTTGATTCTGACAAAGTTTGCATATCGAGGTAAAAAATAATGTTTGACGTTTTTAGTCAGAAAAATCGAATTTTATTACGAGAGTTAATCAAAACAGACTTTAAATTACGCTACCAAGGATCGGCGATCGGTTATCTTTGGTCGATTTTAAAGCCCCTGATGACCTTTACGATCATGTATATTGTCTTCATCCGATTCTTACGCTTGGGTGGAGATGTGCCCCATTTCCCAGTTGCCCTCTTGTTGGCCAATGTAATCTGGGGCTTCTTCTCAGAAGCCACATCTATGGGGATGGTGTCGATTGTTAGTCGAGGCGACTTGTTGCGAAAATTGAACTTCTCCAAACACATCATTGTCTTGTCTGCAATTTCGGGAGCAGCCATCAACTTTGTTATTAACCTTGTAGTGGTCTTGATTTTTTCATTCTTCAATGGGGTGACATTCTCTTGGACAGCCTTGATGGTGATTCCGCTATTCTTTGAGTTATTCTTGATGGCGACAGGATGCGCGCTGATCTTAGCGACATTTTTTGTTCGTTTCCGTGACTTAGGTCAAGTATGGGAAGTACTCCTGCAAGCAGGCCTATATGCGACGCCAATTATCTATCCGATTACCTTTATTGCAGACCGCAATCCATGGGCTGCTAAGTTGGTCATGATGAATCCTTTGGCTCAAATTATTCAAGACATGCGTTATTTCTTGATTGATAAGGCCAATACCCCTGTCTGGCTTTTGGTGGAAAATAAGTTCTTGGTTTTGATTCCTTATGTTTTACCAATTCTTATTTTTGTCGCTGGCTTTGCTTACTTTAACAAACATGCTAAGAAATTTGCGGAGATTCTCTAATGACAGATAAACAAATTGCAGTAAAAGTAGACCATGTCAGCAAGTACTTTAAGTTGCCAACAGAGGCAACCAATAGTCTTCGAACTGCCCTGGTCAATCGCTTCAAAGGAATCAAAGGATACAAAGAACAACATGTGCTTAAGGATATTTCTTTTGAAGTAGAAAAAGGTGATTTTTTCGGGATCCTCGGTCGAAATGGTTCTGGAAAATCGACTCTTTTAAAAATCATTTCTGAAATCTATGTACCAGAAAAAGGAACCGTCACTATCGATGGAAAACTGGTGTCCTTTATCGAGCTTGGAGTGGGCTTTAACCCAGAACTGACAGGTCGTGAAAATGTCTATATGAACGGGGCCATGCTGGGCTTCTCAACAGCTGAAATTGATGCCATGTATGATGATATCGTAGACTTTGCTGAGTTGCATGAATTCATGAACCAAAAGCTTAAGAACTACTCATCAGGTATGCAGGTTCGTCTAGCCTTTTCGGTTGCCATTAAGGCCCAAGGCGATATCTTGATTTTGGACGAGGTCCTAGCAGTAGGAGATGAGGCCTTCCAGCGCAAGTGTAACGATTACTTCCAGGAACGCAAGAAATCAGGGAAAACCACGATCCTGGTTACCCATGATATGGGAGCCGTCAAGAAATATTGTAACAAGGCTGTTTTGATTGAAAATGGATTGGTGAAGGCCATTGGGGATCCTTTTGACGTTTCTGATCAATATAGTTTTGACAACTTGGAATCGAATTCACATCATCATGGAGATGAAGATGAGGGCTTGGTCACAACGGAAGTTGAAGATTTTACAGCTAGATTGCTTTCTCCTAAGAAAGTAACTCCTGATGATGAGGTGGTGATTGAGTTTTCATTTAATCTATTAGATGAGTCTGTTAATCCTCATATAGCCTTTTCATTTGTTGATATTTCTACTGGAAATGGACTGTACAACGATAATTCCATGGATGTTCCATTATCCGGTATCGGTGCTAAAAAAATCACTTATAAATGTAAGTTGCCGTACTTTAATCATGTAAAGTTAAGACTAGTAGCATTTTTAAGAGATGAAAATCAAGAAAACTTAGCAATATTGTCGACAACGAACCCTCCAGTCTTTTCAATTGACCGGGTTGTGGATCGGACAAATCGTTCGGAGTTGGATTCTTCTACTGGATTGTTAATTCGTCAAGGCAAGTGGGAATAATTTCTTTGGTGTAGGCTATGAAAATTTTATTTGTATCTCCTGTTGGAGCCATGTTTAGTGGAGCAGAAGTATCGATTGTGAACTTAATGAAATTGTTGGTTCAGCAAGGTCACGAAGTTTATAATGTGATACCGGATAATGCTCCACACACTGATAAAGACTATCTCCGTCATATGGATACAACTGGAATTAAACTATTTCAGTTAAAAACCAATCAGTGGTGGTGGCCTGAGTCTAAGACGCTGAATATTTCAGAGTTAGAAATCCAAGCTTCTCAACAAAAGAATATTGAGGAAGTAAGAGAAATTATCCGGAATGAACAGATCGAATTGGTCATTTCGAATACAGTCAATGTGTTTCAGGGAGCATTTGCAGCTGCATGTGAAAAGGTCAGACATTTTTATATTATTCATGAATTTCCTTTTGGTGAGTTTGGCTATTATAAGGACCTGATTCCCTTAATTGATGATTTGTCTGATAAAATTTTTGTAGTAGAAGGGGAATTGTACCAGACTCTAACGAATTATTTTACGACTGACAAATTGATTCCGTTCATCCCTTATACAGAAGTTCAAGAGCGTCCTCTTAAGAATTCTACTATTTCTCGTTTTGTATCCATCGGTGGGATTAACGAACGAAAAAATCAGCTTGAGTTGCTTGCAGCCTATAATGGTTTAAATCGGAAAGATATCGAACTGGTTTTTATCGGAGGATGGGATGAGCAGTACAAAAAGTTGATGGATGACTATATTCAAACGCATCATCTAGATCGTGTGACTTTTGTTGGTTTTCACTCGGATCCATGGTCCTTGGTGACAGATAAAGATATCCTCGTCTTGCCTGCTAAATTAGAAACATTTTCTTTAGTATTTGTGGAATCAGTCCTCAATGGAGTTCCGGCAATCATTTCCGATAATTTAGGTCATTTGTCTTCAAGTAAATTTTTAGAATCGGGGAATTTATATCCACTAGGAGATAGAGATCTGCTAAGTCAACAAATGGCTACAGTGATTGAGAATTTTGATAGCTATAAAGAAAAACAATTACTGGATCAAGAACTCGCTCGAAAGAAATACAATCTCGAGACCATTTATGATGTCTTTAAAGATTACATCGAAGTAGAAACGCCAATTGGTAACCAAAAGCTTTCCTCTAAGTATGCTCGATTTTTGGGGATGAAATTCAATAATCGTGATCTCGAAGTAATTGGTAAATCTCAGGTGGTGATTTCAGCTTCTAACGATGGACTTCACTCAGCCTACCATGAAATAACAAAAGAGAGGATGGAAAATAAGGGCTCTATTATCTTCCAGCTTGAAAAGGAAAAGAATCTAAAAATATTACTTTCAGAATTTCCGGGATCCTATAAAAAATTGTCATTGATTGCATTGGAGGATCAAAGAGAAATTCCTCTTGTAACTTCAAACGGAATTGATTTCGAGGATGTTTTGGTTTTCTTTAATACCCATCCACATATTCTTTTTGATCTTTCGAATAGTTCAGGTAATCAATTTCAATTCTCCTATGAAAAAGAAAGTGACGAAGAATTTAGCAGACACCTATTCAACTTACATGAGAATTATAAAAAGTTATCTCATGAATACAATTCCATCATCCATTCTCGCCGTTGGACCATTCCAACAAAGATCTTGAAATTCTTTAGAATAAGGAAATAATATGCAACGTTTACTTTTATATGTTCACTACAATAAGTTTAATTTTATTAGTGGGCATGTACTCTATCAATTAGAAAAGATTCGCCCCTTGTATTCGCGGGTGGTCTTTATCTCCAATAGTCAACTACCAGAAGATGTGAAGTCTAATTTAGTAGCACAACATCTGGTAGACGATATTCTAGAGCGCCAAAATAGTGGCTTTGACTTTGCGGCTTGGCGGGATGGAATGAAGACAGTCGGCTTTGACCAACTGGCTCATTTTGATTCGGTTACCCTTATGAATGATACCTGCTTTGGACCGCTTTGGGATCTAGAACCCATTTATCAGCAGTTTGAACATGATGATGAAGTGGATTTCTGGGGAATGACCAATTACCGAAAAGACAAGGATTTTAACGAGCATATTCAGAGTTATTATCTCAGTTTTAAAAAACAGGTGTTGACATCAAGCTCCTTCCTAGAATTTTGGCAGGGTGTTCAAGACTTCACCAATGTTCAAGATGTGATTGATAACTACGAGACCAAGGTCACAACGAATTTCTTGGATGCTGGTTTTCGCTATAAGACGGTCTTTGATACCATTCATGAAGACACAACTGGGATGCTCTATCCAGACTTTTCTTACTACAATCCTACAGCGATTCTCAATCATAAGGTTCCTTTCATCAAAGTCAAAACCATTGCAAACAATGAAGGAATTATGCCTTATATTTTTGATGAGTTGGAGCGTGTATCGAACTATCCATTAGATTTGATTCTTAACCACATGTCTATGATTGATCGTCCAGACTATCCTTATCTCTTGTCTCGTAAGTACTTGAAAAACCAGGAATTAGCTGGAGAGTTTGGTAAAAAAGTTGCGGTTCATCTTCATGTCTTTTATGTGGACCTCCTGGAAGAATTTCTAGATGCTTTCCAAGCCTTTCATTTTGCTTATGACTTATGGATCACGACAGATGTAGAAGAGAAGAAGCAGGCTATTGAGCAAATTCTTTCTAAACGAGCACAAGATGCCACGGTTGTAGTGACTGGAAACATTGGACGAGATGTGTTACCAATGCTGCTCTTAAAAGAGCAACTCTCAAAATACGATTATGTTGGTCATTTCCATACTAAGAAATCCAAAGAAGCAGATTTTTGGGCAGGTGAATCTTGGCGGAAAGAATTGATCGAGATGCTAGTTAACCCGGCTGATCAAATCCTGGCCAATATGGAGGCCAATCCAAAAGTCGGAATCACTATAGCAGATATTCCAACCTTCTTCCGTTACAATCGCATAGTGGTTGCTTGGAATGAGGCTCTTATTTCACCAGAGATGAACAAGCTCTGGCAACGGATGGGAGCGACCAAGACGATTGACTTCAAAAATCTCAATACCTTTGTCATGAGTTATGGGACCTTTGTTTGGTTTAAATATGATGCTTTGAAACCACTCTTTGATTTGAATTTGACAGCAGCAGATGTCCCGGCTGAACCTCTTCCTCAAAATTCGATCCTTCATGCGATCGAGCGTTTGTTGGTCTATATTGCTTGGGATCAAAAGTATGACTTTAGAATCTCTCAAAACCCACATGTTCTGACACCATTTATCGATAATAAGCAGTTGAACAATCGTGAGGATCTCCAACCGCATACCTTTGTGGACTTTAATCAAATAGGAGGGATTAAAGGGGCCTTGAAGTATATTGTGATTGGACCAGCAAGAGCTGTGAAATATATACTAAAAAGAATGATAAAGAAAGTGAAATAATGAAACGGAAAAAAGAGTTTAATGTTAAAGAATTTATCCTCTCAGCATTATCGAAAGTCTCAAGAACTCAGTGGTATTATGGGGTTACTTTCGTTCTATTTTCTTTTTTTAATTTTTACCTAGCTCAGAACAATCTTGCAGTACATAACAAAGCAACGGGGACTGTCCTACAATATGTCAATTTTTTAGGAATTCTATTTGGAATTAGTTTCCTATTGTTAATTCCAATATTATCCCAGTTCAATTTTAAAAAATGGTTTCCTTTAAAGCTGATTGTCAGTTATTTGGTCTACAATACCCTTTCTTATTTGACAGAAATCACGATTTATTTGAATAATCCAAAATACAAGGTTTGGAATTTTGATAAGCATCCATTCTTTAGAACGGACTCCTTCCTTGTCATTTTCCTTCTGTTTGCTTCTACAGGTGGTTTGGTTCTATTACGACAGCATTATGATAAGCTGCCAAGTCGGAAAAAAGGAGGAGAAGAGATAGGCGAGAACTACCAGTATTTGGTCTTGTCACAACTCTTGATCACCTTCATCGTAACAGACAAAAATTTTTCGACCCTGATTTACAGGACAGATAATTTTTTGTATAAGGCCTTTGAAATTGGCAAATACTCAGCTCAACAATTCTGGTTGACAAATGAGTTTTTATATTTTCTATTTCCTTTGATTTCCTTGCTTGGATTTTTATACACAAAAGGGCAGCGAGATTTCGTCAAGAACAAACCGAGTTTCTCTTTAGTGTTCTTCTCTAGTACCACCATCGCAATTGTATTGAATTATTTTATACAATTTAGTTTAGGTCGAACAGAACCCTTCTTAGGCGTTCATTACACGATTCCAGATGCCATCTTATTTCAAATTCTCATTCTGACAGCGATCCTTATCTTTGTTTACATTTGTATCAATCAATATTGGATTGCTACCTGTCTCATTTCCATTGTTTCCATTGCTTTTGTAGTTGCAAATTCCATCAAGTTTGGCATGAGGAATGAGCCGGTTTTACCGAGTGATTTAACTTGGTTAACCAAACCAATGACGCTTTTGAGCTTTATGGACAAAGCGCAAATATTTTACATCTTTTTATTGGTGGTCTTCCTGGTTTGTCTACTGATTGTCGGGAAAAAGTACCTCTTTAATGGAAGAATTATTTCTTCATGGAAAATACAAATCGGAGCTATTGCAGTGATGCTCTTATGTTTTAAGAGTGTCAATGGGATATTCAGTGATAAAGAAAACGGGAAGATCAAGGCTAATGTACCAATTATTAGCACCCTGAACAATTACCAAGATATTAATTGGCTAGGGAATACGACCAATGCTCGTTATAAAGGATTGTCTTATGTTTGGATGAATCAATTGACGACGGAGGTTGTTCCAAAACCGGATGGTTATTCCAAAGAACGTCTTGAGAAAATAGCCCAAAAATATACCAACTTGTCGAATGAGATCAATAAGGAGAGAAGTAACTACTTAAACGATCAAACGGTCATCTATATTCTGAGTGAAAGTTTTTCTGATCCTAGAAAGGTCGAGGGAGTAGAGCTTACGCAAAATCCGATTCCAAATATTGAGAACATCATGAAGACCCACACGAGTGGGCAAATGCAATCGGATGGATATGGCGGCGGAACTGCAAATATGGAGTTCCAGACTCTGACAGGTTTACCATTCTATAATTTATCACAAACTTTATCTGTCTTGTATACGGAAGTTCTTCCTAAGATCCATGATGTGCCGTCTATCAGTAATGCATACTCAAAACAGAATAAGATTGCTGTTCACTTGGCAGGTAAATCAAATTATTCTCGGGATATTGTGTATTCGAGATTGGATTTCAAAGATTTTATTACGACGAATACAAAGGGAATCAAGTACAGAAAAGAAGGAATTAGTCCGAGTGATGAATCCACCTATAATATTGTTTTGGATAATTTAAACGACAAAACAGGACAATTCTTTTCTGTGATGACCATGCAAAATCATACTCCATGGTTAGAAGCAAATCCAGAAACCTTGGATGCCAAAGGTAAAGGTTTTAGTGATGAAGAAAATTCAAAACTAACTTTCTACAGTCGTTTACTTTCACAAACTGACACCGCCACCCAATCCTTCCTTGAAAGTCTTTCTAAAATAGATAAGAAGATTACAGTGGTATTTTATGGGGATCATTTGCCAGGTCTTTATCCTGAGTCCGCCTTTAAGAATAATCCGGAGAGTCAGTATCAGACAGACTACTTCATTTGGAGTAATTTTGATGCACCGAAATTGAACTATCCTTTGGTCAATTCAAGTGATTTCTCTGCTATGGTCTTTGAACAGACCAATTCAAAAGTTTCGCCTTACTATGCTTTGTTGACAGAAGTGCTGAAAAAAGCAAGTGTCGATAAAAAGGCCTTAGAAGGAGAAGCGCAAGAAATTGCAGAGGATTTGAAAATGGTTGAATACGACCTAATTAGTGGGAAAGGTTACCTTTCTAAAGACTTCTTTAAAGTTCCAACCAACAAATCCAATTAAAAGGAGTGCAAGCAGTTAAAAATCTTTGTGATTTTGGCTGTCTGGCTCCCTTTTTTTTGTTTTTTATGCTAAACTATTAGATGGGGGTACGCTCATGATTAAGATATTTGGAAAGGTCCATTATCATTGGCAACCGGACTTATCTATTCTTGTGACTTATTGGTCCATTGCAGTGATTCCGGTCTTTATTGGACTGGCCTTGATGTATGAGAGCTCTAGTGTGCCAACGCTAGTTTTGTTTTCGTTCTTTTTATTTATGGTCTTGCTCGCGATTGGGGTCCATCGTTACTTCACGATCTATGAGGATGGGATCTTGCGGATTATTACTGCCAATCCTTTTACTCCAATCAAGGTGAAGATTGACTCGATTGAAAAGGTCGAAGTAAATAAGAAATCGATCAAGCTCATATTTAATGATGGATCGCGCAGTCGAACATTCTGTATGCGTAAATGGCCGAAAAAATACTTTATCAATGCACTTGCCTTAAATCCTTATTTTAAGGGAGAAGTAATCCTGACGGACAATTTCATCCATGTGGATTACTACGAGATGTATTATGCAAACAAATAAAAAGCCCTCTTAATCTTTTAAGAGAGCATGAGTGGGGCATTCTTTAATAGCCTCGAGAACATCGTTTGTGACAGGGACTTCCTTTTCAAGGAGGTCGTCCTCTTCAGCAGCAAATTTAACGATGCCATTGTCATGGTAATCAAATAATTCAGAATAGGTCTGACAGAGACCGCAAGCGATGCAACGATCTGGAATTAACGTAACTTTCATACTTCTATTGTAATGATTTTTACGAGAAAAAACAAGGAGGAAGTCATGGCAAAAGAACCATGGGAAGAAGATATTTACGATGATGGAGAAGAAACATTGAAAAGAACGAGTAAGTTAAACGGAATCAAGGCAGATCGTCTATTGACGATTTTAGCCATTATTTTCTTTGTAGTAGTAGTGGCGATGGTCTGCTTGTTGATTTTCCTTTCAACAGGTGGCAGCAACAAATCAAAACAAATGTCTGGTTTCTACAATGGAGAGACTAAGGTTGAACAGAAATCATCAGCCCCTGCAGCACAAACTGACCAAGCGGCTAAAGACGATAGTTCAAAAGATGAGAACTCTGAAGAAGGTACGATCACTGTTCAAGCAGGTGAAGGGGAAGCAGCGATTGCTGCGCGTGCTGGTATTTCCATTGCCCAATTGGAACAGTTAAATCCTTCTCATATGTCTACAGGATCATGGTATGCGAATCCTGGCGATGTCGTTAAGATTCAGTAGGAGTTGAGGACAGCATGAAACAAATTCAAATTGCCATTGATGGACCGGCTTCTAGTGGAAAATCTACGGTTGCAAAGATCATTGCCAAGGATCTAGACTATACGTATCTAGATACGGGGGCTATGTATCGTGCAGCGACTTACCTAGCTTTGCAAAATAATCTGACAGCCGAACAGGTAGATGACTTGTTAGCCCTTTTAGATCAATATCCAATTAGTTTTGGTCGTTCGGAAGAAGGAGAGCAACTTGTTTTTGTAGCAGACGTGGATATTACCCATCCAATTCGTGATAACCAAGTGACCAATAATGTTTCGTGGGTCGCAGCGCTTGCGCCTATCCGTGAAAAGTTGGTGGCTCTTCAGCAAGAGATTGCAGAGAAGGGTGGAATCGTCATGGACGGTCGTGATATTGGGACAGTTGTCTTACCAAATGCAGAGCTGAAGATTTTTTTGGTCGCTTCTGTTGAGGAGCGGGCAGAACGTCGCTACAAGGAAAATGTTGAAAAGGGCATCACAGCGGATCTTGAATTGTTAAAAAAAGAAATCGCTGAACGTGACTATAAGGACAGCCACCGTGCTGTGTCTCCTTTGAAACCTGCAGCAGATGCCATTCATTTTGACACAACGGGTGTTGGAATTGCAGAAGTTGTGGCCTTTATTGAAGAAAAAGCAAAAAAACTTCTTGACAAAGAATAAAAAACTTGATATCATATAAAAGTTGAGAAAAGCAGAAGTGAGAACTTCTCGCCTTGTGACGCAAGTTGCCTGGCCCCTACGGATCAAGTTTCAGTAATGAAATACATCATGTAGTTCGGGCCTGTATTGCAGGTCCGTTCTTTGTTTTTCTCGAATAATAAAAAAGAGGTGAAAACCATAGCAAAGCAAGACTTATTCATCAATGATGAAATTCGTGTACGTGAAGTTCGCTTAATCGGTCTTGAAGGTGAGCAATTGGGTATCAAACCACTTAGCGAAGCGCAAGCACTTGCGGACGACGCTAATGTTGACTTGGTTCTCATTCAACCTCAAGCTAAACCTCCTGTTGCGAAAATTATGGACTACGGTAAGTTCAAATTTGAGTACCAGAAGAAGCAAAAAGAACAACGTAAAAAACAAAGCGTTGTGACCGTGAAAGAAGTTCGTTTGAGCCCAGTGATTGACAAGGGTGATTTCGATACAAAACTTCGCAATGCTCGCAAATTCCTTGAAAAAGGAAATAAAGTGAAGGTATCCATTCGCTTTAAGGGTCGTATGATTACCCACAAAGAGATTGGTGCTAAAGTTTTAGCCGACTTCGCTGAAGCGACACAAGATGTGGCGATCATCGAACAACGTGCTAAGATGGATGGACGTCAAATGTTCATGCAATTGGCGCCAGCAACTGACAAGAAATAATCTGTCAGAAAGTTAAAAAAAGGAGAAAATATCATGCCAAAACAAAAAACACACCGCGCATCAGCTAAACGTTTCAAACGTACAGGTTCTGGTGGACTTAAACGTTTCCGTGCTTACACTTCTCACCGTTTCCACGGAAAAACTAAGAAACAACGTCGTCATCTTCGTAAAGCATCTATGGTGCATGCAGGAGATTTCAAACGTATCAAAGCAATGCTTACTCGCTTGAAATAATCGCGTATTCGTAAGTAAAGAATTCTAGGAAATATTGGAGGAAATATAAATGGCACGTGTTAAAGGTGGCGTTGTATCACGCAAACGTCGTAAACGTATTCTTAAATTAGCTAAAGGTTACTATGGAGCTAAACACATCTTGTTCCGTACTGCAAAAGAACAAGTAATGAACTCTTACTACTATGCATATCGTGACCGTCGTCAAAAGAAACGTGACTTCCGCAAATTGTGGATCACACGTATCAATGCGGCAGCTCGTATGAACGGACTTTCATACTCACAATTGATGCATGGTTTGAAATTGGCTGAGATCGAAGTTAACCGTAAAATGCTTGCTGACTTGGCTGTTAACGATGCAGCAGCTTTCACAGCTCTTGCAGATGCAGCTAAAGCAAAACTTGGTAAATAATTTTTACAATAGGCTGGGCAAAAGTTGTCCAGCCTTTGATGTATGATAGAAATAACTGTATGACGCAGTGGTTGATTGGTATCTTTATTCGCTTTTTAAGCTCTAAAGATGACCTATGTTGACGGAAACTATGTTTCCTTTATCTGCAACCTTCAACAGTCTCCCAGACTGTTGAAGCTGTGCGGGGGTGGGAAAACGAACTCTTTTTTACTAGTCAGAGTTCTTTCCCACTCCCTTTTTTTCTTGTTGATTTCATGCTATAATGAAAATAATCGTAAACGATATGAGGAGAGATGGAGGATACAAAGGTGACACACAATCGACTAGCATGGGATGAATATTTTGCAGCACAGGCCTTACTGATTTCGAATCGAGCGACATGTAATCGAGCGAAAGTAGGTGCTGTTCTAGTTAAGGATAATAAGGTCATTGCAACAGGTTATAATGGATCCGTTTCTGGGACAGATCATTGTCTAGAGGATGGCTGCCTCATGGTCGAGGGACATTGTGTCCGGACGATTCATGCGGAAGTCAATGCGATTTTGCAAGGAGCTGAACGTGGAATTCCAAAAGGGTTTACAGCTTATGTGACGCATTTTCCTTGTCTCAATTGTACCAAGCAATTGCTTCAAGTTGGATGCAAGCGAGTGGTATACATTCATCAGTACCGAATCGATGAATATGCCGAATACCTCTACCGCGAAAAAGAAGTAGAACTGGTCAATTTACCAATTGAAGAAGTGAAAAGAGCTATTGCAGAGGCTGATTTTATTTAGGGAAAATTTCCAGCCTATTTCATGATATGTTAGCAATCTAATTGGAAACCTGTCCAAATTAATGTTTAAGAGATAGCATTGAATAGATGGCTATCATGAAAAGAATGATGGAATCAAGAATAATGGTGTTAACGGAAAAACATAAAAATATAAGAAAGGTAGGAGAAAGTGATGACAAACCAAGAGAAACATTTTGAGGAAAATAAAGAGCATCGTAAGATCAGTGAAGATTATCCCAATTCTATATTTGTTCAGAATCCTCCAAAAGAAAATAGCTTACATTCTATTCTTCTTTCAGTTACCTTTTACTTATCCATTATCTATCTTGTATTGTTTGCCTTTTCCTTTAATATTTTGGGATTTTTCGTGTTGTTGATTTTTCTAACACCAAACTTCTTAGGTGTTGCTATTGGGACCATTTTACTTAGACTAGGGATGAAGAAGAGGAATAAAAGCCTTCTCTATGCGAGTTTCGGACTTTATCTGCTGTCTATCATCTTGGGTTATGATCTAGATTGGGAAATTTTTCGAATCGCTCCGTTACTGCTAGGTATTCTGGTTTTGATTGGAACACTCTTAGTTGAAGAAGAAAAAAGCTATTAATTAAAAATGGGTATAGTCAACTCTACTCAATAAAAAGTATTCGGGTCGATCAAAGAGATAGTTAAATCAGTTCATCCGCTCTATTTTTAAGCGCTATTATTTGAAAGAATAACAAAAAATGTTAGAAGAAAGTTATGACAGATCAACAAAAGAATCCTGAAGTAGATAAAGAAAATGAGTCATATGCTTCAGATGAAAGTCTTTTTCCGAACAATGAAATGAAGCCAGAGAAGAGAATTGGAAATTCTGTAATCCTTTCTATTGCTTTGTTCTTGGCCATTGTTTATATAGTTTTACTTTTATTAGGTCTCTTTTCAATGGGAGCGTGGGCTGGTGGCTTTTTGTACTTTTTGGGTATCCATATGATTAGCTTTGTGATTGCAACTATCCTGCTTTGGAATGGAAATGTGAATGGCAATAAAGCAACTCTTTATATAGCAGCAGCTATTTATGTTTTTTCATTTATTGCTGCGGGTGATCCGGATTGGCTGATTAATCATATACCACCGCTTGTGGTAGGAGTGATGGTATTGATTGGAACTGTATTGTTAAAAAATGAAGAGTGATGATAGCAGGTAGGATGTTCAATCCTATCTTTTTTATTAATTCCTGAGAGTAAGCGAGGAAAACGATTACAAACTATGTTATAATTTAAATAAATGAATCGTTAAATACTTTTCTTAGAAAGCGGAGGAGAATCTATGTCTAGAAAAAAATGGTATGGTATACTGCTAATTCTTGAAGCAATTCTTTATCTTGTTTCTTATGGTAGTAGTCTAGTAGAGAGCTATAATGTCCAAAATTTAAATGGAAATACACCACTGTTCACTGTCTCTAGTATTTTTTCTATATGGAATGGAATGATTATTTGCTGGGTAATTTGGAGAATCATGAAGCAGCGTTTAAATGTTGAAGGATTGATAGCTGCTCTTCTCCTCTCAATTACCCAACTACTGATGTTTTTTTTACCACCTTTCTCCCCAACAAATCTGATGAACATTTCCTTTGTGCTAAATATCATTTGTTTAATATGGATTTGCCTGCTTATAAAGAATGTAGAAATGAGGGAGCTTTTAAACAATTGGAAAAGTAAAGATGGTTGGAAATCATCGATAGCTTATTTAGTACTATTTGTTTCCTCTACAAATATTTCTCCACTATTTATATTGGTTGGTATGGATAGAACGAGTGACATTTACGCTTTTACACTTCGATACATTTTAATGGAGTTAATGTTTTTACTTCTGATTAATGCTATGATCACAAGTACAAGTGAGAAACTTCAGAAAGTATTTTCTCTCTTGCTCATTTTATCTTCTCTTGTTGTGATAGGTGCAGTATACTCTTTCATCTCTCGTATAAGCTTTTACGGTCTCTTTTATCTTCTCTTATCGATTTATATTGCTTGTCGTGTTTTTAGTTTACTTGAGAAAGTTGCAGTTAGCTGGGAGTCCAAGGTGAAAGTACAAGATCTATCATCTATTGACACTAAACCAGAGATGGCGGACTCTCAAGTAGAAGGAGACATAGATGTAAACGATCAGTTGAATGCTGATATACAATCAAACAATGATAAAGAAAATTCGCCAAAGAGGATCATTCTTCATTCGTCTTGGTTATGGAGCGCCCTTATAATAGCAGTCTGCCACCTTGGTATTATGATTTTTCCTTTATTTTTAGGAAACCCTATGTATCTACTGATCTTATATATTGGTGCCATCCATTATATTTGTTTTATGATTGCGATTTTCATCCTTTTCATAGCTATGAGGAATGGAAATGTGGGTCTCTTAAATACATCAGCCGTCTTATTTATTGTTTCCATCATAGGTACGCTAGATCCTTATTGGACAGGTCCAAATATTTTATCCTTGGTTTTAGGAGTCCTGGTATTTATTGGAGGTATATTATTTAAAAATGGAGACTGATTAAAGTAGATAGGGTTGAAAATTTTTAAAGAACTGTTATCATTTAAGTAGGTGGTAGGTTTTCGAGTACCCATTGGTACGCGGACGCCTACCATTTTTGAAGATAAAAAAAGCACCGTGTGAGGGTGCTAGATCTTGCTGCTGAACTCGTAAATGATTGATACCCTAAGGGGTATTTTTTTGTGAACTTTTTAGGAACTTTAAGGACTGTATAAGTCAGTTTAACTGGGTAGTGCATAGACCGAAAAAGCTGATTTAATGGGCTTTTTGAAAAATCATTTTCCATATCATATGTAATGTGTTATAATGAAGTGTTATATGGTCCCGATAAGGTGGTAGAAATCTTCTATCAGTACTTTGTAACTCTATAACAATATTTTTTAAGGGGGGACATTTTTATGTCAGAACGTAAACTTTTCACGTCTGAATCAGTATCTGAGGGGCATCCAGATAAGATTGCAGACCAAATTTCAGATGCTATTTTAGATGCTATTTTAGAGCAAGATCCAGAAGCTCACGTAGCTGCCGAAACAGCTGTTTATACTGGTTCCGTGCATGTCTTTGGTGAGATTTCAACGACTGCTTATGTGGATATTAACCGTGTGGTTCGTGATACCATTGCAGAAATTGGTTATACCAATACGGAATATGGATTCTCTGCTGAGACGGTAGGAGTACACCCATCTTTGGTGGAACAATCTCCTGATATTGCCCAAGGGGTTAATGAAGCCTTGGAAGTTCGTGGAAATGCAGATCAAGATCCACTTGATTTGATTGGAGCTGGAGACCAAGGTCTCATGTTTGGTTTTGCGGTGGATGAAACAGAAGAACTCATGCCATTGCCAATTTCACTCAGCCACAAGTTGGTTCGTCGTTTGGCAGAGCTTCGTAAGTCTGGGGAAATCAGCTATCTTCGTCCAGATGCCAAATCACAAGTTACTGTTGAGTACGATGAAAACGACCGCCCAGTACGCGTGGATACAGTGGTTATTTCAACTCAACACGATCCAGATGTCAGCAATGAACAAATCCACGAAGATGTGATTAACAAGGTCATCAAAGAAGTGATTCCAGCTTCTTACCTAGATGAGGAGACTAAATTCTTCATCAACCCAACTGGTCGCTTCGTTATCGGTGGGCCTCAAGGGGACTCAGGTTTGACAGGTCGCAAGATCATTGTTGATACCTATGGTGGTTATTCACGTCACGGTGGTGGTGCCTTTTCTGGTAAGGACGCAACTAAGGTGGACCGTTCCGCTTCTTATGCAGCTCGCTACATTGCCAAGAATATCGTGGCAGCAGGTCTTGCTAAGAAAGCAGAAGTGCAATTGGCTTATGCCATTGGGGTTGCTCAACCTGTCTCTGTTCGTATTGATACCTTTGGTACTGGAACAGTCGCTGAAAGTAAGCTTGAAAAAGCAGCACGTGAGATCTTTGATCTTCGTCCTGCAGGGATTATTCAAATGTTGGATTTGAAACGTCCAATCTACCGTCAAACAGCAGCTTATGGCCATATGGGACGGACAGATATCGACCTTCCATGGGAACGTTTGGACAAGGTAGAAGCCTTGAAAGAAGCTGTAAAATAATTAGTTGAAATGGAAAAGTTAGGGTCAAGTTGATCCTAGCTTTTTTTCGTTTTGAAAATTCCTACAGATGGAAAAATAGGTCGATCTGTGGTATAATAGATGCAGTATTTTGAATACGTTGTCCCTTTTATTTCCGTTTCAAAAAACGATAGTAAAAGGAAAAAGACTTGAAAGAGCTAATAAATTATTAAGATGAAAAAAATTGTAATAAATGGTGGTCGCCCTCTAAAAGGAGAGGTGACCATTAGTGGTGCAAAAAATAGTGTAGTAGCCTTGATTCCGGCGAC
Source organism: Streptococcus sp. HMSC065E03 (assembly GCF_001815045.1). Lineage (NCBI taxonomy): Bacteria > Bacillati > Bacillota > Bacilli > Lactobacillales > Streptococcaceae > Streptococcus > Streptococcus sp. HMSC065E03. The sequence continues at coordinate 272,481 of NZ_KV818853.1, read as the reverse complement.
CATTCTGGCGGATGATATCGTGACCCTTGATGGGGTACCGGATATCTCCGACGTGGCGAGTCTGATTGAAATCATGACCATCATGGGGGCTAAGATCGAGCGCAAAGAAGACAGTTTGATCATTGATCCACGTGGGGTGAAGAATATGCCCATGCCATTTGGAAAAATCAACAGTCTGCGAGCTTCCTATTATTTCTATGGCAGCTTATTAGGACGCTATGGTCAAGCAACTGTTGGGCTTCCTGGTGGGTGTGATCTTGGCCCACGTCCGATTGATTTGCATTTGAAGGCCTTTGAAGCGATGGGAGCCGCTATGACCATGGATGGCTCTAGTATGAAACTTGCGACTGATGGCAAGCCTCTTCAAGGAGCAAACATCTACATGGATACTGTTAGTGTCGGTGCAACGATCAATACGATTTTGGCAGCAGTCAAGGCTGAAGGCCGGACGGTGATCGAAAATGCTGCGCGGGAACCTGAGATTATCGATGTGGTGACCTTGCTCAACAACATGGGAGCCCATATTCGTGGAGCAGGAACAGACATTATTATCATTGATGGTGTTCCACAATTGCATGGAACGAGACATCAGGTGATTCCAGATCGCATCGAAGCTGGAACCTATATTGCCCTTGCAGCTGCTATTGGAGAAGGTATCCAGATCAATAATGTCCTGTATGAGCATTTAGAGAGCTATATTGCTAAGTTAGAGGAAATGGGTGTGCGCATGACCATTTCTGAAGATAGTATCTTTGTAGAAAAGCAGACAGGCTTGAAGGCCATCCAGATCAAAACGTCTCCTTATCCTGGTTTTGCGACTGATTTGCAACAACCGATCACACCTTTGCTCTTAACGGCTGCAGGACGTGGACGCATTGTTGATACAATTTATGAAAAGCGGGTCAACCATGTACCAGAATTGGCTAAAATGGGGGCCAACATTTCGACCTTGAACGACCACATTATTTATGAAGGGCCAAATCAATTGACAGGATCCAGTGTGAAAGCGACGGATCTTCGAGCTGGTGCGGCTTTAGTGATCGCCGGTCTCATGGCTTCTGGAACAACAGAAATTACAAATGTGGAATACATCCTTCGCGGGTATTCAGATATTATTCATAAATTGACCCAACTTGGAGCAGACATCCAGTTGGTAGAGGAATAGTGACAGAACTAGGAATCTGATAGTGGCGGCTGGATACACGAACAATGGAGTTTGAAATGAATATTTGGACGCACTTAGCTGCCTATTCACTAATTGAAACACAAAGGTTGTATTTACGACCTTTTCTCTTTGAGGATGCGGAAGATTTTTATAAGATTGCTTCGAATCCTGATAACCTACAATTTATCTTTCCTGCTCAAGCCGATCTTGCTGAAACTCAATATGTACTAGCCAACTATTTCATGAAAAATCCTTTGGGGGTTTGGGCGATCTGTGATAAGGAAACCAATCAGATGATCGGCTCCATTAAGTTTGAAAAGTTGGATGAGATTAAGGGTGAGGCTGAGTTAGGCTACTTTTTACGCAAAGATTTTTGGGGAAAGGGTCTGATGACAGATGCGGTCAAAGAGTTGGTTTATCTATCATTTGAGAAATTTCAACTGAAGGAGCTTAAGATTGTCACCCATGTTGAAAATGCAGGGAGTCAAAAGGTCGCTTTAAAGGCTGGTTTTCGTCTTTTTCGTCAATTCAAAGGGAGTGACCGATATACGCGTAAAATGCGCGATTATTATGATTTCCGCCTAGGTAGAGGGGACTTCTATGAGTAAACACCAAGAGATTTTAGACTATCTCGAAAAATTGCCGATTGGAAAACGGGTCAGTGTCCGCAGTATTTCCAACTTTTTGAATGTCAGTGATGGGACGGCTTATCGGGCTATTAAAGAAGCTGAAAATCAAGGAATTGTAGAAACGCGTCCTAGAAGCGGGACTATCCGTGTCAAATCGAAAAAAGCTGTACTAGAGCACTTGACCTATCGGGAAATTTTAGAAATCACTGGCTCTGAAATATTAGCAGGTGAGGAAGGTCTCGAAAAAGAATTTAATAAATTTTACATCGGTGCCATGACGGAAAAGCACGTCCTAGACTATGTGTCTGAAGGTGGGCTTTTGATCGTGGGAGACCGCACTAGCATCCAACGATTGGCTCTTAAGCATGACAATGCGGTCTTAGTGACGGGTGGCTTTGAGGTCAGTGAGGATGTGATTGATCTGGCCAATCAGGTGCAAATCCCAGTCATCCGAACTTCACACGATACCTATACCGTCGCGACCATGATCAATAAGGCCTTGTCTAACATGCAGATCAAGACGGATATCTTGACAGTAGAACAGGTCTATCGGCCCTTCCATGAGTACGGCTATCTTTCTGAGACGGATACGGTCCGGGATTATTTAGATTTGGTTCGAAAGAATCGCTTTAGTCGTTTTCCGGTTGTCAATCAGCACCAGATGGTAGTGGGCGTCGTGACCATGAGAGATGCTGGAGATAAGGCGCCTCAGACGACCCTTGATAAGGTGATGTCACGGACCATTTTTACCACTAATTTGTCCACCAGCATTGCGACGATTAGCCAACGGATGATCGCTGAAGATTATGAAATGATTCCTGTTGTTCGTAATAACCAGACCTTGCTGGGTGTTATTACGCGTCGGGATGTCATGGATCGGATTAGCAAGGTGCAGTTTTCGAGCTTACCAACCTTTAGTGAGCAAATTGGTCAAAAGATTCAAACAGAGAACGACCATTACCAATTCACAGTGGAGCCAAGTATGCTGGAGAAAAGCGGTGTTTTGGCCAATGGGATCATGATCGAAGTGCTGATGAAGGTTATTCGCAAGATGATGCAACACAGTGGGCGTAGCTTGATTGTCGAACAGTTGATCATCAATTTTTTACAGGCTGTACAGGTGGATGATGTGATCCGCATTGAACCACAGCTTGTTCGGCGAACCAGACGTTCGGCCTTGGTTGATTTTAGCTTGTATTTAGATCTGCAGCTAGTCGCGAAAGCAACCATTACGATTAAGATTAATTAAACAAAAGAAATGAGGAGACAATGATTACATTAAAATCACAACGTGAAATTGAAGCTATGGATCGTGCGGGAGATTTCCTTGCTAGCATCCATATTGGATTGCGTGACTTGATAAAGCCAGGGCTTGACCTATGGGAAGTAGAAGAATATGTCCGTCGTCGCTGTAAAGAAGCCAATGTCTTGCCGCTTCAAATCGGTGTAGAAGGTAGTCTCATGGACTATCCTTATGCGACTTGCTGTGGTTTGAATGACGAAGTAGCCCATGCTTTTCCACGTCATGTCATTCTCAAAGATGGTGATCTCCTCAAGGTAGACATGGTCTTGTCAGAACCACTGGATAAGTCTGTTTTGGATGTATCGAAACTAGATTTTGATAATGTGGGGCAAATGAAGAAATACACTGAGTCATACAGTGGTGGCTTGGCGGACTCTTGCTGGGCTTATGCGGTGGGAAATGTTTCGCAAGAAGTCAAAGATTTGATGGACGTGACCAAAGAATGTCTCTATAAGGGAATTGAGAAAGCGGTCGTTGGCAATCGCTTGGGGGATATTGGTGCAGCGATTCAAGAGTATGCAGAAAGCAAAGGCTATGGCGTGGTGCGTGATTTGGTCGGACACGGTGTCGGGCCTACCATGCATGAAGAACCAATGGTCCCACATTATGGTCGTGCTGGACGCGGTCTTCGCTTACGTGAAGGGATGGTCTTGACGATTGAGCCAATGATTAATACCGGTACTTGGGAGATTGATACAGATATGGAAACTGGTTGGGCCCATAAGACCCTTGACGGTGGCCTTTCTTGTCAATACGAGCATCAATTTGTGATTACAAAAGATGGTCCAGTGATCTTGACTAGTCAAGGTGAAGAAGGAACATACTAAAAAATAGAGAGGAAAGAATGGAGCTGAAGGCAAGTGTCTGGTTTCGCTCTTTGCTCTTTTTTAGTAAAATGGGGAGGTGACGAATGAAAAAGGTCCTACAAAAAATACTGGGACAGCCATTTATAAAAGGCTTCGTGCGATTTTATCAGAGTGCAGAGTCTGATATCACTAGCATTGCGGTTGCCTATTATTTGCTGATCTCCATTTTCCCTTTGATGCTGATTGCAGCCAATATTCTGCCTTACTTTCATATTCGTCCCACTCAGATTCTTTTAAGCTTACAGAAGGTTTTGCCAGCCTCCTTATATCGAATAGTGGCACAGATGATTTCGAGTGTCTTGACCAAACCTTCGACAGGCTTACTGAGTTTCTCGATTATTTCTGCTTTGTGGATCTTCTCTCAGAGCATTGCCTACCTCCAAAAAGCCTATAACAAGAGTTATGGGGTGGAAAAGGAGCGTGGTATTATCTGGGGGCGACTCTTTAGCTTTCTGATCAGTTTTGCCTTGCAGGGCTTGTTTGGACTCTCGCTGATCCTTTCCATGTTTGGGAAAATGATCGTTCGTTATCTCTATAAGACCTTTTCATTTGATCGGACGATTTATGTGCGCTTACTGAATTTGACAGAGCCGACCATCTATCTCTTACTTTTTGTCAGTCTGGTCTTGCTCTATTACACCCTTCCAAATGTCAAAATTCCGAAATTTAGATATGTATTGCCAGGGGCGACCTTTGTTGTTGCTGTCCTGTATGCGATCTTGAATATCTTTTGGAAATATGTGGATCGTTATGTGAGTCATTTCTTAGATGCTCGTTTCTTCGGTTCGGTCGTCCTAGCGGTCATCATGTTCTGGTTTATCTTGGTGGCAAAAATCATGATTATTGGTTGTATTTTAAATGCCAGTATCCAATTTGCTAGAGAAGCAAAGTTCCAAACGCGCAGTGGAGAAATTGTCTCTAAGTTAAAATCAGAAGAAGTGGACTTTCGGCATAGAGAAGTTTCACAAAAATTAAAGCTTCGGTTACGCTTGATAAAAAAAGAAAAAACGGAATAAGAGAGAGTGGGACAGAAATCGGTAATTCGTTAGAATTCGATTTCGTCGTCCCTCCTCCGCACAGTTGAGTAGGGCTGTAAAAGCTGATGGAATCAGCGTAGTAGAGCCCACTCAACGACTGCGTCTTGCTCGACAATTCAAAAATAATTGAGAGGCTAGGACTTTTGTCCCAGCCTCTTTTTTTCTTATCTATCTTTATTGCATTTGCAACAAAAATGTGTTATGCTATTGTCAATAGGAAAGGAGGAGTAAGATGAGTATTTTGCGTGAGATTGGCATCATTGCGAGAGCACTGGATTCTATAGCAAATATTGAATTTCGAGATTTGGATCTGGCGCGTGGTCAATACCTCTACCTGGTGCGAATTGCCGAGCAACCTGGAATGATTCAGGAAGAACTCTCTGAAGTCTTGAAAGTAGATCGATCCACCGTTGCAAGGTCTGTAAAAAAACTAGAAGAACGAGGACTGATTCAGCAGCGTCCAAGGGGTGAAAACCTTAAAATCAAGGAATGGGAATTAACTGAAAAAGGTAAGCAGATTTACCCCTTCATTTTAGGGGAGCATCTTTACTCTGAAAAAACTGCCTTAAAAGGATTTTCCAAAGAAGAAGTCGCACAGTTAGAGGAGTATCTCATCCGAGTTCGTGAGAATATCACCTTGGATTGGGAGCTAGTCAAAAAAGGTCAAAAAAGAAATTATAGTGAGGTAAAGCAATGAAAGTGACAGTCGATCAAGCATTTTGGGATTTATTTCCAACAGCTAGAATTACAGTGATGTCCTTGTATGGTATTGATAATACAGTAGATGAAGCCAAGGATCCTTATTTCAAAGAATTGTTGGACAAGGGTACCAAGAGAGCATGGGAATTTATTGATGAAGAAAACTATACCCAGAGTGAGTTCGTTCAAGAGTGGCGCCAAGCTTTTAGCAAGTTTAAAACAAAAAAAGGAGCCCGATCTTCAATCGAAGCACTCTTAAAACGGGTTCACCAGGGACGTGAATTCTATCCGATTAATCCTTTGGTGGATCTTTACAATAGCGTGTCGATGGCTTATGCCCTTCCTTGTGGAGGAGAAGATATGGATAAATTGGTGGGTGGCCTCTCTCTAGGTCAAGCGAAAGGAGGCGAACCTTTCTTTCCATTAGGAGCTGACGAAGATGCGCCAGCTTTGGAAGGGGAGATCATCTACTACGACCAAGAAGGCGCCGTTTGCCGTTGTTTGAATTGGCGTGAGGCTCAAAGAACCATGTTAACAGAAGATACCAAGGACGCTATTTTGGTGATTGAAGCCATCAATGAGGAGCAGGCCAAACGGGCCCAAACAGCTATGCAGGAATTGAAAGATCTAGCCAAGGATTATTTTGGGGTTGAAGGCACCATCTATCAATTAAGTGCAGAGCATGCAAGTATAGAAGTTTAAAAGAATAAGGCTGAAACAATCGTTTCAAGCCTTGTTTTTATTTTTAAAGACAAAGAGTTTACTAAAGACGTAATTGAGGACCACAATGGCCACTTGTGCAAAGAGGGTTTCAATCAGATTGATCTGGCTTTTGTTATTGTGGACAAATTGCCCGATAATTCCTGGGAATTGCTTGACAAAAATCTCGGTCAAGGCCATATCCAGTATAAAGGTCCCAGAGCGCGCAATTGCAAATCGGATCAAGCGCTGAAACCAGCCCTTTCTTTCTTGTTTAAAGACAATGGTATCGTTGGTCGCAAAGGCAAAGAGGATCCCAGCAATGTTTCCAATAGCTGTCGCTAATCGTTCATCACGAGACACATGATAGATGAAGAGACGGGTTCCGACAGAAACAATGGTTGTGGCAACTCCAAAAAATAGATAGGATAAAATCTCATTATCAAAAAAATTTTTAATTAGTGTTTTCATAAATTCAGTCTACCATAAAACCTCAAAATATGCTATACTTGAAAGGTTGAAGAAATCAAACTTCAACTCTTGGTGCTTAAGATCCTTTCGCCAAGCATATTACACGCGGGAAAACCGCTAAAGGAGAATAGATGAAACAGTTAACTGCTCGTGATATGGCGCAAATTGCCATTGTTGCTGCGATTTATATCGTATTGACCATTACCCCACCTCTCAACGCTATGGCCTACTATGGCTATCAATTCCGTGTTTCGGAAATGATGAATTTCTTAGCTTTTTACAATAAGAAGTACTTGATTGGGGTGACGCTTGGTTGTATGATTGCTAACTTATTTAGTTTTGGATGGATCGATGTCTTTGTCGGTGGAGGTTCAACCTTTGTCTTCTTAGGACTTGGACTCATTCTATTTGGTCGATTCAAAAACAAGTTCTTGTTTGACGGTCTTATTCGCTTGGACCATTTCTTGTTTGCGATTTTCTTTTCCATCTCCATGTTTACGATTGCCTTGGAACTATACTACCTTCAAGGCCAACCATTCTTCTATAACTGGTTGACTATGGGATTGGGTGAATTCGCATCCTTGATTTTTGGAGCGATTGTGATCAATCAACTTTCTAAACGGATCGATTTTACAAAATAAGAAAAGGGAGCTTTGGCTCCTTTTTTTAATGCTAAGAATGCAGTAAATTCAAGGCTAAATTAAGATTTTATGATAAAATAAGAACATGAAAACCAGAATAAAAGAATTAGTGGAATTACTCAATCGATATGCTTACGAGTATTACACAAAAGACGCTCCATCTGTTTCAGATAGTGAATATGATCAATTATATCGGGAGTTGGTGGAACTAGAAACCGCTCATCCTGATGAGATCTTACCAGAGAGTCCAACTCACCGTGTAGGTGGGGTGGTTTTAAAAGGCTTTACCAAATACCAGCACCAGTATCCCCTTTATAGTTTGCAGGATGCTTTTTTGCGTGAAGAATTAGAAGCCTTTGATCAGCGTGTCCGTAAGGAATTTCCTTCTATCAGCTATGTATGTGAGCTGAAAATCGATGGCTTGTCCATTTCCCTCACCTATGAAAATGGTGTCCTCGTAACGGGGGCGACACGTGGGGATGGTTCTGTCGGTGAGGATATTACAGAGAACCTCAAGCGGGTCAAGGATATTCCTTTGGTGTTACCAGAGCCAGTGAACATCACGGTTCGAGGCGAGTGCTACATGCCACGGGCTTCCTTTGATCGGGTCAATCAAATTCGTCAAGAAAATGGTGAGCCGGAGTTTGCTAATCCGCGGAATGCTGCTGCAGGAACGCTTCGCCAATTGGATACGAAAATCGTGGCCAAGCGAAATCTCGCAACCTTCTTGTATCAAGAAGTGAGTCCAACTGATCAAAGCAGTCAGGAAGGCGTACTTGAGAAATTAGCCCGCTTAGGGTTTGTTGTGAACCAAGAGCGAGTGCTGGCTGAGGATATGGAACAAATTTGGGACTTCATCCAGAAGGTAGCTCAGCTTCGAGAGGATCTTCCCTACGATATCGATGGGATCGTCATCAAGGTCAATGATCTAGCTGTTCAAGAAGAACTAGGCTTTACCGTAAAAGCTCCTAAATGGGCTGTCGCCTATAAGTTTCCAGCTGAAGAAAAAGAAGCGAAAATCTTATCGGTGGATTGGACGGTTGGACGGACCGGAGTTGTGACCCCAACTGCCAATCTAACTCCAGTCCAGCTAGCCGGAACCACTGTTAGTCGGGCAACCTTGCACAATGTGGACTATATTGCTGAAAAAGACATTCATCAGGATGATATCGTCATTGTCTACAAGGCGGGTGATATCATTCCAGCGGTCTTGCGTGTTGTCAAAGATAAGCGAGTCTCTGATCAAGCATTAGCCATTCCAACTCATTGTCCGAGCTGCCAGAGTGAGTTGCTTCATTTTGAGGATGAGGTGGCCCTTCGCTGTATCAATCCGCTCTGTCCAGCACAGATTAAGGAAGGATTGAACCACTTTGCCAGTCGGGATGCTATGAATATCACAGGCTTGGGTCCAGCTGTTGTAGAGAAACTCTTTGCAGCTCAGTTAGTAGAGGATGTGGCAGGGATCTATCGCCTAAGCGTAGAGGATCTATTGACCTTAGAAGGCTTTAAAGAAAAATCTGCTGAAAAACTCCATGAAGCCATTCAAGCTTCAAAAGAGAATTCAGCTGAGAAGTTACTCTTTGGTTTGGGGATCCGCCATGTCGGTAGCAAGGTTAGTCAAATCTTGCTCCAAGAATTCCATGACCTCGATCAATTGGCAACAGCTGATCCAGAACGGATTGCCAGCATTGATAGTCTCGGTATGGTCGTGGCTGAAAGCCTTAAGAGTTATTTCGCGCAAGAAGGATCCAAGCGCCTCTTGCAAGAGCTCAAAGAAGCTGGTGTCAATATGGCTTATCTTGGTGAAAAAGTCGCTGCTGATGCGGCCCTATCAGGAATGACAGTCGTTTTGACTGGGAAGCTAGAGCGACTCACACGTTCAGAAGCAAAGGCAAAATTAGAAAGTCTGGGCGCTAAGGTAACTGGATCGGTTTCCAAAAAAACAGATTTGGTCGTTGCAGGTAGTGACGCTGGTAGCAAGTTAACCAAAGCACAAGAATTAGGAATCCAGGTAGAAGATGAGGCCTGGCTTGAAAGTTTATAGAGGATCTTTATGGTAGAACGAATCAAAAAAGCCCGTTTAATTTATAATCCGACCTCTGGGCAAGAAATTATCAAGAAAAATATTGCGGAAGTCTTGGACGTACTCGAAGACGTGGGCTATGAAACCAGCGCTTATCAAACGACTCCAGAACCATTTTCTGCCCAAAATGAGGCAGAAAGAGCCGCTAAAGCAGGCTTTGATTTAATCATTGCCGCTGGTGGAGATGGTACGATTAACGAAGTGGTCAATGGGGTTGCAGGTCTGGAAAATCGTCCGCAGATGGCCTTTATCCCGACCGGTACCACCAATGACTATGCGCGTGCCTTGAAGATCCCGATGGGAGATCCTGTGGCGGCTGCTCGCATTATCGAAAAAAATCAAACCATTCAGATGGATATTGGTCGTGCCTATGGTAGCAAGTATTTCATCAATATTGCTGCAGCAGGAACCATGACAGAATTGACCTTCAGTGTTCCAAGTAGTGTTAAATCTCGCTTGGGTTACTTTGCCTATGTGGCTGAAGCAGCTAAAATGTTGCCACGAAACAAGGCTCGTAAGGTGCGGATTGAGCACGACAATGGTGTCTTTGAAGGGCCAGCGTCTATGATTTTTGTGGCTCTTACCAACTCGATTGCTGGTTTTGAAAGTGTCGCGCCAGATGCTAAGCTTGATGATGGGAACTTTACCTTGATTATCGTAAAAACTGCTAAGCTCTTTAACATGTTGTCCTTGATGATTCAGGCCATTAATGGAGGCAAGCATGTGCACGATGAAAATGTAGAATATCTCAAGACCAAGAAGTTGACGATCGAAATGTTAGGGAAAAATGCTCAACCATTCCGCATCAATCTAGATGGGGAATACGGAGGAGATACTCCAGTTGAATTGGAAGTCTTTCATAATCACTTGGAATTTTTTGCGAATATTGATGAAATCAACAACGATGCTTTGGTTCACACATCTGAAGAATAAAAACAAATAGTTGGAACCATGTCCGTGTTTCACGAGCGAATGGTTCCTTCGGTATCAAATTGGAAATAGGAAAATGTTATGCGACAATACCATGTAAAGCTTCATTTTCATAAGCAAAAAGGAAATTATTTTGCCTATGATATGTGGCAATGGCAGGATCAAGTAGAAGGAAAATCAGTCTCTTTCTCCAAGTTGGATTATTTTGGAGTAGAGGGAAATCTGGTATACGAGAGTGAGGATGCCTTGAATCGGGGTCATGTCTTGGTTAAAGAAGGAGATTGGCTCACCAAAACCCGTGATTTTGAAATCGAACTCTTACCAGAAGGGCATGTTCGAGAAGTTTGGATTCTCGATGGGGACGATACTGTCTATTATTCTTTGCAAGCTGCTTTGACGAGTCATGCCTACAGCCATCGTCAGCCTCATGCCTACGATATGGCAATGCGTCCTAGAGAGTTTGATGCTAAATGGGCGTATCAAGGCTGGCTTGGTCATCGTGACGAAGAAGGGGAGTATTGCTTTAAGCTGTGGGCCCCTACTGCTAAGAAAGTTGAATTGTTGCTCTATCAATCAACAGAGTTGGATGCGCCTATTTGGAAGACTATTCCAATGATGCGTGGCAAACAAGAGTCTAGCTACCATCCAGAAAACACCCAAGGTGTTTGGATTCTAGATTTTCTAGGAAATTTAAGTGGCATGGCTTATCAATATCGTGTGCATTTTGAACACCAGACTCAAGTGACGCGCGATCCTTATAGCATTGCAACGACAGCCGATGGAATGCGCTCAGCCATTCTCTCAAGAGCAGATCGTCAGTTTGATTGGGGCACTAAAAAAGGCGCCGATGTGACTCCCTGGCGCCTGGATAATCCTTGTCAAGCAGTGATCTATGAGATGCACCTTCGGGATTTGACCAAGTCACCGACATCAGGTGTGGACGAGTCTTTGCGTGGGACCTATCTGGGGGCTTGCCAAGAAGGAACCGTCAATAGCCATGGCGATGCGACTGCCTTTGATTATATCCGTCAGTTAGGGGTCAATGTCGTGCAATTACAGCCGATATCTGATCGCTATAAACAGTACGATGAAGAAGGTCGTGTGACCTACAATTGGGGTTACGACGTTCAGAATCATTCTGCACCAGAAACCAGTTTTTCAACGGATCCATCCAATCCAAAACAAACCATGAAAGAGCTTAAAACGATGATTCGGGCTTATCATGAAGCTGGGATTTCTGTAGTCATAGATGTGGTCTACAATCATACCTACTCAACTGAGCATGGTCCTTTCCAAAATACAGTTCCGGATTATTATTACCGGATGGAGCCAGATGGGCGCTTCCAAAATGGGACAGGTGTCGGTAATGAGACGGCAAGTGAGCATGAAATGTACCGCAAGTACATGATTGATTCCCTTACGCACTGGGTCAAAGAGTACCAGATCGATGGTTTCCGCTTTGATTTGATGGGCATTCACGATGTAAGGACGATGAATGCTATTCGGGAGGCAATGGACGCTCTGGATCCTCGGATTCTTCTTTACGGAGAAGGTTGGGACATGGGAACAGGTCTCGCACCAGAGGACAAGGCTAAGAAGGACAATGCAGCGCAATTGCCCCGAATTGGATTCTTTAATGATACGGAGCGTGATGCTATTAAAGGGGCTGAGGTTTATGGTTCCATCAAACGTGGCTTTGTCAGCCGAAAATCAACAGAGAATATCGTTGCGCGTGCTGTTTTAGGTAGTGCGGAGCTTGGCAATTATTTAAGTCCCAATCAGGTCTTGAATTATGTGGAAGCTCACGATAATTATAATCTTTTTGACTTGCTTCAGACCCTTCATCCGAATGAAGAAGTAGCAGGATTGGTCAAGCGCTCAGAGTTGGCTACGGCCATGAATCTGCTCTTTCAGGGCATGGCCTTCATGCAATTGGGTCAAGAGTTTATGCGGTCCAAATTGGTAGCGACAGGTCCTGATGGAGAAATCACACCTTTGGATCGTGAACGGGCCATGAATTCCTACAATGCTCCAGATTTTGTGAATCAGGTCAATTGGGATCTGGTCAGTCAAAACAAGGAATCAATTGCCTATATCCGAAGCTTGATCAATTTGAAGACAAGTCTTCCTGTCTTAGAGCTTGAAAGCTATGATAAAATCTATCAACAAGTCTTTATTCAATCTGCAACTGATACCAGTGGTCTTGTCATCTATGAACTAACAGGAGACAAGAAGTACTTGGTCATCTTCAACGCCAGCGGACTTCCTTACTACCTCCAAAATTCAAATAAATTGAAATTGATGGTTGGGAATAGTCGTCATAAACGACCATTCTACGTGGAGAATTTAACAGCTTCTGTTTTTGAAGTCCTAGACTAAGTTCTTTTTAAAGAAATCATAAAATCCCTGAGTTTTTAAACTCAGGGATTCTTTTTATTTAGAAGAACTGCTACTGGTCTCTGTTGAGGAAGAACTATCGTCTTCTGGGTGCAATTCTTTATAAGTCGGTGCCTTGAAGAGATCAACGGTAGACTGGTTGCCACGTTGGTTATAAAGGCTGGTTGATTTGTCACCTTTTTCCTTTTCAATCTTCTTCAATGCCTTGAAGGAATTGGTGTAGGAATAATCTTCTGGATTGACTTTTCCAAGATCATTGCCTTTGAAGAAGCGAAGGAGGTCACCGGTCTGGATGCTATCGCTAATCTTCAATTGCAGGTTAGCAGCTTCCCTGATCTTGTCCAGTTCTTCCTTGGTTTTTTCGTCTGGGTTCGTGATTTCCTCACCTGTTTTGGTGTAATAGGTCCGGCCACTATAGCTCGTATACTCTGGAGTAACAAAGTAGTTAGCAGAGCGGAAGGCGACGATTTGATCATGATCTGGTGAGAGCATATCTTGACCAACTTGGAGGAATTTGTTGGATTCAATGCCTAGCAAATGTTCCAAGGTTGGGAGCATATCAATTTCGCCACCATAGGTATCAATGATGCCACCTTTATCCATACCTGGAATGACTACCATATAAGGTACGCGTTGCAACATGGCGTTGTCATAGCTTGACCACGTTTCAGAGTTTTTACCAAGTAGAGGAGCAAGAGCTGGGTTGCGGGAGTTTGAAATTCCGTAGTGGTCCCCATAGAGAACGATGATGGAATTTTTGTAAAGACCAGATTCTTTCAGGTAATCAAAGAATGCTTTGATCGAAGAATCTAGGTAGTTAGCGGTCGCAAAATAGCCATTGATGGTTTCGTCCTGAGTCTTAGCTAGAGGGAATCCAAGATCATCTCCTGACAAGCTGGTCGTATAAGGATAGTGGTTGGAAACCGTAATGAACTTCGTATAGAAAGGTTGTTGCAATCTTTCTAGGTATTTGATGGAATCCTTGAGCATGTATTTGTCATTAAGACCATACTGGAAGGAATTGCTGCTGTTTTGTTTGGTGAAGTAGCTGGCATCAAAGAAGTAATTGTAGCCCCATTGTTTATAGGCGGTATTTCGATTCCAGAAACTTCCAGCATTTCCGTGGAAAACAGCGCTCGAGTTGTAACCATTTTTTGAAAGAATAAATGGTGCAGCCTGTTGGGTATTGGTTCCACCATAGTTCACCATAAAGGAACCTTGGTTGAGTCCGAAGAGGCCTGTTTCAATCATGGTCTCAGCATCGGACGTTTTCCCTGCCTTGACTTGGTTAAAGACGTTTGAAAAGGCAAAGGTTTCCTTCGAGTGGTAAAGTGAGTTTAAGAAAGGTGTCACTTCATATTCTTTATCGTCTACTTTCAACTTGTAATCGATCAAGAATTGTTGGAAACTTTCCAAGTGAATGTAGATGACGTTACGGCCTTTGGCCATTCCAAAGTACTCAGGATTAGGCTTGGCATAATGCTGTTGGATATATTCTTCCACCGGTTTTAAATCTGCTTCGGAAGCTTTGGAACGTTCTTTGTTGGCAGCATAGGTCTGATTAGCACTGTAACCTAGAAAGGCTGGTAAGCCTAGGGCACGAACGACATAGTAGTTTGAGAACCCACGAGTCAAGAGCTCAGGTCGGTCAATTTCTGCAAGGAAAAGGTTGGCCGAAAAGAGCATAGCTGATAAAGAGGTGACCGCAAAACTAGCTCGTTTATTGAAGGGACGATTGTCCATTCGAATCCATTTCTTAAAGAAGAAGAAAGCGAGAATAGGGAAATCTAGAATGTAGATCACATCCCAAGGGCGGAACAATTCTAAAGCAGCGGCTCCGAGACCAGCAGAAACCTTGCTGGAAGCCAACATGGTATTGACCGTTACGAAGTCTGTAAACTCTCGATAATAGATGGAGTTGGAAATCAACCAAATAAATAAGAGAAGGTAGATCCCAAAGGCCAAACTATAAAAGAGCTTGGTTCGTTTGATATAAAGTGCAAGACCAATGAAGAGCAGACTGATCGGCAATGGGTTGATCACTGCTAGAAAAATCTGATAGGGTCCTTGAATGTCTAAATTAAAATCAACTGAATAGGCCCACATGGTTTTGAACCAGTAGAGCAACAGAAGGGTCAAGACAAATCCTAGTCTGGTACTCATGAAATTGAGTATCGAATTCGTAATTTTTTTCACAAAATGTTACTTCCTTGTCTTATTTCCTAAAAATTTTCATATACAAGTATACCACAATTTTATGGAGAAAGAAAAAAATGACTGTAAAGGAGAGGAAAGAAATAGGAAAGATCAGGTATATGAAATCGTAAAAAGCTAAAGGATGAAAGCTTGAATAAAATAGCAAAAAAAGTTCTAGTAAATAAAGCCTCCCTTTGTGAAAAACACAGACTTTTGCTATAATAGAGGATATGAAAAAACTCACAGTCAGTCGCCAAGTCGCAACAAAAATCAAACAAGGGCAATCTCTTCTTGAAAAGCAAGATTTTGACTCACTTCCTGCTTTGGATCAAGCGGTTCAATTACTTTCAGGAGATGGACAATCCCTAGGAGTCGGATACTTATCTGAACAAAATAAAGGGATTGGATGGTTTGTTTCACAAGAGTTGGTCACTTTTGATCAAGACTTTTTTAAAAAGCTTTTCATCAAAGCCAAGCAATACCGTCGTTCTTATTATGCGGATGAAACGACGACAGCCTTTCGTCTCTTTAACCAAGAGGGAGATGGTTTTGGTGGCTTCACGGTTGACTTGTACGGTGAGTTTGTTGTCTTTTCTTGGTACAATCCCTTCGTATTTCAGATCAAGGAAACCATTCTAGCGGCCTTTCAAGAGGCTTTTCCAGAAGTCCGAGGGGGCTATGAAAAGATTCGCTTTAAAGGCTTGGACTATGAATCAGCTCATGTCTATGGAGAAGAAGCTCCGCAAGAATTTTTGATTCTTGAAAATGGGGTCTCTTACCAAGTCTTTCTCAATGATGGCTTGATGACGGGGATCTTTTTGGACCAGCATGAAGTCCGAGGAAGTTTAGTTGAGGGGCTCGCTGCTGGTAAGTCCTTGCTCAATATGTTCTCTTATACAGCTGCTTTTTCTGTTGCAGCTGCCATGGGCGGAGCAGTAGAGACGACTTCGGTCGATCTGGCTAAGAGAAGTAGAGAATTATCAGAAGCGCATTTTGTGGCAAATGGCTTGGCGTTGGATGCTCATCGTTTTGTCGTGATGGATGTCTTTGACTATTACAAATATGCCAAACGCCATGACCTAAGCTATGATGTGATCGTGCTCGATCCGCCTAGCTTTGCGCGGAATAAAAAACGGACATTTTCAGTCGCTAAAGATTATCATCGATTGGTCAGCGAGGCTCTTGAGATTTTAAATCCAGGTGGGACCTTGATTCTCAGTACCAATGCGGCAAATGTGACCAAAGATAAATTTAAAAAACAAATCGAAAAGGGATTTCAAGGCCGTAAGCATCGCTATCTAGCGGAATACGGACTTCCGGGAGATTTTCGATGGAACAAGAAAGAAGAAAGTAGTAATTACTTAAAAGTATTTACGATTAGGGTGGATGTATGAAATTAGTTGTTTCGATTATGCCTCGCTCCTTAGAAGAGGCGCAACAACTAGATAGTTCGCGTTACGAGGATGCAGATGTTATTGAGTGGCGTGCGGACTTTTTAGAAAAAAGCGAGATCTTAACCGTCGCTCCTGCAGTTTTTGAGAAATTTGCTGGACGCGAGATTTTATTCACCTTGCGGACTCGAGCTGAAGGTGGAGGGATGGAGCTGACTAATGAAGAATATGTTGGGATCCTGAAAGATATTCAATCCATCTATCATCCGGATTATATCGATTTCGAGTATTATAGTCACCGTGAAGTCTTTGAAGAGATGTTGGAATTTTCAAATCTTGTTCTCAGCTACCATAACTTCCAAGAAACTCCGGAAAATATGATGGAGATCTTATCGGAATTGACCAGCTTTTCTCCAAAATTAGTCAAAGTATCTGTCATGGCCCACAATGAACAAGATGTCCTTGATTTGATGAATTATACGCGTGGTTTTAAGACACTCAATCCTGAGCAAGAATATGTAACGATTTCCATGGGTAAGGTCGGGAAGATTTCGCGCTTGACAGCTGATTTGACAGGCTCTTCTTGGTCTTATGCTAGAGTCGGAGAAGGAAGTGCGCCTGGTCAAATCCCTCTTGAAAATATGCGAAGAATTCGGGAATTATTAAATGAAGATTGATGGCTACACTCGGATGGCAGCAGTCATTGCCCATCCCATTCGTCATAGTATCTCTCCTTTCATCCATAATCTAGCCTATGAATTAACAGCGACCAATGCTGCTTACCTGGCTTGGGATATTGTCGAAGAAGACTTAGAAAGCACCATCAGCCAAATTCGTAAGTTAGATATGATTGGGGCCAATATCTCCATGCCCTATAAGCAGAAGGTCTTTCCTTATCTAGATGAAGTGGATGAGATGGCCCGAAAGATCGGTTCTGTCAATACCATTGTTCACCGTGATGGCAAGCTTAAGGGCTATAATACGGATGGGATTGGTTTCTTTCGTAGTTTACCTCCAGCTTTCTCCATTAAGGGAAAAACAATGGTTCTCTTAGGAGCAGGTGGTGCAGCTTTAGCGATTATTGCACAGGCAATTCATCTAGGTGTAAAACGAATCCTTGTCTTTGTGAGAGAGGAGAGATTGGTTCATTATCGTTCAATCGTTCAGTTGATTGAAGATGGCTTTGATTTTTTGATAGAATTGTATGCGATTGAGAAAAATGAAGACGTTCAAAGCTCCTTTAAACAAGCCGATCTCATCTTAAATGCCACTGGTGTTGGGATGGATGGTCAGTCTCTTCCGATAGCGAATCACTTGACGTTTCCTCTACATGCCTTAATCGTAGAGATGGCCTACTATCCGGCAGTGACCCCCTTTTTGCAACTAGCAGTGAATCAAGGAAACCAGAGGGTAAATGGGTTGGGAATGCTTTTTTATCAAGCTGAAGCAGCCTTTGAATTGATGACTGGGAAAGTATTTCCTACAGAGTCTGTATGGGAAGCATTGACAACAGAATATCGCCAATTTGTATGTGACTAAGAGAGGGTTTTACCTTTTCCTATTGAAAAAGCTTTATGAGATTAGAACAAGAACTGATTTTAAAAAAACAGTCTTGCTCTAGTCTCTTTTTCATTTTGTTTGAGACATGTGCCTTATTTCATGATAAGATAGAATGAAAGAATAACACGAAGGAGATTCCTATGAACGTATCGGTACCTATTCCAGGACATTCCTATGAGATTGTGATTGAAAGAGGTGGTCTCAATCAGGTTGGAGACTGGTTGCGCACTCTTTGGGGCGATAAAAAAGTCGCTATCATTTCCGATAACCGCGTGGCTAAGCTATATGCAGCTATTGTAGAGAATAGCCTTAAGAAAGCTGGTTTTCAAGTGGTACGCTTTGAGTTTCTTCAAGGGGAAGCCAGTAAGAATCTAACCACTGTTTCAAAAGTCTATGACTTTCTAGCTACCCAGGGCATGACGCGCAGTGATGGAATCGTTGCTCTTGGGGGTGGCGTAGTTGGTGATTTGGCTGGTTTTGCGGCCTCGACCTATATGCGGGGAATTTCCTTTGTTCAGATCCCGACTAGCTTGACCGCACAGGTGGATTCTTCTATCGGGGGAAAGACTGGAGTCAATACAGCACTTGCCAAAAACATGGTAGGGACCTTTGCTCAACCAGATGGTGTGTTTATTGATCCTGAAGTGTTGAGCACGTTGGGGCAACGTGAATTGATCGAGGGGATGGGCGAAGTCATCAAGTACGGCCTCATCCAAGATACGGAACTTTGGGAAGAATTGGAAGCCATGGATGGTTCTGTCCAGAGTATTTTAGAGCATGCAGAGAGCATCATTTCTCATTCTTGCCTGGTGAAGCGAGACCATGTGGTGGCAGATGAGTTGGACAATGGTATTCGACTGTATCTTAATTTTGGTCATACCATTGGTCATGCCATTGAAGCGACAGCTGGTTATGGGCAGGTCATGCATGGAGAAGCCGTCAGTATGGGCATGGTGCAGCTCTCCCGAGTTGCAGAAGAAAAGGGCTTGATGCCAAAGGGAATCACTCAAAAAATCGAAGGAATGTGTCGGAAATTTGGCCTTCCGGTGGACTATGAGAAGTGGGATAAAGAAGCCCTTTATCAAGCCTTGACCCATGACAAAAAAGCGCGTGGGACCAGCTTGAAATTGGTGATTGTTCCAGAGTTAGGGCAAGCAGCGATTCATCAAATCCCTCTTCAAGAAATGAAGGACTTTTTAAAAAGAAAGGAATAAGGTTGTATGAGATATTTAACAGCAGGAGAGTCCCATGGACCTCGACTAACAGCCATCATCGAGGGAGTTCCGGCAGGCCTTCCTTTATCTGAAGAGGATATTAATAAAGAGCTCAAACGTCGACAAGGTGGCTATGGTCGCGGTGCTCGGATGAAAATCGAGAGTGATCGTGTCGAGATCACATCAGGGGTCCGTCATGGCTTGACCATGGGAGGTCCGATTACGCTGAACGTGACCAATCTGGATCACCAAAAATGGCTGGAGATCATGAATGTAGCACCGGTCGAAGAGAAAAAGAAAAATCTGCGTAAGATCACCAAGCCACGTCCTGGTCATGCCGATCTAGTCGGAGGGATCAAATACCGTTTCGATGATCTCCGTAATTCCTTAGAGCGTTCTTCTGCCCGTGAGACAACCATGCGTGTAGCCGTTGGTGCAGTTGCTAAACGGATTTTAGAAGAAATTGGCCTTGAAGTAGCCAGCCACATTGTTAATTTTGGGGGAATCGAGATTGCAATTCCCGAGAATCTAACCGTTTCAGAAATCAAGGAAAAGGCAGCGAAGTCGGAAGTTTCGATCGTTGTGCCAGAACAAGAAGAAGCTGTTAAGGCCTACATTGACCAAGTGAAAAAAGATGGCGATACCATCGGGGGGATTGTGGAAACCTTGGTTGGCGGTGTGCCTGTTGGACTAGGCTCCTATGTACAATGGGACAAGAAATTGGATGCCAAAATCGCTCAAGGAGTAGTCTCTATCAATGCCTTTAAGGGTGTTGAGTTTGGCCTTGGTTTTGACGCAGGTCGCCTAAAAGGTAGTCAAGTCATGGATGAAATCATCTGGTCTCAAGACACCGGTTATACCCGTCGCACCAATAATCTTGGTGGTTTTGAAGGGGGCATGACCAATGGTGAGCCCATTCTGGTACGTGGCGTTATGAAGCCTATTCCGACCCTCTACAAACCCTTGATGAGTGTGGATATTGAAACCCATGAACCCTATAAGGCGACGGTTGAGCGTAGCGACCCAACGGCTCTACCCGCTGCAGGAGTGGTAATGGAAGCAGTGGTCGCTACTGTTCTTGCGACAGAATTGCTTGAAAAATTCTCATCCGATAACTTGGAAGAATTAAAAGAAACTGTTGCTAAGCACCGGGAATTTACGAAGAATTTTTAAGAGAAAGAGTTTTCCTTTGGAGAAGAAAGTTGTTTATATTGCAGGGTTGGGCTTGATTGGTGCATCCCTCGCGCTAGGCATTAAGAGGGCCCACCCACATGTGACTGTTCTTGGGTACAATCGTAGTGAAGCCTCTCGAACCATCGCCCTTGAAAGAGGAATGGTGGATCAAGTGACGGATGATTTCGAAGCCTTTGCTCCTTTAGCGGATATTATTATTTTGGCGCTTCCGATTAAGCAAACCAAGTCTTACTTAGAAACCTTAGCTGGCCTGAATTTGAAAGACCGGGTACTGGTGACAGATGCAGGCTCTACCAAGGCAGAAATTGTCGCACAAGCTGAAAAAGTGTTTACAGATAAGGATGTACGCTTTGTGGGAGGCCACCCCATGGCTGGTAGTCATAAGACAGGTGCTGCAGCAGCAGATGCCACCTTATTTGAAAACGCTTATTATATTTTTACCCCTTCCAGCTTGACCACAGGGGGTGCCATGGAAGAGTTGAAAGAGCTTTTGAGTGGATTGGGATCTCGATTTATTGAAATCGATGCCGAGGAACACGATCGGGTAACCTCCCAGATCAGCCATTTCCCCCATATTTTAGCCTCGACTCTGGTCGAGCAGGCCGTAGCTTATGGGGAAGAGCATGAAATGACTCGCCGTTTTGCGGCTGGTGGCTTTCGGGATATGACACGGATTGCGGAAAGTGAGCCAAGCATGTGGACTTCTATTCTCTTGTCCAACACTCAAGCGATATTAGAGCGGATTGCAGATTTCAAAGAGCGTTTGGATCAGGTGGCTGAGACCATTCAAACAGATAACGAGGAGGCCATTTGGTCCTTTTTCCAAGAAGGGCGCAAGCACCGAAAAGAAATGCAGATCCATCAGCGTGCTGGACGTGATAGTGCCTATGATCTCTTTATCGATGTCCCCGATAAGGAAGGTGTGATCCTCGAAATCTTACAACTCCTAAAAGGGATTTCCTTGGTCAATATTCACATCAATGAAGAGAATCGGGAAGATATCCACGGGATTTTGCAGCTGACCTTTAAAAATGCAGAGGATCAGGAGCGAGCTCAAACATTGATCAGCCAGGCGACGTCTTATACTGTCCTTGCTCGCTAGGTCTACAGAAGGATTTGCGTCAAAATACCTGCTTCATTTTAGGAATATTGAAGGAAAAGCAGTATAATAGAAGTATCTTATCAGTAAAGGAGCCCATAAAATGGCAAATATTTATGATGTAGCAAACGAACTCTCTCGGACCCTGCGAGACCTTCCTGAATACAAGGCTGTCGTAGAAAGCAAGCAAGCGATCGAAGCAAATCCAGAAGCGAAAACGCTATTTGACGAATACGTCGCTTTCCAAAATCAACTGCAAGGCTTGATGCAATCCGGTCAACTTCCAACAGAAGCTGTGCAACAAGAAATGAAGGACTATATGGAAAAAATCCAAGCAAGTCCGATTGTGAATGAATTTTTCACCAAACAACAACAATTGTCTATTTATCTTGCAGATCTTGAAAAGATCATATTTGAGCCAATTCAAGATTTATACAAGTAGAAATTTCTACCAGAGTTGTCATTTCGACTCTGGTATTTTCGTTCGCCACTAGAGGAAAACAAGCTCAAAAAATGCTTGGAAACATTCGTTTTTTGTTCCAAATTTTTGATCAAAAATTGAATTCATGTCCTATTTATGATAGAATATGTGGAAAAGCACTCTGGAGATGGCAATGAAATTAAGAACCAATAGCAAGGGTCTAAAGGGAACCATTCGAGTCCCTGGTGACAAATCCATCAGTCACCGATCGATTATTTTTGGAAGTCTTGCAAAGGGCGAAACCAAGGTCTATGATATCTTGCGAGGCGAAGATGTGCTTTCTACCATCCAGGTGTTTCGAGATTTAGGAGTCTCCATCCAAGATGACGGGGATGTGATTCGGATTCAAGGAGTAGGCTTTCAAGGTCTTCAAGCTCCGACGGCTCCCCTTGATATGGGCAATTCAGGAACGTCTATTCGTTTGATATCAGGTGTCCTAGCAGGTCAGGATTTTGCAGTGACCATGGTCGGAGACGATAGTCTTTCCAAACGGCCCATGGATCGTGTGGCGATCCCACTGCGTCAGATGGGAGTAGAGATTGCTGGTCAGGGAGAGCGCGATTGCCCACCTTTACATGAAGAAGGGACCCATCAGCTACAACCGATTCATTACCGTTTGCCAGTCGCATCGGCTCAAGTCAAGTCGGCTCTCATCTTTGCTGCTCTGCAGGCTGAGGGTAAATCGACGATTATCGAGAAGGAAAAGACCCGTGACCATACAGAGGATATGATTCGCCAATTTGGTGGAGAGATCCAGGTGGATGGAAAAACCATCCGCATCCAAGGGGGACAAGAGTTCCAAGGTCAAACAGTCATTGTTCCTGGAGATATTTCCAGTGCGGCCTTTTGGTTAGTGGCTGGACTCATCCTTCCAGATAGTGTGATCAAGATTGAAAATGTTGGACTCAACCAAACGCGGACAGGGATTCTCGATGTCATCCAGGAAATGGGGGGAGATCTCACTGTTGAGGATCGTGATGAAAAAGCTGTCTCGGCAAGTCTTACCGTCAAGACTTCGTCCTTAAAAGGGATTCGGATTGATGGGGAGTTGATTCCACGCTTAATTGATGAATTGCCGATTATTGCCTTACTTGCGACACAAGCCAATGGTCAGACTGTGATTGCGGATGCTGAAGAGCTTCGTGTGAAAGAAACGGACCGCATCCAGGTCGTGGCAGATAGCCTCAATGCCATGGGAGCCAATGTTGTGCCAATGGAAGACGGAATGATCATCACTGGTCCGACTCCCTTACATGGAGCTGACTTAGAGACCTTTGGAGACCACCGGATTGGGATGATGGCTGCCATTGCTGCCTTATTGGTGAGTGAAGGAAATGTGGTGCTGGATCGAGCAGAGGCCATCAACACCAGTTACCCCGGTTTTTTTGAAGATTTGGAGACCTTACTGCATGGCTAAAATTTTACTTGGTTTTATGGGAGCTGGAAAAACGACCGTTGGCCGGATTCTTGATCCAAAATTTCATGATATGGATGAATTAATTGTTAAAGAGATCGGCATGTCGATCAATGACTATTTCGCAGTAGAAGGAGAAGCTGCCTTTCGTCGCCGTGAGGCTGAGATGTTAGAGCGTTTATTGGAAAACGAGACAGCTATTATTTCCCCTGGTGGCGGGATTGTCGTCAATCCTCATAACCGTGCCCTCTTGGAAAAAAATCCATACAACATTTATTTGCGCGTGGATTTTGAAACCTTGTACAGTCGCATTCAAAATGACAAAGCTATGCAACGTCCCCTCTTTTTAAACAATACCAAAGAAGAATTCAAGAAGATTTTTGATGGCCGTTTGCCTTTGTATGAAGCGATTGCTACTCATATTGTGGATGTTAAGGACAAAACACCTGACGAAATTGCGGAGATTATTCGATGCTTGTAGGCTATCTAGGTCCCAAGGGATCTTTTACTCACGATGTGGTGGCTCATAGTTTTCCAACTTCTGAACGCATCGCTTATCGAACGATCACAGATGTTATTAAGGCCTATGAAAATCAAGAAATTGATTTTGCAGTCGTCCCAGTTGAAAACTCTATCGAAGGCAGTGTCCACGAGACCATCGATTACCTCTTTCACCAAGGGACCATCCAGGCCGTTGCAGAAGTGGTCTATCCCATCAAGCAACAACTCTTGGTGGCTAGAAAAGATCGGCCTATTCGAACGGTCTATTCGCATCCACAGGCCTTGGCCCAAGGGAAGGCTTTTCTAAGGGCCCATTATCCAGATGTGGCCATGGAAATGACGGCTTCAACAGCCTATGCAGCCCGCTATGTGGCAGAACATCCAGAATTGGAGATTGCAGCGATTGCCCCTCTGGCAGCAGCCAGTGAGTACGGTTTGGAAGTCCAGGCCAAAGACATCCAAGAAATCGAGGACAACTACACGCGTTTTTGGATTTTAGGGGCAAAAGAGCCCTTGTTTTCAGAAACTTTGAATCTTTCGAGTCAAAAGATTAGCTTGGCTTTAACCTTGCCAAGTAACTTGGCAGGAGCCCTCTATAAGGGTTTGTCCACCTTTGCTTGGCGGGGAATCAATTTAACCAAGATTGAAAGTCGCCCCCTTAAAACAGCTTTAGGAGAATACTTTTTCATTATTGACCTCCTAAATGAAGCGCCTGATCTAGTGCACTTTGCCTATCAAGAATTAGACAGTCTGGGCATTCAGACAAAAGTCTTGGGTCAGTATCAGGTCTATACCATAAAAGATAACGGAATGGAGAAAAAATGAGTAACGAATCCAACTTTCTATCTCACCATGAGCGAAAGCGATTAGAGTACTTATACTCAAATTTTCATTATTTGAATGAACGAGAACAACTAGAATACAATTACTTGCTCAAAAAGAGCCAAGGAGCTTATGAGGAAGCAGAAGCCCTTCAACCTGAGGTAGACGCTACAGGAGAAGTGCAAGGTGAGATTGCTGAACCGATTGGGGATCTCCCTGTTTACCAATCACGTAGCAAAAAGTCTAAGAAGAAAGCAGTTGCTGCGACGAGCGATATACCTAAGAAACCACGGAAAAAGATCCGCGTCAAACGGATTCTCAAGTGGATTGCTCTCTTTTTCTTGCTCATTATCGGTGGCATGGTCTTCATGTTTGTAAAAGGCCTCAACAGCAAGCCGACAGGTCCAGATGCCAAACCGGCTGTCGTTGAGAAATTTAACGGCAAGAAGTCGCGAGATGGGGTCAATATCCTGATCTTGGGGACAGATGGTCGGATCGGTGAGAAGTCAGATGAGACCCGGACAGACTCCATTATGGTGGTCAATGTCAATAACAAAGAAGGCAAGATCAAGATGGTCAGCTTCATGCGGGATACACTGGTCCATATCGATGGTGTCAGCCAGCAAAATATTCCAGAGTATGATGGCTACTACGACCAGAAGCTCAATACGGCCTTTACCATCGGGGAGCAAAATAACAACCAAGGGGCTGAATTGGTGCGTCAGATGCTCAAAGATAACTTTGACATTGACATCCAATATTACGCCATGGTCGATTTCAAGACCTTTGCGACAGCGATCGATACCCTCTTCCCAAATGGGGTCGAGATGAATGCGCAATTTTCAACAGTTGATGGCGAAAAAGTCAGTGAAGTAGAAGTGCCAGATGATTTGAACATGAAAGACGGTGTCGTTCCGCAGCAAACCATCAAGGTTGGAAAACAACGGATGGATGGCCGGACCCTTCTCAATTACTCGCGTTTCCGCAAGGATGATGAAGGAGACTTTGGTCGGACCCGTCGCCAGCAAGAGGTCATGTCCGCTATCATGCATCAGATCAAGGATCCAACTAAACTCTTTACGGGATCTGAAGCCCTTGGGAAAGTCTTTGCCATGACGTCTACCAATGTTCCCTTCTCCTTCCTATTGACCAATGGACTTGGACTAGTCGGAAGTGCTGGAAAAGGAATTGAACGAGTGACCATCCCAGAAAATGGGGATTGGGTCGATGCCTACGATATGTACGGTGGCCAAGGCTTGCTGGTCGATTTCGATGCTTACAAAAAGAAATTGTACCAAATGGGACTGAGATGATATAATAAGGGGATAGGAGTTTTGAACTCCACCCCTTTTAATTTGTAGAAAGATAGAAAACGATGTTAAAGAAAAATGAAATTGTAACGGTTGAGATTGTCGATTTGACACACGAAGGAGCAGGAGTGGCTAAGGTCGATGGCCTGGTCTTTTTTGTGGAGAATGCCCTGCCAGGAGAAGTCATCCGCATGCGCGTGCTCAAGGTCAATAAGAAGATCGGCTACGGAAAAGTTGAAGAGTATATAGAGAAATCCCCTCACCGCAATGAAGAGCTAGACCTGGCATACTTGCGAAGCGGCATTGCCGACTTGGGGCACCTGGCTTATCCGGAGCAGCTGAAATTCAAGGCCAAACAGGTCAAGGATAGCCTCTACAAGATGGCAGGAATCTCTGATATCGAAGTACCCCTGACCTTGGGGATGGACCATCCTGTCCAGTATCGCAACAAGGCCCAGGTCCCTGTTCGTCGTGTCAATGGTCAGGTGGAGACAGGCTTCTTTCGCAAGAACTCTCATGATTTGATGCCGATTGAAGATTTCTATATCCAAGATCCCGTCATTGACCAAGTGGTCTTGGCTCTTCGGGACTTGATTCGTCGGTTTGACCTCAAGCCTTATGATGAAAAGGAACAATTAGGCTTGATTCGCAATCTGGTGGTCCGCCGAGGTCACCATTCAGGAGAAATTATGGTCATTTTGGTGACCACTCGTCCCAAGGTGTTCCGTGTGGACCAGTTGATCGAGCAGTTGATCAAGCAATTTCCAGCCATCAAATCTGTTATGCAAAATATCAATGACCAGAATACCAATGCGATTTTTGGAAAAGAATGGCGTACGCTTTATGGTCAAGACTATATTACAGATCAAATGTTGGGCAATAGCTTCCAAATCTCTGGGCCAGCCTTTTACCAAGTCAATACCGAAATGGCAGAGAAGCTTTATCAGACAGCTATTGACTTTTCGGAGCTAAGAGCAGAGGATGTCGTGATTGATGCCTACTCAGGAATTGGGACCATTGGCTTGTCAGTTGCCAAGCATGTCAAGGAAGTCTATGGAGTAGAGGTCATCCCCGAAGCAGTAGAGAATAGCCAGAAGAATGCTAGTCTAAATGGCATCACCAATGCCCACTATGTCTGTGATACAGCAGAAAATGCTATGAAAAATTGGCTCAAGGAAGGCATCCAGCCTACTGCCATCCTAGTCGACCCACCACGCAAGGGCTTGACCGAAAGCTTTATCAAAGCAAGTGCCCAAACAGGCGCTGACCGCATCGCCTATATCTCCTGTAACGTCGCCACCATGGCGCGTGATATCAAACTCTATCAAGAATTGGGATACGAATTGAAGAGAGTACAGCCGGTGGATTTGTTTCCGCAAACGCATCATGTTGAGGCGGTAAGTTTGCTAGTCAAGGAGTAAAACGACGAAGATTAGCATTTACTTCCGCCCATGCGATAGCTGTCCGTGATTGACAAGTGCTAGCACGCAGACAGAACGGAGATAGCGAACCGCTGAGTGTGTCGCTCTGCTCGTAAAAGCTTAGAAACCTTTGAACGAAAGGGATAATGAAAGCCTTGATTGCAAGGCTTTTTGCTTTATGGTGGGTAAGTATCAGAGTGAGAAAATTTTTGGAATGAATAGAAGTGATAGCTAGAAATTATCAGTTTCTATTTCCATTTACCCTGTGGGTACGTGTTTGTTTCCATTGACAAGGAGTTTGTGGGAATAGAAATGTACCCACCTTGTTTGAATCAAGTGAAGTGTAGTTGAAGGAAATCTGTTGAAAGCAATACTTCATTTTACCGAATAAGTAATAATTTAGGCAACTTCAAATCGATTAAAAAAAACTATTTTAAAGGTTAAGAGTAGACAAAAATTGTCCACTCTTTTTTGCAAACTCAATTTATCAATAAATGAAATGAGGGAATGTAAAATGAAATATTTTGAGGTTGAGTTAGAAAATCCTGATGAATTTTTAAAACTACAAACAGAAGATTTTGTGAAAGCTAATCGCTTGCTACTAAGGAAGATAATCCAGAGCGTTACAGTCTATGAAGAAAACTTCGTCATATCCTTTAAATCTGGCATCGAATTGGAAGTATGAGTCTCATTCCATAACTTTTATATTGAACATATCATCTTGTTGTGTTATACTATAAATTGATATAAACAAAGATGTAGGAGGAACCGAAACTATGACAGCCTCAATGCGTTTAAGATAAGCTGGCAATAAAAAAAGCAGAATCTATACCCGATGATAGGCTTTTTTGTTGTGCTTATTTATACGATATTGAGCATTCATTAGTTACGGTGAGGATATTGGTTATTTAACTATACCTTTATTTAACTATGTCTTTAATATGAATGTTTCCAAATTGTATGTATGCAGACCAAAAGCCACATTGTGGGGTTTGGCCTGCATTTTTTATTGCCTAGAATGCTATTCAAAATAGAAATTCAAGCAAAATAATATGCAGGAGATAATATAAATGGAAAAATACAACAATTGGAAACGAAAATTTTATGCAATATGGGCAGGGCAAGCAGTATCATTAATCACTAGTGCCATCCTGCAAATGGCGATTATTTTTTACCTTACAGAAAAAACAGGATCTGCGATGGTCTTGTCTATGGCTTCATTAGTAGGTTTTTTACCCTATGCGATTTTGGGACCTGCCATTGGTGTGCTAGTGGATCGTCATGATAGGAAGAAGATAATGATTGGTGCCGATTTAATTATCGCAGCAGCTGGTGCAGTGCTTGCTATTGTTGCATTCTGTATGGAGCTACCTGTCTGGATGATTATGATAGTATTGTTTATCCGTAGCATTGGAACAGCTTTTCATACCCCAGCACTCAATGCGGTTACACCACTTTTAGTACCAGAAGAACAGCTAACGAAATGCGCAGGCTATAGTCAGTCTTTGCAGTCTATAAGCTATATTGTTAGTCCGGCAGTTGCAGCACTCTTATACTCCGTTTGGGATTTAAATGCTATTATTGCCATCGACGTATTGGGTGCTGTGATTGCATCTATTACGGTAGCAATTGTACGTATACCTAAGCTGGGTAATCAAGTGCAAAGTTTAGAACCAAATTTCATAAGGGAGATGAAAGAAGGAGTTGTGGTTCTGAGACAAAACAAAGGATTGTTTGCCTTATTACTCTTAGGAACACTATATACTTTTGTTTATATGCCAATCAATGCACTATTTCCTTTAATAAGCATGGAACACTTTAATGGAACGCCTGTGCATATTTCTATTACGGAAATTTCCTTTGCATTTGGGATGCTAGCAGGAGGCTTATTATTAGGAAGATTAGGGGGCTTCGAAAAGCATGTATTACTAATAACAAGTTCATTTTTTATAATGGGGACCAGTTTAGCCGTTTCGGGAATACTTCCTCCAAATGGATTTGTAATATTCGTAGTTTGCTGTGCAATAATGGGGCTTTCGGTGCCATTTTATAGCGGTGTGCAAACAGCTCTTTTTCAGGAGAAAATTAAGCCTGAATATTTAGGACGTGTATTTTCTTTGATCGGAAGTATCATGTCACTTGCTATGCCAATTGGGTTAATTCTTTCTGGATTCTTTGCTGATAAAATCGGTGTAAATCATTGGTTTTTACTATCAGGTATTTTAATTATTGGCATTGCTATAGTTTGCCAAATGATAACTGAGGTTAGAAAATTAGATTTAAAATAAACAATATTGGAGGAATATTTATGTATCTTATTTTCATGTAACTCTTCCTGCTAAAATCGCAGGGTTTTCCCTGCATACAAGCAAATGAAAGCATGCGATTATAGACAGGAGGAAATGTTATGGAATTAATATTAAAAGCAAAAGACATTCGTGTGGAATTCAAAGGACGCGATGTTTTAGATATAAATGAATTAGAAGTATATGATTATGACCGTATTGGTTTAGTAGGAGCAAATGGTGCTGGAAAAAGCACTTTACTCAGGGTACTTTTAGGAGAATTAACTCCCCCAGGATGTAAAATGAATCGTCTGGGTGAACTTGCCTATATTCCCCAGTTGGACGAAGTAACTCTGCAGGAGGAAAAAGATTTTGCACTTGTAGGCAAGCTAGGTGTTGAGCAATTAAATATACAGACTATGAGCGGTGGTGAAGAAACAAGGCTTAAAATAGCACAGGCCTTATCGGCACAGGTTCATGGTATTTTAGCGGATGAACCTACGAGCCATTTAGACCGTGAAGGAATTGATTTTCTAATAGGACAGCTAAAATATTTTACAGGTGCACTGTTAGTTATTAGCCATGACCGCTATTTTCTTGATGAAATAGTAGATAAAATATGGGAACTGAAAGATGGCAAAATCACTGAGTATTGGGGAAACTATTCTGATTATCTTCGTCAGAAAGAGGAAGAACGTAAGAGCCAAGCTGCAGAATACGAACAATTTATTGCGGAACGTGCCCGATTGGAAAGGGCTGCGGAGGAAAAGCGAAAACAGGCTCGTAAAATAGAACAGAAGGCAAAAGGTTCTTCAAAGAAAAAAAGTACTGAAGACGGAGGGCGTTTAGCTCATCAAAAATCAATAGGAAGTAAGGAAAAAAAGATGTATAATGCTGCTAAAACCCTAGAGCACAGGATTGCGGCCTTAGGAAAAGTAGAAGCTCCGGAAGGCATTCGCAGAATTCGTTTCAGGCAAAGTAAAGCATTGGAGCTCCATAATCCATACCCTATAGTCGGTGCAGAAATTAATAAAGTATTTGGGGATAAGGCTCTGTTTGAAAATGCATCTTTTCAAATTCCGTTAGGAGCAAAAGTGGCGTTAACTGGTGGTAATGGAATCGGAAAAACAACTTTAATCCAAATGATCTTAAACCATGAAGAAGGAATTTCTATTTCGCCTAAGGCAAAAATAGGTTACTTTGCACAGAATGGTTACAAGTACAACAGTAATCAGAATGTTATGGAGTTTATGCAGAAGGATTGTGACTACAATATATCAGAAATTCGTTCAGTGCTAGCATCTATGGGGTTCAAACAGAACGATATTGGAAAAAGTTTATCTGTTTTAAGCGGTGGAGAAATTATAAAATTGTTGCTTGCTAAAATGCTCATGGGTAGATATAACATCCTAATAATGGATGAACCCAGTAACTTCCTTGACATACCAAGTTTAGAGGCTTTGGAAATACTAATGAAGGAGTACACCGGAACTATCGTGTTTATCACCCACGATAAACGATTACTCGAAAATGTAGCAGATGTAGTTTATGAAATTAGAGATAAGAAAATAAATCTGAAACATTAAATTTAAGGTAGTCGCTGGTCAGTATAGTCTGTTCTGGTTGGCGACTCCATTGTTAAAGAGTATAAAGACTTTAGATTTTATGAATATTAAAAATAGGAACAGTCAATTGAACTGCTCCTATTTTTCTGCTAAATATATTGTAGTTTTCTTATATGTATAATGATAGATTAGCGGATTCTCATCTACGGTACTTACTTCAAATATGAAGAAGTGATCGCGGTTATCTCTGGACTTTTCCTTATTGAGGACAAAGTAATTCTTACGTGAAGTCGCCATTGTTTTTAGGATATCATCAGTTAGGAAGGTCAATGGAATATTCATGTTAGAGTAGCGGTAGAAGTCACGTTCAAAATCTTGGTAGCTCTCGCTATAATAGTCCATTTGTAGGTGATTACGCTGAAACTCAAGCTGATTCATAGAGCACCTCCTCGACAAGTTCAATACTAATAATGTCTTTTAATTTCAAATTGATGTGACCTGTTGTAGTTTTTATCAAAATGAAATCTTTGGTCAGACTTGGTATTGTTCCAGTGTAGGAAACACGCTTGTTTTTTTCAATCACTTGAATGCGTGTGCGTAGCTGCCCGGCGTATACTTGACTGAGGAGTAATAATTTCTTCTCTAGTGATAAGTCAGACATGTACGTTACTTTGTTTGTATCATCAGAGAGTGCTGATGCATGTTCAGATAGGAAAAAGCCCATCCATTTTTGCATCTTTGTATCCTGGTACTCTCTTGCTGATTGAAATGGTAAATATGAACGGTCAATCATATCAAATCCTTTCTATGCAGAGGCAAGGGTATTTTTATCAAATTGAATCGTAAAACCTTGAATTCCCCCACCTGTGTAACATTCTTTAAAGCGATTGATTACCTCAGTATAGATTATCACAGATGAGCTTGTTGGCTTAATGCTAAATGTAAATTCCAATGGTAATCGGTTTTCAGATTTAGCATGTACTAGTCGTATCGATATTTCAGTTGTTTTGAGTTTTCTCTGACGAAGTTTTGAAGTTGCTGTTTCAACGATTCCATGTAAAAATCTTTCAAGCATTTCAATATCATTACATCCTTTGCTACGGATTTCTGAAAATTGTACTGTATTTTTTTCTTGTTTCATTTTAATCCCTCCAATCCACCCGCGGAATGACCACCGATAAGTTTACTGCGTTCAATATTTCTGGAACCTTCAGTTAGGACGGTTCCTTTTTGTATGGCTAAAAAACCAAACTGTTCTCTGACAACATCAATAGCTGTCTGAAGTCTATTATCTTTTTCAATTTGTTCTACATCATCAAAGAGTGATAGTAGAGTATAGCTTTCATCTACGAAGCCACTATAAGATACACCAATTTGTCTCACTGCACCAGAGGTGTATTTTTTCGGAATAATACAAGTACATGACTCACCATTGTTTTGGGGAGATTTGCGGGTTCAATTTTATTCTGAGCATTTATAGATTTTTTCATCTCAGTCCTAGAATAGCCAATATGAATAGAAACGACAGTAGTCAATACTAGGGCTACTGTTCCGTTCCACAGTATCATTTAAAAATCATTTTCACACCCTTTCGTCTATTAGTATAGAAGAAAGCTCTCAGCACATGTGGAGTGTGTTGCTCTGCTCGTAAAAACCTAGAAACCTTTGAATGAAAGGGATCATGAAAAGCCTTGATTGCAAGGCTTTTTGTATTGGCGTGGGGAAGTATCAGAGTGAGAAAATTTTTGGAATGAATAGAAGTGATAGCTAGAAATTATCAGTTTCTATTTCCATTTACCCTGTGGGTACGTGTTTGTTTCCATTGACAAGGAGTTTGTGGGAATAGAAACGTCCCCACCTTACATATCTCCAGAATGGGCGATTGAAATTGAGACAATTTAATAGAGATAAGCTCTTGTTATGTTTCTTTTAAGTCAATAAACTAACAATACTCAAAGTATGCTCAAAAATATGATATAATCTAGGACATAAGGCAATACTGTTTTAAAGTATTTTCTCTTAACCATGTCTCGTTAGACAAATCTGATTCGTCTGGTTTTCTAATAGATTTTAATGCTGACTTGGTTTTATAGCCATTATGCTCTCCATTATTTTAGTGTAGAACACTTTGGTTATTAGTTTTTTGTTATATTGTAAGCAAATCAATAGAGATAGAAAAAGGGATTATATGTTTAGTTATGAGGTTGTAGCAAGTTTTAACGACATAGAAAATGCTATTTATACAACTATTTTAGAAAATGAAAATATATCCTCTATGACAATCAAGGAATTGGCCCAACTTGCACATGTATCAGTTGGAACCGTACAACGATTTTGCAAGCATCTAGGATTTGATGGATATAGCCATTTTAAGATTGCTTATAAAGAATATTTAAAAAATGAGCAAATTATTTTAAACAATCAAGACAATAATTCTTTGAAGCTATTCATTGATTATACTGAGCAAGATACTTTTTTGCAGCTGATTATGGAGGCTGTGGCAATCTTAAAGAACGTTGAACAGATTGTTTTTGTCGGAATTGGTTCCTCTGGAACTTTAGGTCGATATGGAGCGCGCTATTTTTCAAATATTGGCAAATTTAGTATGTGTATTGAAGATCCTTGGCAACCAGTGCTACAAAACAGTATGGAAAAAACTTGTGTCATTGCCTTATCCGAATCTGGTGAGACTTCTCAAACATTGAAAATTGTACAAAAATTAAAGGAAAAAGGTTGTCCAGTTATTGCCATCACAAATACATTGGAATCAACATTGTCAAGGCTATCTGATTGCTCCATAACCTATCATGTTCCTCAATTATTTTTAAATGGGTTTAATATTACGACGCAGGTACCTGTTATTCTCATTATTGAAATGTTAATGAAACAACTATATACTACAAAAGCATAAGGGTGTCTATGAATTTATTTGATTATCATAAAGCAAAAGGGCTAAATAATAGTGAATTAAGCGTGTATAATTTTATATTGCAACATAGAGATAAAGTTGCTACGATGACTATCAGAGAGCTATCGACATCTATAAATCTATCGACAACAACCATCATTCGTTTTGCGAAAAAGATGGGATTTGATAGCTACAATGATTTAAAATATGCCTTGTCAAGGTCGGAAGATAAGGAAAATAAACATCGTCACTACTTTCCTATTGATATTCCAGCAATACAATTTTTACAGACTAGTGTCCAAGATGAAGCTTTAAAAAAACAACTATCAGAGATAGCAGACTTGATCGTTCAAGCCAAACAAGTTATCTTTTTAGGGGTGGGTACTAGTCTAAGTTTGGCAGAATATGGCTCATATCTTTTTTCTGGAATCGGTATTCTTAGCTTTGCTATTACTAACCCATTTTATTCTCTGAAATTGCATCATTCTAATTTGGAGGATGTTTTGGTTATTGCTCTAAGTGTCAGCGGTGAGACAGAAGAAGTTCTA
Source organism: Streptococcus sp. HMSC065E03 (assembly GCF_001815045.1). Classification (NCBI taxonomy): domain Bacteria; kingdom Bacillati; phylum Bacillota; class Bacilli; order Lactobacillales; family Streptococcaceae; genus Streptococcus; species Streptococcus sp. HMSC065E03. Next base: position 237,652 of record NZ_KV818853.1, on the reverse strand, counting down.
ACTCTGGTACAGGGATTCAAAGAAAGAAATGCTAAGATTGTTAGTCTGACAAATACAGATATTTCCACTTTATCACAGCTATCGGATATAAATTTATCCTACTTTATGCCAGTTGCCTACGCAGATTCCTCGCTACGTTCCACTAATTTGACCACTCAGATTCCAGTTGTCTATTTTTTAGAATCCTTACGTTACCAAGTTTATTTAAAAAAATAGGAGTGAAAACTCTTGTTTTTTTTATGTAACAAATATTGTTCGACTGTACATATATTTTCTATCTCAATATCTATTGTCAGCAGGTACAGTATGTTATAAAATAGACTTGTTCATAGCGCTAGTACAAAATACAGAAAGGATAGGTAAAATGGCAAAAATACCAGAAGGCTTTTTATGGGGTGGGGCAGTTGCTGCTCACCAAATTGAAGGAGGGTATGATAAAGGTGGAAAAGGCATTTCGATAGCCGATGTGATGACGGTTGGAAGTGCTAGCCACTCTCGACAGATTACTGATGGCGTCTTACCTGACGAATATTATCCGAATCATGATGCAATAGATTTTTACAGAACCTATAAGGACGATATACAATTATTCGCTGAGATGGGATTTAAGTGTTTTCGAACTTCGATTGCCTGGACTCGTATCTTCCCAAATGGAGATGAAGAAGAACCTAACGAAGAAGGGTTGAAATTTTATGATGATTTATTTGATCAGCTGCTAGCTCATCAAATTGAACCGGTCATCACACTCAGTCACTTTGAAATGCCCTATCATCTAGTTACTAAGTATGGTGCTTGGCGTAATCGCAAGTTGATTGATTTCTTTGTTCGTTTTGCGGAAGTCGTCATGGAACGATATAAGGACAAAGTTAAGTATTGGATGACCTTTAACGAGATCAATAATCAAGGTGCAATTAATGTTCCTTGGTGCTCATGGACTAATTCTGGTGTCATTTATCAAGAAGATGAAAATCCAGTTGAGGTACTACAGCAGGTTATCCATTATCAGTCAGTGGCTTCTGCAAAAGTTGTACAATTAGGTCGGAAAATCAATAAAAATTTCAAAATTGGTTGTATGCTGGCAATGGTACCATTTTACCCGAATACATGTGATACAAAAGATATACTTGCTAGCCAGAAGGCAATGGAGCATCGTTTATTTCACTATGGAGATCTTCATGTTTTTGGAGAGCGTCCTTACTATATCGAGGCCTTTTGTCGAAAAAATAATATCAAACTGGATATTTTACCAGAAGATCTAGAAACTCTAAAAGAAGGTTGTGTAGATTATATTGGCTTGAGTTACTATATGAGTGATACAGTGACTGCTACAGCATCTGAGGAAACAGAAGAACTTTTCAAAGATGTTTATACTAAGAAAAATCCCTATATTGAATCAAGCGATTGGGGTTGGCAGATTGACCCTGAGGGATTACGCTATAGCTTAAATCTTTTATACGATCGCTATCACTGTCCGCTTTTTATAGTTGAAAATGGATTCGGTGCTTATGATAAGGTAGAGCCTGATGGAATACATGATTCTTACCGCATTGATTACCTCAAACAACACATTGAACAAATGATGTTAGCGATTGAAGAAGATGGCGTAAATGTCATTGGTTATACCCCTTGGGGCTGTATCGATATTGTTAGTGCTGGTACAGGTGAAATGGAGAAGCGTTATGGCTTTATCTATGTCGATAAGAATAATAATGGCGAAGGAACTTTGCAACGAATGAAGAAAGATTCCTTTACATGGTATCAAAAAGTGATTACATCAAATGGAAACGAATTATAAGGAGTAATTAAAATGAATATTGGATTGTTTTGTGCAGCAGGTATGTCAACAAGTATTTTGGTTGAGCGTATGAAAGAAGCGGCTCAGAAAAAAGGGAAAGATGCAACAATTGCAGCTTATTCCATCAGTGAATTGGAACAAAGAGTTGGAGATATTGATGTGGCTCTATTAGGCCCACAGGTTGGTTTCCAACTTGAAAAAGCAAAAGAAATTTGTGCTTCTCACAATGTTCCTGTAGAAGTGATTGCAATGGCTGATTATGGCACTGCAAACGGTATGGCAGTTCTTAAACAAGCTTACATGATGAAAAAATAAGGAGAAGATGATGAAGGATAAACTGATTAAAAAGTTTGTTGATAGGATGATGGCCTTTGTCAATACCAAAGGTGTAACAGCGATAAAAGATGGTATTGTTTTCTCTATGCCATTGTTGATTGTTGGCTCCATCTTTCTTATCTTGGCCAATCTTCCAGTTCCAGCTCTAGCAACGATGTTAGAAACTAGTGGTATTACCCCTGTTCTCAATCAAGCAATTGGTGCAACCTTTAATATCAGTGCGATTGTAACAGTCATTGGGATTGCGTATACCTATGCTAAGCTAGAAAAACAGGAGCCACTTGGGGCAGGTGTCATTGCCCTAGCAGTTTTCTTGCTAATCCAGCCTTCCAGTTTGATTTCTAAAAATGGGGATGTAGTTGGTAACATTATTCTGAAGGATTGGACTTCCGGGAAAGGGATGATTGGTGCCATTATCGTTGGTTTGATTGTAGGAGCAAGCTATTCTTGGTTTTTGAAGAAAAATATCAAAATCAAAATGCCAGATGGCGTACCAACTGGTGTAGCCAACGCATTTTCAGCCTTGATTCCTGCTACTGTTATCATCACAGCGGCAACGATCTTTGTCGGACTTGTTGAACAATTGTTTAAGGTCACAACGATTGAAGTGATTTATAATCTTATTCAAACACCAATGCAAGGCTTGACTGACTCATTGTTTGGTGCGGTGCTTATGTGTTTCCTTGTACCATTCTTATGGATGTTTGGGGTGCACGGCTCAACTGTAGTTGGTGGCATCATGAGTGGCTTGCTACAGGCGAATGCTTTGGAAAACCAAGCCATTTTAGATAAGGGCCTTGAATTAAATCTAGCCAATGGTGGTCATATTGTGACGATTCAATTTTTTGATCAATTTATCAATGTTACAGGTGCCGGGATTACGATTGGTTTGGTAGTTTACATGGTTGCATTTGCAAAATCAAAACAACTAAAAATTCTTGGACGTCTTGAAATGGTTCCAGCCATCTTTAATATCAATGAGCCGGTGCTCTTTGGTTTGCCGATTGTAATGAATCCAGTTTTAGCAATTCCCTTTATATTAACGCCTATTTTATCTTGTATCATCCAGTATTCAGCGATTTATTTTGGACTGACACCTATGTATGGTGCCGTTCAAGTTCCGTGGACTTGTCCTCCAATTATTTCAGGATTTATCATCGGTGGTTGGAAAACAGCCTTGTTGCAAACACTTATTTTGGTTATGTCTTTCTTTGTTTATTATCCGTTTATTAAACAGATGGATAAACAAGATTTACAAGCTGAAATACAAGAAACAAGCGATTTAGAAGACGAAGATTGGTAAGAGAGGTATTAAAATGGACGAAAAAGTACTCGAAGTGTGTTTTCAAATTATCACCTATGTAGGAACAGCAAAATCTATGTACATCGATGCTATTCAATTGGCTAGGCAGGGTGAATTCGAGCAGGCTAAAGATAGAATTAAACAAGGCGAAGAAGCATATGTACAGGGACACAATGCTCACCACTCACTTTTGACAAAAGAAATGAATGGGGAATTAAGCCAAACAGGTCTACTTCTGATGCACGCTGAGGATCAGTTAATGAGTGCAGAAGGTTTTCGAACGATTGCTGAGGAATTTATAGCAGTCTATAAACGCTTTGAGGAAGGTAAATAGAGCAAGTTATGAAAGTAAAAAATTAAGCAATGTTAATTACCTATTCAGACAGTCTTGGAAAAAATCTGAAAGACTTGAAGTAGGTCTTAGAAGGCCCTTTGAAAGATGTGGTCGGTGGTGTCCACATTCTTCCCTTCTTTCCATCGTCAGGCGACCGCGGGTTTGCACCCATGGACTATAGCAAGGTTGATGAGGCTTTTGGAGATTGGAGCGATATTGAGGCACTCAGTCAAGACTACTACCTCATGTTTGATTTCATGATTAACCATATCTCAGCCAAGTCGCCTTATTTCCTTGATTTCCTAGAAAAGAAAGATGAGTCTGCCTATGCGGATTTGTTTATCCGCTACAAAAACTTTTGGCCAAACGGTGAGTCGACTCAGGAAGATGTAGACCTGATTTACAAACGGAAGCCACGTGCTCCCTATCGCATTGCCAAGTTTGCTGATGGTAGTGAGGAAAAAGTTTGGTGTACCTTTGATGAGCAACAGATCGACCTCGATGTGACAACAGAAACAACTCGTCGCTTTATTCAGGAAAATCTGGAACAGCTAGCGGACCACGGAGCTTCCATTATTCGCTTGGACGCCTTTGCCTACGCCAATAAGAAAATCGGCACCAACTGTTTCTTTGTTGAGCCAGATATTTGGGAAACGCTTCATTTTCCGCGTCAGCTATTGGCACCAAAAAGAGTGGAAATTCTTCCAGAAATTCATGAACATTACACCATTCAGCAAAAAATCGCTGAGCAAGACTACTATGTCTATGACTTTGCCCTTCCGATGCTGGTTCTTCATGCTCTTTATTCAGGTAATGTCAACCGTCTTGTTCACTGGATGGAAATCTGCCATCGGAAGCAATTTACAACCTTGGACACGCACGATGGTATCGGAGTGGCCCATGTCAAGGACTTGCTGACAGATGAGGAAACAGAGGCGACAAGAGAAGCCCTCTATGCCCAAGGAGCAAATGTCAAAAAGATTTACAGCTCAGAGGCCTACAACAATTTGGATATTTATAAGATAAATTGTACCTACTATTCAGCTTTAGGAAATGATGACCAAGCCTATCTCTTGGCACGTGTGCTTCAATGTTTTGCACCAGGTAGTCCGCAGATTTACTACGTTGGCTTGTTGGCAGGAGAAAATGATATCGAATTGCTCGAATCAACCAAAGAAGGCCGCAACATCAACCGTCACTATTATGATTTGGAAGAAATTGAGCGAGAAGTTCAACGCCCAGTTGTGCAGTCCTTGTTCAATCTGCTCAAATTCCGTAATACCAGCGCAGCATTTGATGGAGAGTTTGCTGTTGACATGGAAGACTCTAATACTATCCACATCAGCTGGACCAATACCGATGCCAATACAGTGGCAGAATTAAGAACTAATCTAAAAGATAAATCATTTGAAATTACAGAGTAAATAGATAGTGATAGAACATCGATTTATCTATAATAGAATACAAAAGAGTGGTGGAAACGTTTGATTTCCTCACTCTTTTTGTTAGCTAGTTAGTAACAAAATAGTACTTAAACGTAAACTATGAATTATATTCTGTTGTGACGATAATTGTTCGAGAATATTTGTAATAAAAAACAGGAACAATCAATTAAACTGCTCCTATTTTTGTGATAGAATATGGTTAGTTATAAAGCGAGAACAACTAAGAAGTAGTAAAAATATTAGATATAAATTAATCAAGATAAGGAAGATAAAATGACAGAAATTGATAAAAAGAATTTAAAAAATTATCTTTGTTTTACATTTGGAATTACTTATATAGCTTGGGGGATTCTTGCCATCTTTACGCAATCTCATATTTTTGGATTAGAAACAATTATAGGAAGAACATTACATATAGTAGGTGCACTTGGACCAGCTATTGCAAGTGGCTTTTATTTGAAAAGGAATAATATAAAATTTCAACATTTTCTATTTAGTAAGAAAGGAAATAGTAGTATTTATTTCATTATTCATTTGTTAGCAATTTTGATACTATTTTCTGTATCTTCCTTAGAATTAAACGGAGTATCCATTTATCTGATGCCATTATTCTTTATACAACTAATTTTTTTTGGTGGTGGACATGAAGAATTAGGATGGAGAGGAATATTACAGCCGTTACTTGATAAAAAATATACTTATTGGCAATCTAATTTGATTGTAGGTTCAATCTGGGGAATTTGGCATCTGCCTTTATGGTTTATAGTTGGAGAAAGTCATCAAGGATTTCCTTTCATTTTATTTTTTATATATACATTATTTTTAAGTTTTGTTTTAGGGCTTTTTTACCGTCAAACGAAATCTGTGGGATACTGTATATTATTTCATGTGTTCGCAAATTTGTTAAATCTCTATTTTGTGTTAAAAATTAATCTTATTTTTATTATCATTTTTATTGGTTATTTGATTTATACAATATTGGCGAGTAATAGAATTAGTAAGGAAAAGAATTTGTATCCAAAATAACTGGATATACTCTAGAAAATGAAGATGATTTTGTTCAAGGTAATAAAGTATAAATAACGAACATTTATATGAAAGGTTTAGAGTATACATGAGTCTCTTATTTGAAGAATTTAAAACCATTTGTTTCCATTTAAATCGAGTCGGAATTACACCGACACTGATGGGTTCTTTGGGATTGGAGTTTAGAACGAAAGAAAATTGGGAGCCGTCTGACATTGACATTCATGTGCCTGGTGACCCTAGAGGTTGGGAAGCACCTGATTATCTCAGAATTTATGACTGGGATAAGATAATGAAAGTGATGAAAGACTTAGGCTACGTCTTAATAGATATTCATGAGCATGAATTCAAAAAGGATCGAGTGAGTATTGAATTTGGAAGTATCGATTCCTTACCTGATTTTGCAGGAGTCTCGGAATCGGATATAGAGCTTATTCACATTGAAGGCATCACTTTTCGTCTTCCAAGTCTGGAGCAGTATCTAAGTATTTACAAAGCTTCTTCTCAAGACTCCTATCGAAATGATCACAATAACAATAAGGATTTTAAAAAGATCGAGTGGCTGGAAAGACATTTGTAAATTATCATATGAAAAGTAGTAAGTTGTAAGACTGGCTGCTATGTTATTTTTATTATCATTTTATTGCTTATTTAATTTATACTATATTGGCTAGTAATAGAATTAGTAAAATCAGGTGGAAAAATTGTAAAAGAGCCACAGGGACTTTTCTGGGGTAGATATCAAGCATATTTTTCGGATTTAGATGGATATTATTGGGAAGTTTCTTGGGGACCCAATTTTCAATTTGATGAAAATGGACTATTGAAATTTTAGTAATTAAGTGAGATAGCAAAAATGGCTTCAAGTAAAGAATATTTAGATTTCATTTTAGAACAATTGTCTGAGTTGGAAGAAATATCATATAGAGCAATGATGGGTGAATATATAATTTATTATCAAGGGAAAATCATGGGTGGGATTTATGATGATAGATTTTTAGTGAAGCCTGTCAAAACTGCAATAGCGTATATGCCGAATGTAGAATACGAATTGCCGTATGAAGGTGCAAAGGAAATGCTATTGGTAGATGATGTTGACAACAAAGAATATTTAACCGGCTTATTTAATTCAATGTATGATGAGTTACCTGCACCAAAACCAAAGAAAAAGAAATTATGAAATCTCAGTTTATCTAGGTTATACCATTTAACGATAACCTTATGCTATCGTTAAAAAGTTTATAGAACAGACAAGACTATCTAGCATAATTAGTGTTCACTCGTTTCATGTTGAGGTCGTACCACTGCTCTTTCAATCTGAGACAGTCGAAAAGTAGAAGGGGATGGTATTGGTATCAATCAATGAGTAACAAAGTAACAGCATGATTCGTAACATTTGCTTGTAATTTGCGGAGGAACATCAGTATGGATGGAATAACAAAAGATTCTATAAAAACGGCTAAACTAATGAAACAATTATGGCCCCAATTGACCGATAAAGAAGCTATTGATGAAGTAAAAAAATATACGAATGGCAAAAATACTGCAATCTTTACTGAAGTTGAAGGTGACACAATTGTAGGTCTAGCACTATGTTCACTCAGATTTGATTATGTTGAAGGTTGTAAATATAGTCCTGTTGGATTCTTAGAAGGAATTATTGTCGACGAGGAATATCGTTTAAAGGATATTGCTAAAAATCTCTGTACAAAATGTGAGGAATGGGCGGAAAATAAAGGATGTAAGGAATTTGCAAGTGACTGCACTTTAACGAATACGGATTCTATAAGATTTCATCTTAATATTGGATTTCAGGAGGCAAATAGAATTATTCATTTTAAGAAAAAATTATAATTTCGAAACGTGAATAAACTTGTTTAAACTTTATGTATCTTTAGAAAGTGTGAAAGATTGGACGAACAAATTTTTTTGATGGGTGGAAATCCGCCGATAAAGAACCATACGATTGTTAATAAAATTGTGTTATCAAGGAAGATCGAAAGAATTATCATTTTTACAGTTTATCGAGAAAATTGGCAACCCTATATGAAAAAGTACACGGAAGTTTTCCAAAGCCATTTTCCTAACCTAAACACTGATTACTTACTCTTGGACACTGAGCAGATTGATTTTGATAGCTATATAGATGCTGATATCATCATCATCGGTGGTGGAAATACGGAAAAGTATTTAGCTACTTACGTCAATCAGCAGTTCAAAAATTATATCGATCGTATGCTGAATAAAGGGGCAAAAGTTATGGGATTTTCTGCAGGAGCCCTATTATTAGGAGAAAAAGTCTATGTCTCACCAAATGATAATTCAGATCATCAGATAAAGATAAAGAATGGATTAGGACTCTTTAGTCAGTTTTTAATTAGTGTCCATTATGATTCCTGGAATGATAAAGCTAATAAGGATAGAGCTGAAGAACTTGTTGATGTTCCCATAATTCCACTAAATGATCATTCCTGTCTTGTATTAGATAAACTTGGAAACATTATTGAGAAAATTGACTAGTTTTCATTATCTAAATCTGGATCTAGGATACTAAAGTGTAGACGAACTGGATGGGTTACTAGTGAAAATTGCAAGAAGTGTTGGAAAGTGAATCGGAGAGTGCTTGATGAATTTTATTAGTAAGATAGCCATAAATAAAGGCTGGTCAGATGATAAAAAATATTGTGTGACAGATCAAAATCAGCAAAAATATTTCTTGCGTGTTTCTGATAAGGAGAAGTTAGATTCTAAAAAATTTGAATTTGATATGATGAAGAAAGTAGCTTATCTTGGAGTTCCGATGTGTAAACCAATTAGCATTGAACTCTGCGATGACGAAGTACATTCTTTACACGAATGGATAGACGGGAAAGATGCAAGAGAAACCATTTTAACTGTTTCGAAAGAACAACAATACACTTACGGAGTAGAAGCAGGAAATATACTTCGAAAAATTCATTCACTTCCTGTTACAGAAGTTCGTGAAAATTGGGAACCCTTTTATAATCGAAAAATTGATGACAAAATCAAAAAATACAAAGAATGTCCCGTTCAATACGAAAATGGTCAGATTTTTATTGATTATTTAAATGCAAATCGAGAATGGTTAAAAGATAGACCTCAGGTTTTCCAACATGGGGATTATCATATCGGAAATTTCATGATTGGAAAAGATGGTAAAATTTATGTCATTGACTTTGATCGATTTGATCTTGGAGATCCTTGGGAGGAGTTCAATCGTATTGTATGGTCTGCTCAAGTTTCTCCCTCTTTTACGTCTGGTATGATAGATGGATATTTTGATCATAAGGTTCCGGATTTATTTTGGAAGCTTCTCGCTATCTATATTCTAAATAACATAGTTGGTGCACTGCCATGGGCTGTACCATACGGAGCTGAAGAAATATCAGTAATGCAACATCAAGCTAAGGAAATTTTAGAATGGTATGATGATATGAAGCAAATCATTCCTAGTTGGTATTTGATTGAGAAAAAGGCTTAATAATAAAAGAGTTTAAATATCAATTTGAAAAAATGTCAAGATTATTTGCTCATATTATAACGAATTCAATTCTTTATTAATACCTATCGAGAATTATCTTGAAACTTGGAATGTTGTTTTGGAGTCAAGTTACATGAAAGAATATATTTTAAATTTAGAAAAAGAATTCTCTTTAATAGAAAATGGATTTAAAGAAGAAGAGAAAAGAGCTCTTGCTGATTATCTATCAAACGATAATGTGTATACCAAAGAATTAGCATTTTTAGCTTTTAAATCCAATGTATATCAAGTTAGAATGTACAGTGTATTTCTCTTTGGCCATTTGTCATCGTATGAAGAAATTTTGATCTTTATGAGGGATGAGGTTTCAAAGGATGACAATTGGAGAGTTCAAGAAGTATTAGCAAAAGCATTTGATGAATTTTGTAAGCAAACAGGTTATGAAAAATCTCTTCCGGTTATTGACGACTGGCTACAAAATAATAATCCAAATGTCAGAAGAGCTGTTACAGAAGGTTTGAGAATATGGACGAGTAGACCATATTTCAAGGATAATCCAGATGAAGCTATTAAACGAATCGCAACATTAAAAGAAGATTCTAGTGAATATGTTAGAAAATCAGTTGGTAATGCTTTGAGGGATATTGGCAAAAAATTTCCAGAGTTGATCAAAGAAGAACTTGATAGTTGGGATGTTAAGAGTAAAGAGATTCAAAAAGTTTACAAGTTAGCAAGTAAATTTATTAAGTGACAATTATCAGCTATAAAGCTTGAAAAATGCTAACTATAAAATAGTTTCATTCTAAAGTTTAATTTTAAACAACAACTTAGTCATTTTCGTTCTATAATATAGAAGTTTACTAGCACCATACGTAGAGTGTGTGAGTTTGTTAGTGAAACGTAGCTAATCCTCAAAAGGTTCACTGAACCTTTTGAGTCCGCACATGCGAGAAGGTGCCCTGGGGTATAGCTGTCGTAGAGTAAGGAGTGTACGACGAAACGGTAGGTAAAAGCGTAAAAACCTTGTAATGAAAGGGATTGTAAAAAGCCTTGAGGTCAAGGCTTTTCTCGTGTACATAGGAAATATTAGAGAAAGAGTATAAGTTTAGTATCTTGGTTTGATAGATGGAATTGTTAGGATTCAATTTCCATTTACCCTTTTATTTTTCTATGTTATAATATTTTAGAGTAGACATAATCAGCTTTTAACTCTTCTCTTAGATTGATAAATTCGCTCAATAATCTAATAACAAAGCCAGACTAGTTGCTTTTGTTCTATAATAAAGATGCTTTCCAGCACCACGTTGCATCTGTAGTTCTGCTGGTAAAGCATAAAAATCTTTGAATGAAATATTTTTAAAGTGTTTGTATCCCAGCAAAGAGTTAAAGAGCGACAATCTAAGTTGGTAAATAACTTTAGGAGGTTTATACGTTATGCTTAGATCTTATGTAACCAAGAAGCACTTATTCTTCTATTTTGTGGCGATTATGATTACTTGGCTGGAGGCTATCATTACACCAGCTTTGATTCAGTATATTGTCTCTAGTTTTACCACTCACCAGTTGCATTTGCTATGGCAGGTCTTGTTTTGGGGGATTGTTGGAAATCTGATTCTCTTGCTGGGTTTGGCGGGGAAACGTTATTACTATGCACGAGTGCTGACAGACTTCAAGTCGGGTATTAAGAAGGCTATCTTTCAGACTTTTCTATATAGCCGTCGGATAGCGGATGAAGAAGTTTTGTCAGACTTGGAAAATGATGTAAAACAGCTAGAAGATAATTATATTGAGCCGACTGTTATTATCATTTCTTCTTTGGGATTTACAACAGTTTCTATCTGTTATGCTCTTTGGACTAATTTTTATCTTGGCTTACTCTTTATCATTTTTTATTCGATACCTGTTCTTTGTAGTGGAATTGGCTCTAAACGTTTGGATGAAATTACGAAGGAGAAGTCCTTAGCTAATCAAGCCTATGTCTCTCAAGCAACCAATATGATCGCAGGTGCTCGTTCCATACGGTATTATAGGGGACAAAGCTTGTTTTACAAACTGTTCTCTAAAGATTTGCACAAGGCTCTTAAGGAAGAAATCGCCTATGAAAAGCAGCGGACTATAAATAGTCTCTTTATCAATGGAATTGATGCATTTTGCTCTGTTGCGCCTATTGTCATTGGTGGTTTCATGACCTATTATAACTACCTATCTGCAGCCAGCTTTGTAGGGATTTACCTCGTATCGTATAATATTGGCTATCAATTTCAGGAGTTATCTTACTTTATCAATACTAGAAAATCAGCCAAGTCTCTCTGTGATAAATATCAAAAATTGTTGGGAGTAGACTTGGATATGCCTTCTGTTCTCGAAGGTTCCGTCTTTCCTATCCAGATAGAGAAAGTCAGTGTTGAGCGTGATGGTCAAGAAATCCTAGCCTCTTGTGACCTTACTATTGAGGAAGGGGAAAAGATTGCCATTATCGGAGAAAGTGGTTCTGGAAAAACAACCTTACTGAACCTAATCTATGGTGAAATTGAACCTAGCCATGGTCGGATTCGCTACCATGGGCAAGAACTAACCTCGGATGAACTCTATCAGGCAGGAGCTTACATTCTCCAGTCTAGTCATATCTTTGATGGTTTGAGCCTAGAGGAAAATATTGCTTTGGGACAAGAACTTGATACTGTAAGGATGGATGAAATCCTGCAACAAACTGGTTTGAAAGCTCTTCAAAACAAAAATCTTAGCAACCAGACTCTGTCAGGTGGTGAGAAGCAGCGCTTGGAAATTGCCCGTGCTCTCTATCACAATCGCCAATTTATCCTAGCTGATGAGGTTAAAGCCAATTTGGACTTTAAAAATCAAGAGAGAATCAGTCACCTTCTCTTCTCCCTCCCTCAAGCACTCGTAGAAGTGATTCATCACTATAGTGAAGA
>NZ_KV818853.1:213743-224878 GCF_001815045.1 Streptococcus sp. HMSC065E03 | reverse complement strand
GCAGTTCTTGGTGGAATTATCTTCGTCAAGCACGGATCTTATCAAAAGACTACCGTGTTATTCTACCCACTTTGAATGGCCATGGTGAAGAATACAAACTTGATTATGTTTCTACTGAAGATTCTGCTTTGGAGATTCTAGACTATATCAAATCAAACTGTGGTGGGAAATTGTTTGCGATTGGTGGTGTTTCACTTGGTGGTCAAATTTCCATGGAGCTTTTGTCTTTAGACAGTGAAATTGCTGAGAAGGCCATCATAGATGGAAGCCTCTGTATTCCTCAACCAAGGTTAGCTAAAATCAGCATCTTTCTAGTGTCTCTATTTGGTAAACTGATGTTCAATAAATTCTCTTGCAAACTTCAATTAAGCATGATGAACAAACTCTATCCTAAACTGGCTTATCCAGAGGAAATAAAAGCATATTATTTGGAGGATCTGCCAAGGACGCCTATCAAAACATTGGTGACCATTTACAAAACCTATATGGGGCGTTACAAGCTGAAGGATACGATTTCTGCTAGCAAAGCTCAGGTTTTGTATATCTATGGTGAAAAAGAATTAAACTGTGTGAAAGCATCGGCGAAATTATTTCATCAGCTACATCCAAATACGATCCTGTATGAAGCAAAGGGCTATAACCATGGCTATCTATCAGCTTACCTGCCTCAAGAATGGGTTGATTTGGTTGAGCCATTTTTAAAGAGTGATCCATTGGAAATCTGATATGCTGTAAGGAGGAATCTTATGCTAGGAGCAATAGTAGGAGACATTGTAGGTTCTGTTTACGAATGGGGCAATATTAAAACGAAAGACTTTCCATTATTTCGTGAGGATTGTTTTTTCACTGACGATACGGTTATGACCTGTGCTGTGGCAGAAGCCATTATGAACGGTGGTCAGAAGGATGACTTTATTGATGCCATGAAGAAATATGGCAGAATGTATCCCGATGCTGGGTACGGGCCTAGGTTTAATACGTGGATTCAAAGCAATGATGGTTCCCCTTATAATAGCTTTGGCAATGGCTCTGCCATGCGTGTTTCTCCTTGTGCTTGGGTGATGGATTGTAGTTTCTGTGCCAGAACAGGAGCTTGGCCGTCCAGAAGAGCTCTTGCACGACTTTCTGCAGAGGTGACTCATAACCATCCAGAGGGTATCAAAGGAGCTATGGCGACGTCTGATGCTATCTTTCTGTGTCGTTATTACTTTGGAGGCTATTGTGGCGACTACGAGCAACCAATCAATGATCATCCTACAGAGTGTAAAAGACGTATAAAGGAATACATAGAGAAAGAGTACGGATATAACCTTTCTCCATCACTCGATGACATTCGTCCTAACTATCATTTCAATGAAACCTGTCAGGATACGGTACCTCAAGCCATCATTGCTTTTCTTGAAAGTACAGATTTTGAAGATGCGATTAGAAATGCCATCTCTCTTGGTGGGGATAGTGATACTCTTGCTGCTATCACAGGAAGTATAGCAGAAGCAGCTTATGGCATACCTGATTGGATTAAGGATAAGGCCTATACCTATCTTGATGAGCCTTTAAAGGATGTCCTCAGACGATGGGAGCAAGAAGTTTCAATAACATAACAGAGATTAGATAAAGACAACTAAAAACGGCAAAGCGACGAGATAGGAAACAATCTCGTCGCTTTTTGCTTAAAAGTTAATGTTGCTATGGATTTATTCAGGCACCTAGTTAGATTTTTGCTGATTCAAGAGGAGGATACAGGATATTACTGCAATACAGGATACAAGAATCAGATACCAAAGATTTTCAAGACCAAAACCATGATTGACCATCAATCGGAATCCCCAAAAGGCTGGGAAAAGACGCCCGATTGCTTGAAGAAAATCAGGTAGTAAGTTGCTAGGAAACATGATTCCTGAGAGCATAATTGAGGGTAAAAAGACAAGTTGCGCTATCATGGTAAGCTTTGCTTGATTTTTTACAGTAAGGCCCAGTATACTTCCGATACTCAACGATACGAAAATGTAGATGCCCAGAGCGAGAAAGAAAAGGGGAAGTTGACTCGGTAGACTTGCTTTAAATAAAATTGGAGCAAGCAGTAGGATCACTATGCAAGTCATTATCAAATGAACAAAGGCAGAGAGAACCATGGTCACCAGTCCTAAGTGAATAGGCACACCATTTGCTTTATAAATCTTTTTTATGTCGCTTCCGAATGTTTCAATCAAGGAAGGCGGTAAGCCGAGAAAGGCCCCCATAGAAACACTCAGGACAATCATTGACTGAATGAGTGTACTACCCATTTTAGGCATAACGGAAGTAAAAATACCACCCATGAGAAGAAAGAAAATAAGCGGTACAATATAGTAAGTAACCAAGAGAGACTTACTTCGTATGTCCAATTTCCACTGTAATGCTAGGCTATATAAGAATCCTTTCATTCCGATCCCCTCCTTGCCATTTCGATGAAATGCTGCTCCAGTGTGCCACGATCAACCTTGATATCCAATATCTGGATATTTTTGTGTTTGCATTCTTCCAATAATGAAATCAAAGTGTCCTCGATCGTATCTGTTTCAAAAGATTCCTCTCCGTCCCGGGTCTTTAAATGGATGAAATATTTTCTTCCCAACCTGTCTGTTAGTTCTGAAGGAGTACCACAAAAGACGATCTTTCCACTATTCAAAATAGCAATGCGGTCACATAAGGTTTCAACTTCGGCCATATCGTGGCTTGCCAAAACAATTGTCTTGCCCTGTGATTTGAGCTTTCGGATTTCTTCATGGAGGGATAGTCTTCCTTCAACATCAAGTCCCGCTGTCGGTTCATCGAGAAAAATAATATCCGGATTACTGATAAGTGCAAGAGCAAGATGTAATCTTCTTTTTTGACCGGTGGATAATTCTATGTATTGCGACTCCTTCATTTCTTTTATGCCAAGGGCCTTTAGCATAGCATTATCAATGTATGTATGATTCCATTTTGCAAAGAGCTTTATGGCTTCTATCGGTTTGATGTGAGCGGGTAGAGAGGAGGACTGTAGTTGAATTCCGGTTTTCCCGTTTACAACGATAGTGCCTTCGTCATATTTTCTCAGACCTTCGATACATTCAAGCGTTGTTGTTTTTCCAGCTCCATTCACTCCGAGCAGAGCAAAGATTTCTCCTTGTTTGATTTGAAAATCGAGACCTCTAAGAACCATATTGCTACCATAACTTTTCTTTAATCCAGAAACCTCTATTGCGTCTTTCATGGTTCTACCTCCTCAAGGGGATTGGTTCCAAGCCTTGAAAAATAGACTTGTAAAGCAGGCCCTAAATAATCATTAACGATTTTTTGCTTTTCTTCCCAAGCGTTTGAGGCGGTATCAATATTCCCTATTTCCATCAACTTCGGAAGCATGCTCATATCACCATTTGTAAACTCCATAATCAAACTCCAGTATTCTTGCACAACCTGTTGGCATTGTTCGCTTTCAGCTGGTACATTTTCTTTCTGAAGCTCTACGATTTGATCACTTAGGCGGTTCAACCTATCCATAAAATCTTGCCCGCTTTTTTTGTCAAATCGACTGCGTATCTGGTCGAGCGTATCATCATCAAAGCGCTTAATGAGAGAGTAGGAGTCATTCTTCATCTGTAGATTGACAATAATGTCTGCATACTTCTTAAAATTGACCGTCTGTATTTGTAAAACTTCTGCCTTTAACTGCTCTATTGCGACTAAAGAATCCTTAAGTTGTTCAATATTTTTACGAAGAATATCTGCTTGCTCTGTAAGAGCCTTAGCAACATCATCAGGTGTTTTCAAAGAGATCAAACGCCCCTTTATATCCTTGAGAGAAAAGCCTAATGATTTTAATGATAGAATCTGATGGAGTAGCACTATATCTTTATCGGTATAAAGCCTGCGACCTCCCTCACTTTCTGCCGATGGGGAAAGTAGCCCCTCTTTATCGTAATATTGTAGAGTACGGATGGTAATGCCCATTTTCTTAGCAAGTTCCCCCACTGTCATAAATCCTTCCGGAATTGCTCTATATTTAGCCATCATTACCCACCTCCTCATACCTATTATACATCGTTACGTAAGGTCATGAACAAGGATTTTTAATAAAATTTAAACTGTAAATCTTTTAGCATTAATGAAGAATCTCATAAAAAATATAGACTTGATGAATTGGTGAGCTTGTTTTCTATTTCAAAAGGTTATTTGGTCCAATAATAAATATCTGATATGTGAGTGGAAACGTGTTATAATTGAGGATGAGACAAGAGGAGGTAAGCTGGTGAAATTTTTAGCAATCAATCCTATTTAGTAAAAAGAATGCTTGAATCTCTATCCTCACGTGTTGAGTATATTAGTTTGCTAAAAAACTATCTTCTATCTAAATATTGAAAGGATTAAGGATGTATCTATTAGAATTTTACCAAAACAATTATTCAAAAGATTTAGTCGTGTTTGATTCTTTAGAAGAGGGAAGAGCCTTTGTAGCGCAAATCCCGGGATATACTTTAGAAAAAGAAGATAGTTTTGATGTGGAGTATTTTAATCCAAAAAATCTACCGGATTATATGGAGATTGTCTTCAATGGAAATATTGTCCCTTTATCTAGATTTTCGTTTAATTCTGAGGAAAATGTGGACATTATTTGGAAAGAAATTTCGAATCTATCCGTTAAAAACGATAAAATGATCGAAGGAGCTACAAAAGTAGATGCATATGTCGTGAATAACGATGAAGTGAAAGCTTATGTCGAAGCACGAGAAGCAAACTTCCGCAAGGCAAAAGTATTTCTAGAAAACAAAGGGTATGAAGTTGACAGAAGCTTTTTCGGAAGTGAAGACGGCGAAGCGATTCTCTACAGAAAACGCGGCACCGAAGATTGGCACTTTTTGTGTCACTTAGACCCGCTGTTTGTAGAGATTGAAGATGTAGAAGGATATGTCAAAGAAGAGATTCAATCGTTAAACTAAAGAACGTTGCGAAGGCGTGACGTGAGTTATATTTAAAAAGACTTCTATTTTGCTAGATGGTGGAATTAAGGAGAAATTTTTGACCTTAAAACAAATTAAATTTAATCCTTTTAAACACTGGGGAATCATCAGCGACTTGTATAAGCAGTCCTTCCCAAAGGAGGAGCGAATTCCCTTCTTTGGACTTGGCTCTTATCATTGAGAAAAATGGATTTACACTGTGTCCCTATCTCATTCGTGAATTAGGCGTTGACTTTGCTCTTATGAGCCAGACAGGGCAACTAATTCCATTCGACTATCAGGATATCTTTGACAATTTCTCTTTTGGACTTGGAGATGTATCGATTCGTCCGATAAATTAATAAAACGTACCTTACCAAAATTGTACTGAGCTAAAAATGTTATCTAATTGAGAAAAGAACAAAAGTTTTGGTCTATAATATAGATATTTTCTAGCACCACATGTGGAGGCGGTATCACTGCTTGTACGAGCCTAGAAAATATGTAGAGGGAAAAGCCTTGATTGCAGGGCTTTTTATTGTAAGTCATTTTTATTTTTAGTTGAATACTTTTTCTTTTATATGTTAGAATGTATATACAAAATGTATTTACAAAAGGAGTTTTTAGTATGGCAAAGACACAAGCGGTAAATTTTCGAGCAGATTCGGTATTTTACCAAAAAACGAAAGACATCTTAGCAGACGAAAAAATTACGGTATCAGATGTTCTCAATGCAGCACTTAGAAAAATTGCCAATAGGACAGTTGATGCAAGAGAATTTGTTTCTAGTGATGTGCAGGATACGCAGTATCAAGTGGCTTTTGAGGATTTAAAGAAGGAAATTTTAATCGGGCATCAGGAAATTGCGCAAGGTAAAGTCACTTCTGTAGCAGATGTGAGAAAGGAATTTGGTCTTGACTAAGTTGAAACGCTATCAGGTTTTTCTTGCGGATCGAGCTAAGCAGGATATACGAGAAATTCACGACTATATCGTTATGAATTTTTATAGCCAACAATCTGCGGATGGGAAAGTCGATTTGATATTGACTGCTCTTGAAACCTTAGAAATATTTCCAGAAGCATGTCCACTTGTGTCTAGTAGAGGTTACGGTGAAATGACTGACGATGGGAAAACCTATCGTTATATGCCAATAGAGAACTATCTCGCATTTTATTATATTGAGAATCATACAGTATTTGTTGCTCGTATTCTAAGTGCAAAACAAGATTGGGTGAAGATTTTCTATAAGTAGATTTAAGAGTCGGATGGACATAGACTTTCAAGACAAGTATGGTATTGGCAATATGAGACATTTGGAAGGGTATCAAATATGAAATTTCATGAATTTGGTGATAAAAATTTGCCTCCCATTTTATTGATACACGGTGGCGGAAGTTCATGGTGGAATTATCTTAGACAAGCTCGTCTCCTGTCTCATAATTACCATGTCATTTTACCAACACTCAATGGCCACGGTGAAGAATATCAACTCGATTATGTTTCTACGGAAGATTCTGCTTTGGAGATCCTAGACTATGTCAAAGCAAACTGTGGTGGAAAGGTGTTTGCGATCGGTGGCGTTTCACTTGGTGGTCAAATTGCCATGGAGCTTTTGTCTTTAGACAGCGAGATAGCTGAGAAGGCCATCATAGACGGAAGTCTCTGTATTCCTCAACCAAAGTTAGCTAAAATTAGCATCTTTCTAGTAGCTCTATTTGGTAAATTGATGTTCAGTAAAATCTCTTGCAAACTTCAATTAAGCATGATGAACAAACTCTATCCTAAACTGGCTTATCCAGAGGAAATAAAAGCATATTATTTGGAGGATCTGCCAAGGACGCCTATCAAAACATTGGTGACCATTTACAAAACCTATATGGGGCGTTACAAGCTGAAGGATACGATTTCTGCTAGCAAAGCTCAGGTTTTGTATATCTATGGTGAAAAAGAATTAAACTGTGTGAAAGTATCGGCGAAATTATTTCAGCAGCTACATCCAAATACGATTTTGTATGAAGTAAAGGGCTATAATCACGGCTATTTATCAGCTTACCTGCCTCAAGAGTGGGTTGATTTGGTGATACCATTTTTAAAGAGTGATTCATTTATAGTAAACTGAACCAAAAATAGTACATAATCTTCAACACGTTATAAAAACCTTGAAATCAGTATGTTTCAAGGTTTTAAGTACTCTTACGGATAGCATTGGGAACATCTAACTTTCTTGAGGAGTAAAGTTTGTTTCTCAATATAGTAATCGTTAAATTGTGTCAAAGCGTTATATGATATGATAATTCCAAATAGTCCTTTGGGCTTTTTATGGCATTGTGATATTCTCTAAGAATACGAGATTGCTTCAATAATTTACAAAGTTATGTGGATTTCTCATAGCTTTTTTACTTTCTTCCTTGACAATTGAGCAAGTGTTCAACTATAATGATAATAGTTGAGTGGTTGTTCAACTGAATCATCGATTATTGAGGTATGAGATGTAATTTTTCTTCTCTATCACCAGTAATGCAAGCTTTATTAGCTGGCTTATTCAACTGGTTTTGTACCCTTATCGGTGCTAGTTTGGTCTTTTTTGTCAAAACCATTCATCAAAAATTCATGGATATGATGATGGGCTTGGCAGCGGGCATTATGACGGCAGCGGCAGTCTGGCCTTTGCTTGTCCCTTCTTTGGACTATAGCCAGTCAATAGCTGCGAACAGATTTTACTGGTTGACGACGGCTGTTGGTTCTATTGTCGGGGGCTTATTTATCCGCTTTATTAATTATTTGGTTCCCGACCTGCATTTGAATCATCAGATGAGTGATAAGGAAGGGATTTTGAATCCCAAAAGACCCTTATCAAAGACCATGCTGCTTTATCTGGTGGTAGTGTTTCATAATATACTAGAGGGCTTAGCAGTTGGTGTGGCATTTGCTAGTGTGGCAAATCTCGCAACTAGACTTTCCTTTACGTGAATGAGTGCCCTTGGATTGGCCTTGGGAATTGGCATCCAAAATATTCGAGAAGGCTCTGCCTTGTCCTTGCCACTACGGGTAGAAGGGCGAAGTAGGAAATCAGCTTTCTACTATGGCGCCATGTCAGCGATTGTTGAGTCGATTGCAGCTGTTTTAGGGGCCTATGCTGTTATGTCTATGACCCAGCTACTACCTTATGCTCTCTTATTTGCGGCGGGAGCCATGATTTATGTTGCAGTGGAAGAACTTGTGCCAGGTGCTCAAGAGCACAAGAATACCGATATTGCGACAGGTGGGGTTATGGCCGGATTTCTAATCATGATGTTACTTGATACAACTTTAGTATAGGAGGAATAGAAAATATGTCACAGTGTTTAACAGCTTGTAATCCAGATTTAATTCAAGGGGTCCATGAGACGGAGTTTGATACCGTTACATTGCTAAATATGTCCAATTTTTTTAAGGCGATTTCTGACCCAACTCGTTTGCGGATTTTACAAGCAGTACGGCAAAATCCAATTTGTGTCGGAGACTTAGCGATTGCGTTACAGATGACCAAGTCTGCTATTTCTCACCAACTACGCTATCTGCGGGACTGCCAATTGGTCAAGGGGGAGAAAAAAGGAAGGATGACCTATTATGAACTTGCGGACGATCATGTCGCAGCAGTCTTGTCTTTGACACTGAAACATTTGAAAGAGGAAAAACATGAAGAAAGAGTATGAACTTCGAGGAATTGACTGTGGCAATTGTGCTGCTAAGATTGAACGTGCTGTCAATCAATTGGAGCAGGTAGAATCTGCCACTGTCAATCTGATAGCTCAAAAGCTGATTTTGGAAACAAAAAGCGAAGATGGGATAGATAAGGAAATTATTGACTTGGTGGATGCTATTGAACCTGGAATCGAAGTTATCAGTGAGAAAAAGGAAGAGGCACTTCCAGAAAAACGAGATTGGGCGAAAGAGCTGCTACTTGCTGTTATGATTCTATTTGCCTTCGGCTTTTTCCTGCCAGAGGAGTATTTCTGGATTCGTCTGGTCTATTATCTGACCCTATATATCATTATCGGCCATAAGGTTCTTATCAAGATGGTTCAAAATATTCAACGTGGTAATCTTTTTGATGAAAACTTTTTGATGAGTATCGCGACCTTAGGAGCCTTTCTCTTGGGAGAATTTCCAGAGGCAGTAGCCGTCATGCTTTTTTATCAGATTGGGGAGTATTTCCAAGATAAGGCCACCTCTCAATCTCGTCAGTCCATTGCACGATTGATGGATATTCGGTCGGATAAGGCTTGGAGACTAGAGGGGGGAGAAACCGTTCAAGTAGACCCTGAAACAGTAAGGGTTGCGGACCATATTTTAGTTAAGCCTGGGGAGAAGGTGCCCCTAGATGGTCTGGTCAGAGAAGGTCGTTCTATTCTGGATACGTCAGCCTTGACAGGAGAATCACTGCCTAGGGAAATTGGCGTTGGTGAGGACATTACAAGTGGTGTGATCAATTTGACTAGTCCATTGGTAATTGAAGTGAGTAAGACTTTTTCGCAATCAACGGTCAACAAAATTTTGGAATTAGTTGAAAATGCAAGCAATAAAAAAGCGGAGACGGAACGGATGATCACACGTTTTTCGCGTGTGTATACACCAGTGGTTGTCGGAATCGCTTTTCTGCTTGCAAGCCTGCCTCCCTTGCTTGGTTTAGGGGAGTGGTCGACTTGGCTTTATCGGGCACTTACCTTTTTAGTCATTTCTTGCCCTTGTGCTCTTGCGGTTTCGGTACCAATGAGTTTCTTTGGCGGGCTAGGGGGAGCATCTAAATTAGGTGTCTTAGTGAAAGGTGGGAATTATTTAGAGGCTCTTGCCAAGTTGGATACGGTCGTATTTGATAAGACGGGGACAATTACAAAAGGTATCTTTGCGGTGGATACCGTTGTCAACGCAGAAGGTGTCGAGGATGATATTCTGTACCTCGCTGCCCATCTGGAAAGCTATTCCAATCATCCAATCGCAAACTCTATTCGAACAGCCTATGGACAGGAAGTGGACGAGAATAGGGTGAGTCAGATTACCGAGCTACCAGGGCAGGGCATGTCCGGTAGGGTAGATGGCAGACAGCTCTATCTTGGGAATGCTAGATTAATGGAAGTTCAAGGGATTGCTTATCCAGCTATTGACAGCACAGGAACAGTTCTCTATTTGGCAGAGGACAGTCATTTTCTAGGCTATTTCCTTATCACAGACCAAGTGAAGGAGACGAGCATCGAGGCCTTGAAGGATTTACAGGCAGTCGGAATTAAAAAGACGGTTCTCCTTTCAGGCGATCGTCAGGCAGTGGTTGATGAATTTGCACAGCAATTTGCCTTTAATGATGCATTTGGAGATTGCTTGCCTCAGGATAAGGTGAGTACATTTGAGGAAATTCTGACTCAGTCTCAGCAGGCTGTTGCCTTTGTTGGAGATGGGGTGAATGATGCACCGGTTCTTGCTAGGGCAGATGTTGGTATTGCTATGGGAGGGCTAGGTTCGGACGCAGCCATTGAATCAGCAGATGTTGTACTGATGGATGATGACCTTGGAAAACTTCCTCAAGTCATTCGACTGGCAAAAAAGACAGTCAGAATAGCCCAACAAAACATGACCTTGGCTATTGTAGTTAAACTAATTTTCTTGGTTCTAAGTGGATTGGGAATTTCTAATATGTGGGAGGCCATCTTTGCAGATGTTGGTGTAACGCTACTAGCAGTATGGAATGCATTGAGGGTCTTGAGGATAGATACCTCCACTTTGTCAAAGTAAGTGAACTGATGTTAGTATGATTTTATGGACACGTTTTGGTAGAATAGTATCTAACCAAAGGAGATGTCCAAATGAGCCAAAAATATACCAAAGAGTTCAAGGAAACTAGTGTTCAATTACATGAAGCAGGACACGTGGAGTGTGTAGCTTTGCTTCTACGAGCTGATTAAACAAGGATTTAGCAAGTGAAAGTCCTAAAGTAAGGAGTTTAAACATGAAATTCCATGAATTTGGTGATAAGAATTCGCCTCCTATCTTGCTGATACATGGCGGTGGCAGTTCTTGGTGGAATTATCTTCGTCAAGCACGTATTTTGTCAGAAGACTACCGTATTATTCTACCCACTTTGAATGGCCACGGCGAGGAATATCAACTTGATTATGTTTCTACGGAAGATTCTGCTTTGGAGA
>NZ_KV818853.1:190580-213643 GCF_001815045.1 Streptococcus sp. HMSC065E03 | reverse complement strand
AGATTCTGCTTTGGAGATTCTAGACTATATCAAAGCAAACTGTGGTGGAAAATTGTTTGCAATCGGTGGCGTTTCACTTGGTGGTCAAATTGCCATGGAGCTTTTGTCTTTAGACAGCGAGATAGCTGAGAAGGCCATCATAGATGGAAGCCTCTGTATTCCTCAACCAAGGTTAACAAAAATCAGCATCTTTCTAGTAGCTCTATTTGGTAAAATGATGTTCAGTAAATTCTCTTGCAAACTTCAATTAAGCATGATGGACAAACTCTATCCTAAACTGGCTTATCCAGAGGAAATAAAAGCTTATTATTTGGAGGATCTGCCAAGAACGCCTGTCAAAACAATGGTGACCATTTACAAAACCTATATGGGGCGTTACAAGCTGAAGGATACGATTTCTGCTAGCAAAGCTCAGGTTTTGTATATCTATGGTGAAAAAGAATTAAACTGTGTGAAAGCATCGGCGAAATTATTTCAACAACTGCATCCAAATACGATCTTGTATGAAGCCAAGGGCTACAATCATGGCTATTTGTCAGCTTACTTGCCTCAAGAGTGGGTTGATTTGGTGCTACCGTTTTTGGAGAATAACGATTGATTATACTTTATTAATTTAGAAAGCAGAGTTTCATGGAAGTCAAAAAATATAGTCCGCTCAATTCCTTAAAAAAGATAGCAGATAACCTCTGGATTGTAGATGGGGAAGAAGTACTGATGAATTTCAAACTCTTCAAAGTGCCTTTTTCAACTAGAATGACAGTTATCCGTCTGCAGAATGGTGGTCTTTGGGTGCATTCGCCGATTAAGCCTAGTGATAATTTACTTTTTGAAATCAAGCAATTAGGTGAGGTAAAACACCTTATTGCACCCAATGTCTTACATTATAGTTATATAAATGAGTGGCACGAACTATTTCCGGAAGCAGAAGTATGGCTAGCTAGTGGTGTTCAAAAGCGTGCCGGAAAATCGGGAATGAATTTATATTATGGTCATGAACTAGAGAAAGCCAATTGGAACGAGGAAATTTGTTTTACAACATTTGAGGGAAGTTTTTACGTGAAAGAGGTTGTTTTTTTCCATACTGAAAGTTCAACTCTAATTTTAACGGATCTTATTGAAAACATAGAAACAGAAAATTTATCGATTTTTGAAAAGCTACTGTTAAAAATAGGTGATAATCACTATCCAAATGGTAAAACACCAAGAGATTTAAGAATGACTTTTTTATTTGGTAAAAAACAAGCATTGAAGAGTTATCATAAAATAAAGAAATGGGAACCTAAGAATATTATTATTTCTCATGGACCGTGTATCATTGGACAAACAAAAGAGATGTTAAACCAAGCGTTCTTTTGGCTAGAGAAATAGGAATTTACTATAAAGAAATTAATAAAATATATCTAATATAATTGACTACAATTACTTGGAGTTGTTAAATTAAGATGTGGAATCTACTTAAATTGTTGATTCTAAGAGGTATCAGTTGACACGAGAGAAAGAATATAGATTAACTAACGGTATCTCTTAATTAGATTTAGTGAAAGAAGAATCCATTTTTCACTTGAATCCCTTCTCTTTCGTATGGTAGAATGTATATACAAATTGTATGTACAAAGGAGAGGTAGAAATGGCAAACACGAAAGCAGTGAATTTTCGCGCAGATGCGATGTTTTACCAAAAAACAAAAGAGGTACTTGCAGATCAAAAAATTTCGGTGTCAGATGTCCTAAATGCAGCACTTCGAAAAATTGCCAACGGGACTGTGGATCCAAGAGAATTTGTTTCAAGTGATTTGCAGGACACGCAGTATCAAGTGGCCTTTGAGGATTTGAAGAAGGAGATTTTAGTTGGGCACCAGGAAATTGCTCAAGGGAAAGTCACTTCTGTAGCCGATGTGAGAAAGGAATTTGGTCTTGACTAAGTTGAAACGCTATCAGGTCTTTCTTGCAGATCAGGCTAAGCAGGACTTGCGTGGCATTCACGACTATATTCTTGTGAATTTTTATAGCCAGCAAGCTGCAGATGGCAAAGTTGATTTGCTATTAAGTGCTCTTGAGACCCTAGAACTGTTTCCAGAAGCCTGTCCTCTGGTATCAAGCCGGGGCTATGGTGAGATGACGAATGATGGGAAACCCTATCGTTATATGCCAATAGAGAACTATCTCGCATTTTATTATATTGAGAAGCATACAGTGTATGTTTCTCGTATACTCAGTGCAAAGCAGGATTGGGTCAAGATTTTTTATAAGTAGGATGAGGACCCCATGTTAAAATCGAATAAGCTGATTATTTTTTTAATTTCCCTACCTTTTCTGATGGTTATTATTTTCTATTTGCGCAATGGGCATCCTGGATATAGTGATGATAGTAATTTCATCAGAAATCATGAGGCTGCTATTAAGAGTGAGATCATCACACAATTAGCCCAGGAAAAGCAGGACATAGAATCTGTTACGCTCTTACCAAATACTGCTAGAGGGGAGTATGATAACGGTGGTGATGTGAGTGGACATTACCATATCTATTTTACAGCTTACGTCAACAATAACCGAGAGCGAACGATAAGAGTAGAACTATTTTTCCCGGATGCCAGCATTCCCCCTTTCACCTTGTTTCCTCCCAATCCTTATAAAGACAAGGGCAAAAAGATGTCCAATTGGTTGATGGGGAATATTGAAGTATCGGAATAAATCTCTAAATAGAAATATGGAAGAAGTAACGATGAATAGAATAGTAGATGATCAGATCACTCTTATTCCTTATTATAGGAATGATGACATCTCCCTTCTTTGGTATCAGGATAGTGAGGTTTGCAAACAAGTGGATAATACTGATCAGATTTACGATGTAACAAAACTTCATAAAATGTATGATTACCTAACTTCACATGGTTCTTGCTATTATATCCAATATGAGGGAGTGTTAGTTGGAGATGTGACACTTCAAGATAACTCGGAACTTTCAATAGTGGTCAGCAAAGAGTATCAGAATTTACAGATCGGAAGACGGTGTATTTCTGAAATGATACAGCTGGCCAAAGAGAAAAAAATGGTTAAGGTAACTGCTCAAATTTATCCTTTTAATACTCAAAGTCAAAGAATGTTTTTGGCTTTGGGTTTTCAGAAAGTAGATGAAGAGTGGTATGAATATAAGTTGATTTAGGATTGTTGTAGATCATTTTATATATTTAAATACTGGTCCGTATTTTGTATATCAAAGAACATCAAATTGAAAATTAACTCATTAAAAACATATAATTGAAAGATGAAGCTGGTATAAATGTAGACTTGCTGTAAAAACTTGGTATAGGGGATCCATCGTTATATTTGGTAAAACTAAAAATCGAAATCTAAACAGATCTTCTATGTTTGTAACCGCTTTTTTCTGCTATAATAATACTAGATAGTAATACGGGAGTTTATTATGGTTACAAAACGATTTTTGAAAAATGTCATCGTTGGGATAGTCGCGGTTTTCATGACCTTAACTTTTGTTCATGGGGTTCAAGCTCAGCAAACGGGACTCGATTACCAAAGTCTCAACCTGCTAGCTTTTACTGGTAACAAGCAGCTCGTTTTAGGTGAGTTTGATCATTTAGGTCGTGCGACTTCAGCTCATATACAGTTACAGGACAAGGATGAACCAAAGCAGAAAAGAGAGCCACGGCTGACCTACAATCCAGTCGGCTGGCATAATTATAAGCTGTCCTATGGAAACAAAGGGAAGAAGGCCTGGTTGTTCCATAGAGGGCATCTGGTCGGCTATCAATTTAGTGGTCTGACCAATGAAGGGAAAAATTTAGTTCCCTTAACTGCATGGACCAATAGTGGAAATTATAGAGGAACCGCTGATCGTAATGATGAGGGGATGCTCTACTATGAAAAGCGCTTGGATAGTTGGTTAGCCACTCACCCTCATTACTGGTTAGACTACAAGGTGACCCCGTTTTATGCGGGTGATGAATTAATTCCGAGACAAGTAATCTTGCAGTATGTTGGGATTGATCAAGAAGGAAATCTACTCCGTATAAACTTAGGAAGTCCGAAAGAATCTGTAGATGCTTATGGGATTACCACCGTTACCTTGGACAACTACTCTAAGAATGCAGCCATTGACTATCTGAAGGGAACCGCCAAACCATCCTTAGTGCCAACGGAACCAAGTAGTCAAGCACAACCATCCAGTCCTTCTATAGAGACCCAACCAAGTCAAGCTCCTCAACCGAGTCAATCAGTAGAAGCCGCCCAACCAGTTCAACCTGTGGAGCCTACAGAACCTAGTCCTCAATTGGCTCCAGTAGTTTATGTGGCTAGAAATGGGAGTGCGGATGTATATTGGTATTCTTTGGACAGTATGCCTCGCAATACTAACTTTTCTAAGGTTGTTCAAATGTCAGAAGAGCAAGCGCTAAGTCTTGGAAAGCGGCATACAAGTAAGGAATGAGGATCAGTTATTTTGATAATGAGAAAGCCCAATTGTTGGGCTTTTTGTGTAGGGTAAGTTCTAAATAGGAGAACTAAAATGATTGAAAATATGCTATAATAATAGGACGGAGGTAGAATATGACCTTAGATGTAGATAAAGAAAAAATGATGATTATGGGTGTGATTTTTGACAACAAAAAGGTTTTTAAGAGCGTCTGGTTTGCTCTTAGCACCAATATGATTGAAGGATGGCATCCCACGGTAGAAGACGTGGAGCGACTGAGAGAAGAGGCAGTTGCATTAGGAGTTGGATAATGGTCAGAAAAATATATGATGGGTATGATTATATAGACCCTGATAATTTATACACCTATCCCCATTCATCTGTTCTCATAAATAAATTTAATGAGAAAAATGATAATAAAGCACGAGAATTAGAATATCGTTTAGTAGCAAGCCAAAGTTTAAAACTGTTTATTAATCCAATTGAAGTAAATACTGTTTCAGATATTTTAAAGATTCACAAGTTTCTTTTTGAAGGGATGTATACTTGGGCAGGTCAATACCGTCAAGTAAATATCTCTAAAAGTGGAAATGCTTTTATGCCAGTTCAGTCTTTTGATATGGCAGAAAAATATTTAAATACTTTGATTTCAAACTATCTACTTAACGCAAATAATAAAATTGAGATTTGTAAAAGTTTAGCTGAGATATTAGATAATCTAAATTATTTTCACCCATTTAGAGAAGGAAACGGTCGTACTCAACGAGAAGTTATCCGTTCTTTAGCTTTGATGAAAGGCTATGAATGTGAAATTTCAATTGGTTTAGATGATGATATCTATCACTTATATATGGATGGAACAGTTTATGGAGATACTAGTAAACTCGAACAACTGTTCAATAAACTATTAACAGAAATATAGATCTGTAGTATATTTTATTAGGAAACGGTATAAAGTGATGCTTATAATGTAAAGTCACTGCTTTAATAAAGGTCTTTAAGCCCAATTGCTGGGCTTTTTGTATTGCATTACAATCTTAAAAAGTGAGTAGTCTAAAATTATCTCACAAGATCTTGCAAACCTTTTTCTAAAGTTGTATACTAGAATGAGTTTTGTGTAATCGTTTGCATAAATTGGTAAATGATGAAAAGAAAGGAAAGTAGGAGACGAGACAGATGGAATTAACAGCGATTTATCACCGGCCTGAATCGGAGTACGCCTATCTTTATAAGGATGGCCAGCTCCATATTCGCATCCGGACTAAGAAAGAGGATATCAAACGGATTGTCTTGCATTACGGGGATCCTTTTATTTTTATAGAGGATCTATATGAAGCAACCAAGGAAATGGACAAGGTGACGACCGACGACCTCTTTGATTATTGGCAAGTGTCGGTATCTGTCAGCCATGCACGGATCCAGTACCTCTTTGAATTAGAGGATACAGCGGGAGAGAAGATC
The DNA here is from genome assembly GCF_001815045.1 of Streptococcus sp. HMSC065E03. NCBI lineage: Bacteria > Bacillati > Bacillota > Bacilli > Lactobacillales > Streptococcaceae > Streptococcus > Streptococcus sp. HMSC065E03. The sequence continues at coordinate 207,754 of NZ_KV818853.1, read as the reverse complement.
TTGTACGGAGATCGAGGTGTGGCAGCTTACACCAAGGAGAACCTAGACTTCGTCATGAACGGTTTTAAGCTTCCTTTTATCCATGAGATCGATGGATGTGCTGTTCCGGATTGGGTGGCTCAGACAGTTTGGTACCAGATTTTTCCTGAGCGCTTTGCCAATGGCAATCCAGCCCTGTCACCTGAAGGCGTCCGCCCTTGGGATGCCTCTATTGCTCCTCAAGTATTGGATTTCTTTGGTGGAGATTTGCAGGGGATCATCAATCACTTGGACTACTTGCAGGAGTTAGGGATCACAGGGCTCTACCTTTGCCCGATTTTTGAATCGCCGAGCAACCACAAATACGACACCATCGATTACTTTGAAATCGATCGACATTTTGGTGATAAAGAGACCTTCCGCCAGCTGGTGAAAGAGGCTCACGCGCGTGGGATGAAGATCATGCTGGATGCCGTCTTCAACCATATTGGCTATGATTCACCCCAATGGCAGGATGTGGTCAAATACGGGGAGGATTCGATTTACAAGGACTGGTTCCATATTAAAGAGTTCCCTGTCTCCTCAGAAAATCTGTGGAATAGTCGCGACTTGTCTTACCATGCTTTTGCCTTTGCGGGCTATATGCCCAAGCTCAATACGGCTAATCCAGAGGTGAAGACCTATCTATTGAAGGTGGCGACATACTGGATTGAAGAGTTTGATATTGATGCTTGGCGACTGGACGTGGCCAATGAAATCGACCATCAATTCTGGCGAGATTTCCGTAAGGCGGTCTTGGCCAAGAAGCCGGATCTCTATATCCTTGGAGAAATCTGGCATTCGTCCCAACCTTGGCTTAATGGTGATGAGTTCCATGCCGTGATGAACTATCCGCTCTCTGAAAGTATCAAGGATTATTTCCTGCGAGGACATAAGGAGACGCAACGCTTCATTTGGGAGATCAATAGCCAGTCGATGTACTACAGGCAGCAGATCTCTGAGGTCATGTTCAACCTCTTAGACTCCCATGATACAGAGCGGATTTTGACGACGGCAAAAGGGGATCTCCAGTCCGTCAAGTCTGCCCTCGCCTTCCTCTATCTGCAACGCGGAACGCCGTGTATCTATTATGGAACGGAGCTAGCCCTCATCGGTGGCCCAGACCCAGATTGCCGCCGTGTCATGCCTTGGGAGCGCGTGTCAGCAGACAATGATATGCTAAACTTTATGAAGGACTTGATACAGCTCCGAAAAGAAGTGGCGGGCATGATTCAGCATGGTAAAGTGGGTCTGAAAGAAGTAGAGCCGGATGTGGTGGCAGTAGAATGGAAACATGAAGGTCACATTCTCAAAGCCTACTTTAACCACTCGAAGAAGGACGTTGTCTTAGAAAGAGGACAAGCAAATCTGATCAGTCATGGGAGCATTTCCGATGATCGATTGATCATTCAACCAAATGGATTTGTTATTTATAGAGAAGATTAGGAATGAAGTAGACTGGAATCGAGAGATTGCAGGCTTCTTTTTATAAATGGTTGGTTTATGGTTGTCAGTATAGTATAATAGTAGAAAATGATAAAGGAGGAGACGGTGATGAAGATGTTAGCAATCAATCCTATTTCGTTTAAAAAAAGAATGAAGGAATTTTTATTTGATTATCTTTTCATACTAGCTTATTTAGCGCTTCTGTTTATAGGTTCTATGCTTTTTTACATTATTTTTTTTAATGGTATCCCAGAGTTTACAGAAATTCAGTCGCAGTGTCTTGCATTTTTTACATCTGTTTTGCCAATCACTCTACTTTTTACATTCTTAGATTATACAAATAATGGGAGTTTTGGGAAGGCGAAAGCAGGACTTGAACTGGTCTACCAGAAAAAAACAGTGCAAGCTAGCTTGATTAGAAATGTCATCAAATTTTTACCTTGGCAACTCGGTCATATGGGCACGATACATGGTGTCTATAGTGAGTTTGATGTGTTATCCATTAGCCTCTCTATTTCGGCGACTCTCCTCGCAGTTTTGCTACTGGCAATGACAGTGTTTAGAAAAGATAAGAGGCATCTAGGGGACCTGCTAGCCCATACGCAAGTTCAGCAAAAAGGTGACTAGGATACAGATTGTCTATTCTGTCCTCAATAATAATACAAACATAGTTAGGAAGTATTTGTATGAATGAGACCGTTGAGTTTACAAATCTTTGTATGGTAAGAGACGGCGATAGAGTTCTTGTTATTGATCGTAAAAAAGAGGACTGGCCAGGTATAACCTTTCCTGGAGGTCATGTCGAAGTGGGAGAATCATTTACGGAAGCAGTGATCCGTGAAGTGAAGGAAGAAACTGGCTTAAGGATAGCTTCTCCCCAGATTTGTGGAATGAAAGATTGGGTAGAAGACGGCATTCGTTATGTAGTTCTCTTTTATAAGACAGAAAAGTTTGAAGGAGACCTAATATCCTCTGAAGAGGGGGAAGTCTGGTGGGAGAACCTGAAAGAAATGCCAAATCTAGACCTCTCTCTAAATATGGAGGATATGCTTCGTATCTTTCTTGAAGAAGACCTGTCTGAATTTTTCTACTACCAAAATGGAGAAGACTGGAAGTACGATTTAAAGTAAAATTGAACGCTGATTCTGAAAAAAATAACCTGATCCAAGTGTAATAGAGCAAAGTTCCAAATTAAAAGTGATGAGTGACTTAGTCAAGAAATATGATCGGAATTGGGATAATAACTGTGTTAGATCTCACCATGATAGCATGCTTAGTCTATTAGAAACTGAGATAGAAAAACACAAATAAGTGTGGCTTACCCTTGGTCTATTTTTCAATTCCTTTAATTGTACTTTTACCTACATAGGTGTATAATGTTTCCTTAGGTAAAGAAAATAGAAGAATAAGGAGATTCATATGGAATTAAAAGATTTTACAGAAAAAGAACAAGAACAGATCAACCAAGGTTTGAGTACAGCTGAGATTTCTGATAAAGAAGCAGCGAAGAAGTTGCTCGCTTTAGTCCCGCAAGAATGGATCAAACGTATTCCTTTCTTAGTCAGGGGGCATGCGACGACCAAGACAGTTGAGCGTGTAGCCAAGCAATACCCTGAACTCTATGCCGTGGCGAAACGTCAAGGGGACCTTCCTGAAAAAGAAGGAGAAGAGCTCCGCAAGATTATGACAGCTATCTTTGAAGAAAAGATGAACAAACACAAGATTAAATAAGATTTTATAATACTTTGTCATTTTTTATTTCACATAGAATGAGTGATTGCAGTTGAAATGCAGTCACTTTTTTATTTACTAGCCATAGAGACTTTTACACTAGTAAATAAAAATGAACAATATTTCATGATATAATACTAATGAAAGCAGTTCCAGAGGGATGAAAATTTCATTGGAGAGAAACAAGTAAAGGGAGTCATGATGAAAAAGTTTTTGATATTTATTTTTACAATTTTTGGATTATTTGCAGGAATGCTAGCTCTTATAGTAATTGATTATGAAATAAATTATAATAAATGGATAAATTCACGTTCAGGATCACAGTTGACTAATCCTGTACAAAAATACTCTTCTTCAAGTGATGGAAATAAGGATGATTTTGAATCATCAAAACAAGAATACGCTACTTCAAGTTCTAGTACACAGAATTATGATTATAGAAAATACACTTCTTCAAGTGATGAAAATGAGGACGATTTAGAATTATTATTTAATTTGCTTGTGAAAAAACTTTTTCATCCAACTTTAGTAGAAGAAGAATTTAAAAGGGCATATGCAACAGCTAAGCAACTGTCAAAGGATTCTCCTATTTCGAAGCAGGCTATCAAAAATAAAATAAAGATTTATAATTATTCAGAAGGAGCTAACCAGTACGCTATATATAAGCTTAATATGGACTGGAAAGAGCAGGCTGTTTTAGCAGCAAAATCACTTCAAAGGTATCGTTATTCAAAAGAAAAATTAGTTTGGCAACTTATAAATGTTGAACTATTTACTCAAGAAGAGGCTGACTATGCTGTAGAACATGTTAATTTCGATTGGAAGGAGGACGCTGTGAAAGAAGCGGAATCTTATGCAAACGGTCGCAAGATTACGAAAGAAAAGATATTAGAAATACTTGTTGAAAAAAGAAAATTTACTCAAGAAGAAGCTGAGTATGCAATAGAACATGCAAAAATAGATTGGTCGAATTAAACAATAATTTTAATTTTGATTTTTGTAACATATTGAAGAGCTGGACAGTTTGCCAGCTCTTTTTTGCTACTTATAAACTTTTCTCATTTCGTAAAAAATAGTTGGAGCTAACCTAGTTTTAAACTATAATAGAGGAGAAGGATTATCAATATGAAAAATTTATGGTACAAACATTTTAATCAATAGAGAAGGAACCAGTTTATGAAACCATCTAAAAAAATCATGCTCCTTACTAGCTGTGCCTTGGCGCTCTTTGCTTTAGCGGCTTGTGGTAGCAACCAAAAGCAATCCAAGGAAAAGCAGGCAAGTTCCACTGTGCAGAAATCTAGTTCAGATAAGGAGCGCTACAAGGGAAGCTATAGCAACCTCAACAGCAAGGCGAGTGTCGAAGAAGTGCGGGCTCTCTTGTCTGCTTATTTGGATCGGGAAAGTGTAGACAAGTTTCTGGGTCTAGTAACGGACTACGATAGCATTGTCGGCTCGGTCGGCTTGACGGGTGACTTTAGCACCTTCAAGAAAACAGACTACAATGTTGAGAAGATCAGTGACTTGTGGACCAAGAAAAAGGGTGATTTCGTCGGGACCAACTGCCGGATCAATAGCTATACTCTTCTGAAGAATCGCATCGAGATTCCTAAGATGAAAGCGGATAGTGAACTCTTGTTCGTGGACAATGATGCCATTGACAAAGGGAAGATCTTCGATGAGGCAGACAAGGAAGCTTTTAACATTCTGTATTCACGGGTTCCGACAGAGGCGACGACGGATGTCAAAGTCCATGCCAAGAAGATGGAAGAGTATTTTTCTCACTTCAAGTTCAATGAAAATGCCCGCATGCTTTCCGTTATCGTTCATGATAACCTAGACGGAAATACCCTTTTTGTAGGGCACGTCGGTGTCTTGGTTCCTGCCAAGGACGTCTATCTCTTTGTTGAAAAGCTGACCTTTGAAGAGCCTTACCAAGCCATCAAATTTGCGACCAAGGAAGATGTCTACAAATACTTGGAGACCAAATACCAAGATTACACAGGTGAAGGTCTAGCTAAGCCCTTTATCATGGACAATGAAAAATGGATTGAGATGAAGTAGAGAATGAAGGACATTGTGATAGCATTTAGAAAGATAATAGAGTATGCTCCGATTCTTTATGCGCTAGTTTTCTTGCTCTTTTTCAGTCTTCTCCTTTTCCTGAGAAGAAGGGCAATCGTGAAACGTAGTGGAGGTCCCTACTTTGCCCCGTTCCATATTAGCCGTGGAATCTTCTATATCCATGTCGCTCTGTGTTTCAGTCGTCGCAGCATCCCACTGAAAGAGATCAAGCAAATCACGTATTCAATTTTTCGTGGACGATCTGGTGGTGGGGCTCGTTATGCTTTCTATATCGAACTCAGAAATGGAAAGACTATTCCCTTCTTTTTTGGAAAAAGCAAGCGGAATGAAGAGCTAGTGGAGAAACTCAAACGAAATGCAGGCAGGTATGGGTTTAAGGTAGATAGCACTGGAAATTAATTGAAAGAAAAAGGAATCACGAATGAATAGAAAGCAAGCCCTATCTATGTATTTGTTAGGGACCTTTGGTCAAGTATTAGGAGTTAGCCTTCTGGTGTGGTTTTTAAGAGCAGGAGGAGTGAAGGTTGATTTTACATCATCATTTGGGATCATCGCTATTATTGTAGGTGGCTTATCATCTGCTTTTTGGGGGAGTCTTGCAAGCATTAGTTACCATCAATCTAGTTTCAAACAAGTTTTAAAAGATTTTTTTCAAGTCAAAGACAGTTTAGTTAATTATTGTTTAGTGCTCGTTTTCTTGCTACTTGACTTTTTCCCACTTATCTTAGGTGGTAAGATTACCACTCAATCGTTGGTCTTGACAGTAGTGCTCTTTTTCAAGGCTCTTCTTTTTGGTGGAGTTGAAGAAATTGGCTGGCGTTATTTCTTTCAACCAACTTTGCAGGAAAAAATACCTTATTTTTCAGCTACTTTGATCACCTTTTTAGCCTGGTCTAGTTGGCATCTTTTCTACTTCTACATCGATGGTTCTTTAGGTGTCATTCAATTATTTCCGTTTCTAGTAGGTCTGCTAACTAACTGTTTTATCTTATCGGCCTTGTATCATAAAACGCAAAATTTATGGCTCTGTGTCATGACCCATGCCTGTATCAATTCCTTGTCTCAGATTCTAGTGAATGAAGAGGTATGGCTATCTATCGTCAGTAAAATTCTTATTATTAGTTTAGCAATCATGATTGCAAGAAGGAAGTATGTAACTGTAAAGGAGGAAAAATGAACAAATTTATTTCAAAACGATCAGTCGCTATCTGGTATGCATTGACTGCCCTCCTTGCTACAGTTCTAGTAGGCCAAGTGATCCTTTGGTGTTTTCCAGATGGGAGGAGTATGGGTGCATCGCTCCTGTTTATCCTAATGAACTTGATTCCCCTGATTGTGGCGGCTGTCTTTTCTCTGGTGTTGAGGGAAGTCAACTCCTTGGGTGAATTTTTCAAAAAGGTCTTTCTTCAAAAAGAAAGTCCCCTATCCTGGATCCTAGCATTCTTCATCCCCGTCATCTATTATGGGATCTCCATCCTGCTTATGAATGTTCGCTTTACTGGGAACTCCCTCTTGGCCTTCTTCCTTTATTTCCCCTGGACCTTATTATATGGAGGCCTAGAAGAAGTCGGTTGGCGTTGGTTTTTACAAGATCATCTTTCCTTTAGTAAGCACTTTATACCTAAAATGATGGTTCTTTCCATTGTCTGGTTCCTCTGGCATATTCCTATCTATCAACTCCCTTGGATTACAGCTGGCTCGTCCAACTATCTCATCTTTTACCTGATGATTTTAGGGAATACCTTCCTATTTGGAGCGCTCAAGGAGTACTCGAAAGGAACTGTCCCTTGTATCATCGCTCATATGCTAATTGATAGTCTGGCTGTCCTTATGCTGGTTCAAAGTTCTCTTCCTCAGATTATCCTTCTAGTTATTTTCGAAATCCTAGTAGCCTCTTGGCTAGTGGCTGCACGAAAATCAGAGAAATAGAGTTGTACCTCTTCGGTGGGAGTCTGTCATCTTTACCCTTTAGGACTTAAATGTAGAGTCCATAAAATGCTATAATCAGTTTAACGAAGAACCTAGCGATAGGATCAAAGTATCAACACAGTGTTATTCTTATCTATAATGAGAGAGGGGGAAAACCATGCAAAAAACCTTTCAGTTGTTGCGAAGAGGAGATCTAGAGGGAGTTCGTCAGATATTGGATAAAAAGCCTGAAGAAGTCAATGCTGTTTCGGGTGACAAACCTAAAAGAGATCAGGGACAGTCGCTCCTTCAAGTCGCTATCAAATCGGGACATTTAGATATTGCAGACTTACTCATTGATAGAGGGGCAGATCTTAACTTTATCGAAGAGCCGACAGAGCTGAATCCGTTTTGTCAACCAGTCCTCCAAACAGCGGGTGGTAGAGCTGTATTTGACTGCAGGCGCATGATCAAACGTTGGAATGGCCAATATGAGATGTATTCGTCTAAGGAAAAAGCTGACAAGTCTTTCAAGGTTTTTGAGAAAATGTTGGAACTTGGGGCCGATATCTCTCAGAAGGACAGCCATGGTGGGACTTTGTTGCAAACTATTTTAATTGAAACCAAGGAAGTTCTGCCATCTTATTATTGGAAAACAAAAGAAACAAGCGATAATGTCCTCATAACGGATGAATTACGTCATGATTTAAATCGTATTTATGATCTATTAATTCGTTACGGTGTGACTGCGGACGAAATAGCGGTCTATCAGAACATTCCTCTTAAAGAACTTTACCAAGACAGCCCTACCATGGAGTTCTTAAATCGGTTAGATCAGAGCAGATCTTGATAAGCATTTGAACTACTAGTTAAAAGAGCCTCAGGGCTCTTTTTGCTTGGTCTGATAGAGCTGGAAGTACTAGGAAAATGTTAGACCGAATTTTCTTTAAAAAATGGATACAAATCCATGATGAAATAGAGTATACTAGTTGATGAAAGAACAAGATTTTTAAGTACCTAATTCAGGAGGGCAGTTTATGTCTCAAGAAACTTTCATCATGGCGATTGACCAGGGAACCACTAGTTCGCGGGCTATCATTTTTAATAAAAAAGGCGAGCAAGTCAGCTCTAGTCAAAAGGAATTCACTCAGATTTTTACGCAGGCTGGTTGGGTGGAACACAATGCCAATGAAATTTGGAACTCGGTGCAGTCGGTGATCGCTGAGGTCTTTATTGAAAGTGGCATCAAGCCCAATCAAATCGAAGCAATTGGCATTACCAATCAACGGGAAACGACAGTTGTTTGGGATAAGAACACGGGGCTTCCTATTTACAATGCCATTGTCTGGCAATCTCGTCAAACTGCTCCACTGGCTGAAGAACTTAAAAACCAAGGCTATGTAGAAACCTTCCACCAAAAGACAGGTCTAGTCATTGATGCCTACTTTTCAGCAACAAAAGTTCGTTGGATCTTGGACCATGTAGAAGGGGCGCAAGAGCGTGCGGAGAAGGGCGAATTGCTCTTTGGAACCATTGATACTTGGCTGGTCTGGAAGCTGACGGATGGAGCTGCCCACGTGACAGACTATTCCAATGCAGCCCGTACCATGCTTTACAATATCAAGGAACTGAAATGGGACGATGAGATTTTAGAAATCCTCAATATTCCTAAAGCCATGCTTCCTGAAGTGCGTTCAAACTCTGAAATCTATGGCAAGACAGCTCCTTTCCATTTCTACGGTGGACAAGTGCCGATTGCAGGGATGGCGGGAGACCAGCAGGCTGCTCTCTTTGGTCAATTAGCCTTTGAACCTGGGATGGTCAAAAATACTTATGGAACTGGATCTTTCATCATTATGAATACGGGTGAGGAGATGCAGTTATCAGAAAATAACCTGCTGACGACGATTGGTTATGGGATCAATGACAAGGTCTACTATGCCCTTGAAGGATCGATCTTTATCGCTGGAAGTGCCATTCAATGGCTTCGTGACGGTCTGCGTATGATCGATCATTCACCTGAATCCGAGGCCTATGCTTTTAAGTCCCAGAACCAGGATGAAATCTATGTGGTCCCTGCTTTTACCGGTCTTGGAGCACCATACTGGAATCAAGAGGCGCGTGGTTCTGTCTTCGGGCTTACCCGGGGAACGACCAAGGAAGACTTCATCAAAGCAACCCTTCAATCCATTGCCTACCAAGTACGCGATATCATCGACACCATGCAGGTAGATGCTAAAACCTCTATCCCAGTCCTAAAAGTAGATGGAGGGGCAGCGAAAAATGATTATTTAATGCAGTTTCAGGCAGATATTCTTGGGATTGCGATTGCTCGTGCCAAAAATTTGGAAACAACGGCTTTAGGAGCGGCCTTCCTAGCAGGTCTGACCGTAGGCTATTGGAAAGACTTGGAAGAATTAAAATCTCTTCATGGAGCAGCTCAAATCTTTGAACCCAAGATGGATGAATCTCGTAAGGAAGAGCTGTACAAGGGGTGGAAGAAAGCAGTCAAAGCCACTCAAGTATTTGCGGAATCTGATGACTAAAGGGATCAATCAAATGAATAGTTTATGAGAGAGAGTGGGACAGAAATCGGTAATTCGTTAGAATTCGATTTCGTCGTCCCTCCTTCGCACAGTTGAGTAGGGCTGTAAAAGCTGATGAAATCAGCGTAGTAGAGCCCATCAACCACTGCGTCTTGCTCGACAATCCAAAAATAATTGAGAGGCTAGGACTTTTGTCCCAGCCTCATGTAGTTTTTACAGAATAGAACAGTTATCTGTTTTGGTTAAAAGCCATATTCTATTTCACTTATCACTAAATAAAAATATCATATAAATGAACTTTTTTTAAAAAATAACAGGCCAGAGTTTGACACTTTTTTCACAAAGGAGTATACTGTTAGCATAGTTTTGTCGGATATTTATAATAGATCCCATCAAAACTAGTTGTCAACCCTTGCTGTTCTGATAGGAACGTTTGCTGGTATCGTTGATACCAAGGAGGAATCATATGTCTAAAGTAGCTATTGTCACAGGTGCTGGTCAAGGAATCGGTTTTGCAATCGCAAAACGTTTGGTGCAAGATGGCTTCAAGGTCGGAGTATTGGACTACAATGCTGAAACAGCTGAAAAAGCAGTTGCTGAGTTGTCCGCAGAAAATGCTTTTGCGGTCGTTGCTGATGTATCCAAACAAGCAGAAGTAGCTGCAGCTTTCCAAAAAGTTGTTGACCATTTTGGAGATTTGAATGTTGTCGTGAACAATGCAGGTGTTGCGCCAACTACACCACTTGATACAATTACAGAAGAACAATTTACGCGTACATTTGCTATTAACGTTGGTGGCGTGATTTGGGGTGCTCAAGCTGCACAAGCTCAATTCAAAGCGCTTGGCCATGGCGGAAAAATCATCAATGCAACTTCACAAGCAGGGGTTGTAGGTAACCCTAACTTGACTGTTTATGGTGGTACTAAATTTGCAGTTCGTGGTATCACACAGACTTTGGCGCGTGACTTAGCGGATTCAGGAATCACTGTCAATGCTTATGCACCAGGTATCGTGAAGACTCCAATGATGTTTGACATTGCTCATGAAGTTGGTAAGAACGCAGGTAAAGATGACGAATGGGGTATGCAAACATTCGCTAAAGATATTACTCTCAAACGTCTTTCAGAACCTGAAGATGTAGCAGCAGCGGTCAGCTTCCTTGCTGGACCTGATTCAAACTACATCACAGGACAAACCATTATCGTAGATGGTGGGATGCAGTTCCATTAAGATAATAAATAGAGGTTGGGATCAACATCCTAACCTCTTATTTTTTATGCTATTTCGTTAATACAATGGTATCAGAAGGATCGCGATCGTCATCTTCAATAGTGAGTTGGTTACCTTCTAGTTTGTAATATTTGAGATCATCTCCCACAGTGAGAGTATGATTGTCGGAGTGAACGGTTACAGGCTTGCTTTCTTTCTCGCCATCCCTTTCAACCTCTTCCCATGTGCCCATCTTACCAGAGAGGGTCAGAGTGATCTGATCATTTTCATCAGTCCCTTTGTATGTACCGTCTAGATTTTCAGCTTGGCTAGCTGTTTGTGAACCTTTAGAGCTTGAAGTGCTCGAAGAAACCTGTTGTGAACTAGCAGAGTTTGCAGGTGTTTGAGCTGTCTGGTTCGAGCAGGCTACTAAAAGACCAAGAACTGCCAGTGAGGCAAGAGAAAGTGTGAGTTTTTTGGACAATGTCATCGGCTTGTCTCCTTTCTTTGATAATCCAAATATAGCAGAGGATAGAGGAGAAGACAATGAAAATGATTTTTCAGAAAAGGGAGAAAGAATTCTTTATATGTTCATCTTTTTAGATCAAAAAAACCACTCCCGAAAGGGAAGTGGTTCTGTGTTGGTTCTTATTTGAGACCGTATTTTTTGTTGAAACGATCCACACGTCCATCTGCTTGAGTGAACTTTTGACGTCCAGTGTAGAATGGGTGTGAGTCTGATGAAATTTCAACACGGATCAATGGGTAAGTTTCACCTTCGAATTCAACTGTTTCGCTAGAGTACTTAGTTGAACCGCTGACGAACTTGTAACCAGTAGTAGTGTCCATGAAGACAACAGGGCGATATTCTGGATGGATATCTTTTTTCATTTTGCAATATTTCCTTTCTGCCATGGTCTCTTTCCGAGCCATAGATTGTTACTAAGCTAGTTTACCAAATTTCCAGGATCTTGACAAGTATTTTCACTAATTTTATTTAAATTAATGATCAAAAAAATCACCCTAGCTATGCTAAGGTGATGATAATCTTATTATTGTTCAGATTGATTTGGATCTTTTGGTGCTTCAACTGGTTGATCAGCTTTTCCTTCAGTGTGTTCGTGTGATTCTTTTTTGATTTCATCTACTGCAGTTTTAACTGTAGTAGTTGTCACCCGTCCAACTGTTTGTGCAAATCCTTTACCAGATTCAGCAAGTTCTTCGAATGTTCCTTTAGTGATTTTACCACCTGACATCGCCAAGAGACCAGTTACAACAATAGCGATTGATGCGATCAAAGCAAGGATCAAACCAAAGCCAATTGAAACGCCATAACCATTGAAGTCAACAGCATATTTGTTTACACCAAATAGATCGATCAATGTTACGATAGTTGAGAGAGCCCCTGATACGATAACACCAATTGCAAAACCTTTTGGTAGTGAAGATTTCACATCGTTCAAGCAAGCAAGGACAATCGCAACGACTGCGAAGATAATAACGAACCATCCATCTCCGCGAAGGCCATTCCAGCTGTATGAACCAAAGGCACCAGCATTCAGGCTTGCCCATGGCAAGAAAGAGCTAAGAATCGCTACCGCAGCAGAGATAATGATAAACAAACGATTTTTTTCCATAATAAGTCTCCTTAAAAATTTTATTAGCTTTATTTTACCATAAGAAAGATCAAATGAAAACCCCATGACCAAGATAAAAAGGCTGAGAAACCGTTCTCAGCCTTCGTTTGTGCGTGCCACTTCTTGTAGCTCTTTGTAGATTTGGTCGTTTTCTTCGAGGGAGTAGGAGTTAGCTCCACTAGCTAGTGGATGGCCACCACCATTATGACGTTTGGCAATCTCATTAATCACTTTTCGTTTGCTACGCATCCGGACACGGAAGTGACCGTCAGTCTGTTCAACAAAGATAGCCCAAACAGACACGGTATCGATGCGTCCAGGAGCTCCAACAATCGCAGCAGTCTCAGAATCACGTAGATCAAATTTCTTCAAGAGCTCTTGTGTCAAGGTCACACGCGCAGCGCCATGTTCGTCGATCTCGAGATGGTCATAGACGTAGCCTTGAAGCTTAGCGGTTTTAAGATTGATCGTATCCATTTGACGAGCAAGGGCAGTAAAATCAAAGGGAATGCTTCGAAGTGTTGCAGCGATCTCAAAAGTCCGAGTCGAAGTAGCAGGATAAAGGAAGCGACCCGTATCGCCGACAATCCCTGCATAGAGGAGACGCGCAGCACTAACCGGTAGTTCGAGATCCAATTCCTTAGCAAAAAGTGCAATCAGCTCACTGGTAGAGCTTGAGTCTGTATCAACCCAGAGCAGATCGCCATATGCATCGTCATTTGGATGGTGGTCGATCTTGATCAGGAAATCACCATTCAAATAGCGCTTGTCATCGATTCGGGGAGTATTGGCCGTATCACAGACAATCACCAAAGCTCCCTCAAAATCTTCATCCTTGACCTCATCCATTTCAGCAAGCCAAGTCAAGGTCGGTTCATCATAGCCAGTTGCCAAGACCCGCTTTTGAGGGAAGTGCGCACGCAGGAGATCCCGCAAGCCCACCTGGCTCCCAATCGCATCCGGATCCGGATTCTGGTGACGGTGGATAATAATCGTGTTATAAGCTTGAATCTTTTCAAGAATGTCATTCATTACGTTCATACATTACCTCATTTTCTCTGTCAATTTTAACATAAAAAAGGCCCATACAGCAAGCGTTTATCACTATGCAGGGTCAGTGGAGGCGGTTTTACATTGTATGGATATTTTGTTAGAATGAGAGAGATGATGAAAGAAATTAAACAATCAATGAAAAGAAAACGATGGTTACAATTTCCCAAAATGATTGTGGTAGTGTTGGTCGTAATGCTTATTGCAGTATTCCTAAGTAGTTGCAGTAACAATCAACCGGCATTGAATGTTTTAAAAAAAAAGCAATTTGTTCTGATCAAAATGGGAGATCCTCTTTATAAGGATTTTGAAGTTGGGTTTGATCTTAGGGAGGAAGAATTTTATTATATTGCAGAAACTGCTGTGAAAGATGACACGGTATATGGTGGTTATAAAGCGGACTGGGATCGTAAACAGTATTACAAATCTGCAGTAAATAACGAATTATCATCAGTTCTATTAAGTAAGAAAATTACTACTGATGAAATTAAGAAATCCAACTATCAAATTACTAGCTCACCGAAAAGATTTTTGGACGATAAATTGATGAAAGAAGAATATCCCCCGGAATTTGAAGCGATTTATTTGAAGAAAAATCGTCAATTCACCAAGGTTCGCATCACCTACAACAAAGAGTTTTTACCTACTAGAATCGAGTGGTACTATAAGGGTGAAGAAGGACTAAAATGGTACACTTGGCGCACCTATTCGTATCCGTTCAAAAATAAGTCTTATTTTGATAAGAAGTTGGATGAAGAAATTAAAGATATTAAAGAGATTCAAGAAGAAAACGAGGGCGATTAGGTTGAATCGGTCCAAATTCTTGAAACGTGTCCCTTCTTTCAGCTTATCGGGAAAGGTTTCGTGCAAAATGCTTGAAAAAGTGGTATAATACGGGAAATAGCTTTTGGGAGGAAATTATGACTGTAGCGAAGATTGTTTTTGCTAGTATGACTGGAAATACTGAAGAAATCGCCGATATCGTAGCGGATAAATTCCGTGATCTTGGTGTCGAAGTAGATGTGGATGAGTGTACAACTGTGGATGCGGAGGACTTCCTTGATGCAGATATCGCGGTGGTAGCGACTTATACCTACGGCGATGGAGAGCTTCCAGATGAGATTCAAGATTTCTACGAAGATTTGGCTGGCCTTGATCTCAAAGGCAAACTTTACGGTGTTGTAGGATCAGGGGATACCTTCTACGATGAATTCTGTAAAGCAGTTGATGATTTCGACCGTTGCTTCGCTGCGACTGGTGCTGAAAAAGGCTCTGAGTGTGTCAAAGTTGATTTGTCTGCAGAAGACGAAGACATTGAAAAATTAGAAGCCTTTGCGGAAGAACTCGTAGCCAAAGCAAATTAATGACAAAGAGGCTGGATCGATGGATTACAGCCTCGATTTATATCCAAAATAAAGAGGAGACACATGGATTTAGATCAGATTCGTAAGGACATTGACCAGATCGATCAAGAGCTTGTAGCCTTGCTGGAAAAACGGATGGTTTGTGTCAGTCAGATTATAGAATATAAGGAGCAGCAGGGCCTACCTGTGCTCGATCAAGGAAGGGAAAGAGAGGTACTTGAGAAAGTCGGATCTCTTGTGACAGATGAGCAGTATCGTGCGACCATTCAATCCCAGTTTCATGATTTAATGGCGCGTTCTAGAGACTATCAAGAGGAGGTGAGGGCGCGTGACTAGTCTATCTATCAAGCAAAAAGCACAGCAGTATGTGATCCTAACAGGGATGGCCCTCTTCATCGGTCTCTTGGTCGGTGCTATTGATATGATTTTTGGTCAAGGTCTTCTTCTGATAGGGGATTTCCGAAGCCAGCACTGGCCCTTGATTCTTTTCTTGGCTTTAGCGGGGCTTGTCATCGTTTATCTTTATAAACGTTTTGGTGGGAAGGCTTCAAAAGGGATGGGCCTCATCTTTGATGTCGGACACGCGCGTGAGGAGAAAATCCCCTTGGTCTTGGTGCCTTTGATCATGCTGACGACCTGGATGAGCCATCTCTTTGGCGGTTCGGTTGGTCGGGAAGGTGTAGCAGTCCAAATCGGAGCGACCCTTTCGCATTGTTTTGCGCGTTACATCAAGATTCCGGATGCTTCGCGTATTTTTCTCATGACTGGGATGGCAGCTGGTTTTGCAGGGCTCTTTCAGACGCCACTCGCAGCAACCTTCTTTGCCCTTGAGGTCTTGACAGTTGGGGAGTTGCAGTTGATGGCTCTCTATCCTGCGCTTATCTCTTCGATCGTGGCTAGCTTCACTTCGCATGCCCTTGGTTTAGAGAAATTTGCTGTGCCACTCAAGGAAACGCTGAGCTGGACACCAGAGACCTTGATCAAAGTCGCCCTTCTTGGCTTGGCGTTTGGCCTCGCTGGGAAGCTCTTTGCAGTTAGCCTTTCTTGGTTGAAAAAAACAGTTGCGAAAGTACTGCCTAATCCTTATATCCGAATCGCGGTCATTGGGGCTGGACTCAGCTTGATCCTCTTGACTCTCCAGCTGACTAAGGTCGGCTCTTATAGCGGACTCGGAACCAATCTGATTGATGTGGCTTTTCATCAGGGTAGTGCGCAGAGTTATGACTGGATCCTCAAGCTCCTCTTTACCGTGGTGACGATCTCTGCTGGATACCAAGGAGGAGAAGTGACACCACTCTTTGCGATCGGAGCTACACTTGGCGTCTTTCTCGCTCCTCTGCTGGGCTTACCCGTCTTAGTGGTGGCTGCTATCGGTTATGCCAGTGTCTTTGGTAGTGCGACCACGACCTTGCTCGCACCGATCTTGATCGGAGGAGAAGTCTTTGGCTATGGCAATCTTCCTTTCTTTGTGATCGCCTGCGCCATCGCCTATTGCCTACCAAAAGAGTGGAGCATTTATTCCGGCCAAAAAGTTGCAAAAAAGTAGAGAAAAGAGCTTTACAAACCTGAAAATATCTGATATGATAGTTTTTGTGCGTAATGGAAGCACAAAAATACAGTTTATCCGCTGAGGGAGGTCCCTCAAGATTGACGAAGATAGGAGAATAAAATGAATCCATTAATCCAAAGCTTGACTGAAGGTCAACTTCGTACTGATATCCCTGCATTCCGTCCTGGTGACACTGTTCGTGTACACGCGAAAGTTGTCGAAGGATCTCGTGAACGTATCCAGATCTTTGAAGGCGTTGTTATCGCTCGTAAAGGTCAAGGACACACTGAAATGTACACTGTTCGTAAAATCTCTAACGGTGTCGGTGTTGAACGTACATTCCCAGTACACACTCCACGTGTAGACAAGATTGAAGTTGTACGTTACGGTAAAGTACGTCGTGCGAAATTGTATTACCTTCGTGCATTGCAAGGTAAAGCAGCTCGTATTAAAGAAATCCGTCGTTAAGACGAACAAGGAGGCGGGAGTGATCTCGCTTCTTTTTTTATAGGTCCCCTTAGTTCAATGGATATAACAACTCCCTCCTAAGGAGTAGTTGCTGGTTCGATTCCGGCAGGGGACAATAATTCAATCACAAGAGGCTGGGACAAAAGTCCTAGCCTCTTTATT